>CAZUJZ010000118.1:0-11884 GCA_964620665.1 uncultured Desulfofustis sp. | reverse complement strand
CCTGCGGGTTTCCGGCGGGAAGCTGAATCCCCCTGGATTCGAGAAAATCATGGACCCCGTCCTGGCGGGGTTTCCCATCCACGTAGAGCAGGTAGTCGGTGTCGATCTCAAACGGCCGGAAGGGCTCCCCCTGTTCTTCGGAGCGGGCCTTGAGCCAGGCGTCGAACATCTTCTTCCACGCCCGGGCATGGACTTCGGAGGTGGCGGTGACCACTCCGTCCATGTCGAAGAGCACCGCATCGAATTTCGTTCGGGGAATCAGCGCCTCCACGGTCGCCTTCACACCCGCAGGCCGTTCTGTAATGGGAACCATCACCTCTTGGCCGGTCCGAAGGTTCACCCGTCTGCCCTGGTGACGGATCGTCAGATCCTCCCCTGTCGTTAGGTGATAGGTAGCTTGGTCCGGACGAATTTTTATCCGCAATTTCCTTCCCTGCGCCTGAAGCGCAAAGTCCATCCCTTTCCACTGAACCGGGAGCCGGGGGTCGAACGACAGCCGCCCGTCGTAGTCCCTCATGCCGGCAAATCCGTAGACCAGGGCCATCCAGGTGCCCCCAATGGCCGCCACATGAACCCCGTCCTGGACGTTGCCGCCGATGTCGGCAAGGTCCATGAGCACCGCGTATCGGAAATATTCGTAGGCTTCTTCGTGATATCCGATCTCCGATGCGACGATGCTCTGGATGCACACCGAAAGAGAAGAGTCTCCGGTCGTCAACGGATCGTAGTAGTCGAAGTTTCGGCGCTTTTCCTCGATGCTGAACCGGTTGCCCAGCAGAAACAGCGCCATGACGACATCCGCCTGCTTGATTACCCGGTGTCGATAGATGACCAGCGGATGGTAGTAAAGCAGCAAAGGATAACGGTCGGCCGGCGTGCTTTTGAAGTCCCACCTTTGTTTTTCCAGAAAACCGTCTTCCTGAAGGTGGATGTCCAGATTCTCGTCGTAGGGTAGGTACATGGCGCCCGCGGCCTCCAGCCAGAAGTCGGCCTCCTTGTCGGTAAAGCCGGTGCGGTCCACCACCGCGGCATAACGCTCCGGAACAGTCTTTTTCATCTCGCTCATCACGGCGGCTGCATAGCGCAGGTGTTCGCGTGCCATCAAGTTGGTGAACAGGTTGTTGTTAACTACGGTGTTGTATTCGTCAGGACCGGTAACCCCATTGATGCAGAAGCCATTTTTCCTATCGGAGAAAAACCCGAGGCTGATCCACAGGCGGGCAGTTTCCACCAGCATCTCCGCCCCGTAATTGTGCATGAACTTTTCGTCCCCGCTCATTTCGACATATTTTCGCAGGGCGTAGGCAATATCGGCATTGATGTGGTACTGGGCGGTTCCGGCCGCATAGTAGGCAGAGGCTTCCTCGCCATTGATGGTGCGCCAAGGAAAGAGTGCGCCAGCTTCGCCTGCCTGCCGGGCCCGGCGCCGGGCCTTCTCCAGCATGCCGTGACGAAATCGCAGCAGGTTTCGCGCAATCCAGGGGGCGGTGTAATCCAGAAAGGGAATCACGTAAATTTCCGTGTCCCAAAAGTAGTGGCCCTCATAGGTCATGCCGGTCAGTCCCCGGGCTCCGAGTCCGGCCCCCTCGGCGCGGGCGGTGGCCTGAAGGAGCTGAAATAGGTTCCATCGGACCGACTGCTGGACCCGCTGATCCCCGTGAATTTTCACGTCGCTTCGCTCCCAGAAATCGGCCACGAACCTTCTCTGGCAGTGGTACAGATTCTCCCAGCCCTCCTCCTTCATCCGGTCCAGCGTCCGGTCGGATCGCGCGGCAAGTTCATCGATCGGCTCCGAGCGGGAAGTGTGGTAGGTGAGAATCTTGGTCACGGTAAACCGCTGGCCTGGCCGTGCCTTGATCTGGAACACCGTTTCAGCTTTGTCGTCGCTGCCGCGTGATTCCGCGCTCCAGTCAGCTTCGGTCGATACGTTGTGTTCGGCCGCGCAGATCACGGTCATTTTGCTGTTGCGCGTTTTGTGGCCGAGCGCGATCCGGAGGTTCCGGCACCGGTGCGTCTCCGGCAGCAGGACCCGCTCATCGAACCCTCGTGATTGCCGGGGATCGCCCTCCTGCACGGAGGTGTGAGCGGGGACCCGGGCCTCGGACACCAGGACCACCGGGGCCTCGTGGTCGGGAAGGGTGACCGTATAGGAGATGGCAACCACATGACGGTGGACGAAAGAGACGAGCCGGGTGGATTCGATCTGCACGCGTTTGCCGGCCGGGGTCTCCCAGAGGATTTTTCGGACCAGAACGCCCTCTGCCATGTTCAATACTCGCTCGTATCGAAGCAGGTGGGCATGGTCAATCACGAAAGGCTCGTCGTCGACGAAAAGCCGCAGGCGGGTGGCGTCGGCCAGATTGAGCATGGTCTGGCCGGTCTGGGCGAATCCATAGGCTGATTCTCCGTATATGATAGGATAGGTTTCGTGAAACCCGTTTACAAACGTGCCGGGTTTAAATACAGGGCGTCCTTCCTCGTGGGTTCCACGGATGCCGATATAGCCGTTGGACAGGGCGAAAAGCGTCTCGCTCTGGCCGAGATACTCCGGCGAAAAGTGCTTCTCGATCACTTGCCATTCGTCGACGGGATACGTGTATTCCGGCGCCAGCCGAGGTTTTCGATGTAGCATGGTATGCTCCAGATGAATTTATTGGCTCAATTTGGGACTGGCAATACGATGAGGGAGGGGCAGTTTCGGTTAAGCACCTCAACGTCCGGCGTGAGCAGCACCACCAAAGTGTTCCGGACAAATAAGTCACAGCCTGTGCACAACTGATAAATCAGGCAGATTCTTCTTTTTCCCATAGAACCTTATGCAATGTCTCAAACGATCTTATTACCGTCTACATAAACATAATTTATAGGTATCATTTCCTGCGCATTCAACAAAAACGTAATTTTTTTCACAGCGGCGGGGTCAGGTCTCACGTCGAGCCATCCAAGAGATCGGTTAAACGAGTCAAAGATCGTATGAAGATATTGACTGACCGAAAACGGACGCCGGTTCCGTTAATAGATGTTGCTGCAGAGGTAAGCAGGAGTCTGCGCGGTTGGAGCGAGTATTTCCATTATCGCAACAGCACCGCAGTGTTCGGGCATGTGAAATGGCATGTTGAAGAACGGCTGCGTACCCATTTGCGCCGTCGTTTTAAACTACATAGCCGAGCTCAGGCCTATCATCACCTGCCGACATCTAAACTCTATGGCAGCTATGGACTTTTCAAACTTCCAACAACCGCAAGTTGGCGTAAAACGCATGCCTTATGAAGAAGAACATCGGAAAGCCGTGTACGGGAAAACCGTATGCACGGTTTGATGAGGGAGCATTGAGGAGAGGAGGAATGGCTTCGGAACACGTAGTAGCCGCGTGCGGCGAGGCGTCATCACAAGGGTCGGAAACAACTGCTTGAATCAGTGCTCTACTCTACCCATATTATTCGTTTTATCGCCAACGAACCATTCAACCGGACGCGGAAACAAAAGGACAGGAATCGTAACACTTGATGTCCACTAACTTCGTAAAAGATGGTGTCCATTGACAGCTGTCCGGTCGACCGTTCTGGGCATGTGCGGTGGCTGGAAGCTTTGCGCAGAGCCTAGATAAATGATGTCAATTCGACCAGATCCGCCATCGTGTTGAAGGCCGCAAAAGCTTCGAGCAGATCGGCAGCCTGATACTGGATAATTGTGTCGCTTACTCTCTGGACTCGAGGCATGCGCAGTACACGATCGACGCTGGAGGCGGTGGTAAAGCGCATCTGCAGGGTTACCGGGCCGGCCATCGTCAGCGGCTGCGGGAAGCCTTCGCGGCGGCAGCGCAGCATGGCCTGCTCGGCGGCGGCCCGGATTTTTTCCCGGCAGACCGCGGGGTGCCGGCAGATGGCCGCATAGGCGCCGAGTCCCTGTTTAACGGAGATTGTTGCGAGGCCGGGGAGCAGGGCTTCGGCCTCGCGGCAGCCGGCGTCGTCGCCGGCCATAAAGACGACGGGGATACCGTAGTGGCCGGCGAGCAGGGCGCTGAGCCCGATCTCGCCGATGACCAGATCGTTCATCCGGACCTCGGCAATCCGGCCGGTAAAGGTATGGGCGATGACCGCATCGGCAGTCCCCGCCCGGCCATGGTAGCCGATGAACATCGCGGCGTCGAAACCGAGCTCGATCCCGTCCATCATGGCCAGCGGCCGGGGAGAGCCCATGACGAGACGGATCCGCTCGTCGAGTTCCTCCGGTATCAGGTTCAGGCCGACGTTGTGGGAATCGGCAACCACCACGTCGATGGCGCCGGCAGCAAAGGCACCCAGGACGGCGCCATTGACCTCGGCGGTCATAAAGCGCCGGGCTCGCTCGTATTCCCTGCCGCCCGGGGAAGAGTGTTCGCTGCGGACAACGCAGCCGATGCCTTCGATATCTGCTGAAATATAGACTCTCATACCTGCCTCGTCTGCCTCATTAGGGTGATTGGTTCTGCTGGCTGTTGATAGCTTTGCTGGGTTGTCGATTGCCGGTTGGGTGTGGTTGTGAAAGGAGATTTCATCGGCGCCGGCCCTCTTTATACAAGTGGCAGCATACCAGGTGGGGACCTGCCGTACCACCGGTGCTGATATCACGTTGCTCCGGTTCCGTGTTGCGGCATATCTCCATGGCGTGCGGACAACGCGGATGGAAGCGACATCCCGGAGGAACCTGCACCGGACTCGGGGGATCGCCCTGGAGGACTGCCAGTTCCTGGCGGAGCAGGGGGTCCGGCTTGGGAGCCGAGGCGAGCAAGGCCAGCGTGTAGGGGTGGGCCGGGTGGTCGAACAACTCTTTTTTGGTGGCACTTTCCACCAGGATGCCGAGGTACATGACGGCGATGCGATGACTGACATGGCGGACGACGGTCAAATCGTGCGAGATGAAGAGGTAGGCGTAGCCATGTCGTCGCTGCAGATCCTTGATAAGGTTGAGGATCTGGGCCTGGACCGAGACATCGAGGGCGGAGGTCGGTTCGTCGAAGATGATGAAATCCGGCTCGGTTATCAGCGCCCGGGCAATACCGATACGCTGTCGTTGCCCGCCGGAAAATTCATGGGGATAGCGGTCCAGGTGATCACTGCTCAGGCCCACTTCCTGCAGCAGTTGGACCACCCGATCGACGATCTCCGTCGAGGAGGTGGCCAGGCCATGGACTTTCAGCGGGTAGCCGACGATTTTTTTGACGGTCATCCGCGGGTCCAGAGATGATTGCGGGTCCTGGAACACCATCTGCATGCGGCGGCGCGCCCGGCGCAGCTCCTGGCCGGTGAGCGTCAGGATCGACTGGCCGGCAAGGAGAATATCGCCGCGGTCGGGTTCGATGAGCCGCAGGATGCAATTGCCGACGGTTGACTTGCCGCTGCCGGATTCCCCGACCAGTCCGAGTGTTTCACCTCGCGCCACGGCCAGCGACACCCCGTCGACGGCTTTCAGCAGCTGGGTCTTCCGGCCCAACAGGCCGCCGGCAAGCGGAAAATGCTTGACCAGGTGACAAGCGTCGATAACCGGTTTCATGCGGCCCCCTTCTGCCGGTGATCTGGCCCGAACAGGTGACAGGCCACGAAATGATCGGGGCCGACCGGGAAGAGTCCGGGACGCTCGGTGCAGGCTGCTTCGGCATGTGGGCAGCGGGCGATGAAGCGACAGCCGGGCGGCGGGGCGATCAGTTCGGGAACGGTACCCGCTATGGATGCCAGCGTTTCCCGATCCTCATCGATGGTCGGGATGCAGGCCATCAGCCCCCTGGTGTAAGGGTGACGGGGAGCGGCGAACAGGCTCGTCACCGCGGCGACTTCGACGACATGGCCGGCGTACATCACCGCCACCCGGTCACAGGTCTGGGCGACGACGCCCATGTCGTGGGTGATGAAGAGCACGGTAACGCCCTGTTCCCGGGTGAGTCTGGTCAGGATGGCCAGCACCTGGCCCTGCACCGTGACGTCGAGGGCGGTGGTCGGCTCGTCGGCGATGAGCAGTTCGGGATCGCAGGACAGGGCCATCGCGATCATCACCCGCTGGCGCATACCACCGGACAACTCGTGCGGGTATTTGGCCAGGATCGAGGGTGCATCGGGCAGCTGGACCCGGCGCAGTAGATCGACACAGGTTGCCTCCGCAGCGCGTTTGTCCAGCGGGCGGTGCAGCTGCAGGATTTCGCACATCTGGTTGCCGACGGTGAAGACCGGGTTGAGGCTGGACATCGGTTCCTGAAAGATCATCGATACGACATTGCCCCGGATTCGGCGCAGCCGCCGGTGGCCGGCCTGCAGGATATCCTCGCCGCGCAGCAGGATCCGGCCGCCGGTGATCCGGCCGGGCGGGTCGGGGATCAGCCGCAGCACGGACTTGGCCATCACCGATTTGCCGCAGCCGGTCTCGCCGACTACCCCGAAGATCTCACCGGCGCGCAGGTTCAGGTTGACCCGGTCGAGCACCTTGGCGGTGCCGCGATAGCCGGAAAACTCCACCGACAGATCCTGGATATCAAGAAGTATCTCGCTCATGGGCTACCTGCGGATCCGGGGATCGAGGACGTCGCGCAGCGCGTCACCGAGCACGTTGAAGCCGATGACGGTGACCAGGATGAACAGGCCGGGAAAGGTTGCGTACCACCACTGGTCCATCAGGAATTTACGGCCGACGCTGATCATGGCCCCCCATTCGGGGGTCGGCGGTTGGGCCCCGAGGCCGATGAAGCTCAGCGAAGCGGCGACCAGGATGGTGTCCCCGAGGGTCAGGGTGGAGAGCACGATGACGGTGCTGATACAGTTGGGAATCACGTGGTGCAGGATGATCCAGCCGTTTTTCGCCCCGGATACCCGGGCAGCTGCGATATAGGGCATTTCCCGGACCGCCAGGGCTTCGCCGCGGACCAGCCGGGCAAACTTGGGGATCATCACCACGGTGACGGCGAATACCGCACTGGTCAGGCTCGGTCCCATCGCCGCGGCGAGCGCCATGGCCAGCACCAGGGACGGAAAGGAGAGCATCACGTCCATCAACCGCATGATGACATTGTCGATCCGCCCGCCGATAAAACCGGCGGTAGCGCCGATCAGGGTCCCCACGCCCCCGGCGATGCTCACCACCATCAGGCCGATGACCATGGAGATCCGCGCCCCGTAGAGGACCCGGGAAAAGATGTCGCGGCCCATCTCATCGGTACCGAACAGGTGGTCGCCGCCCGGCGGTTTGAGCCGGTCGCCGAGACTGATACCGATCGGGTCGAACGGGGCGAGCAGGGGGGCGAAGGTGGCCAGCAGGATCATGGTGGCGATGATGATGCCACCGGCCACGGCCAGCGGATTGCGACCAAGTATTTTAAGGGTCAGGCCCAACTCCCGGAACCGGGGATGATGACGGAGCGTCGCGATAGCCATGTCAGTAGCGGATCCGGGGGTTGAGCACGGCGTAGAGGACATCGACGAGCAGATTCATTGCCACATAGACCAGTGCGACGACCAGGGTAAACCCCATGATCGCCGGAAAATCAAGGGAGTTGACCGAGTCGACGACATATTTTCCCATGCCCGGCCAGCCGAAGATCGTCTCGGTCAAAATGGCACCGCCCATCAGTTCGCCGAGGGACAGGCCGGTAATGGTCACCGTCGGGATCAAGGAGTTCTTGAAGGCATGTTTGAGCACGATCACCGCTTCGGAGAGCCCGTACGCCCGGACCGTGGTGATGAATTCCTGGCCGAGCACGGCGATCATCGACGAGCGGACGATCCGGGTGATGATGGCCAGATAGACGTAGGAGAGGCAGAAGGCCGGCAGCAGGATGTGCCAGAGCGCATTGACGAAGATGGGCCAATTGCCTTCGAGCAGGGAGTCGATCAGGTATAGCCCGGTGACCTGGACCGGCGGCGTCAGCACCGCATCCAGCCGCCCTGAACCCGGCAGCCAGCCCAGGTTGCGGTAAAAGATGAAGAGCAGCATCAGCCCGAGCCAGAAGACCGGCATGGAAACCCCGAAAACCGAGAAAACCCGGATGATATGGTCGGTAATCCGGTTCCTCCTGATTGCCGCCAGGATCCCCAAGGGGATGCCGATAACCAGGCACAGGGTCATGCTGGCCAGGGTCAACTCCAGGGTGGCCGGGAAAAAGTCGGCCAGATCTTCGGTAACCGGGCGATGATTACGGATCGACGTACCCAGGTCGCCGTGCAGCAGCCCGGTGGCGAAATTCAGGTACTGAACGACCAGGGGCCGGTCGAGGCCGTGGCTTTTGCGGATGTTCTCCACGGCCTCGCGGCTGGCCTTGGGCCCGGCGATCATTGAAGCCGGGTCCCCGGGAATGGCGTGCGAGATAATGAAGACCAACACGGTGACCCCGAAGAGAACCGGGACCATGTAGGCCAGCCGCCGCAGAACGTAGTGCAGGACGCGCATTATCGGTCCGGCGCTTACTTGGCGATGGTCTCGAAGTTGTACATGGATTCGAGCATCGGATTATAGACATAGCCCGTTACATTCTTGCGCATCGGCACGATGGTCTGCACCTGGTAGAGGAAGATGTACGGCGCGTCTTCCATGATGATCTCCTGCGCCTCGTTGTACAGCTTCACCCGCTCGGCCTGATCGCTGAGCACCGCCGCTTTCTTGACCAGCGTGTCGACCTGCTCGTTCTTGTAGAAGCTCCGGTTGCCGGGCAGACCCCATTTGTCCGATTCGAACCAGAAATTCATGAACATGTAGGGATCGGCGAAATCCGGGCTCCAGGCGCCGAGACAGAGTTCGAAATCGCCCTTGTCCATACGGTCCCGCAGGGTCGGGTTGGCCATCAGTTCGAGGTTCAGATCGACGCCGATATCGCGGAAGTTGCTCTGCATGACGGTGGCGATCTGCTCCCAGGCGGCCCGCCGATCGGAATAGATCAGAGTCAGGCTCAGATCTTCCGCACCGGCTTCCTGCAGCAGCTGCTTGGCTTTTTCGACATCGAGGGAATACTGGAAGAGATCTTCCTTGTGGCCCCACATGCCTTTCGGTATCGGTCCGCGCATCTGGACACCGTTGCCCTGCAGCACGTGATCGATGATGCCCTGGTAGTCGATCGCGTAGTTCAGCGCCTGGCGGACCCGCTTGTCGGACAGGACAGGTTTCTGGCAGTTGATATAGACGTATTCGACGAGCTGTGAGGGAAAGCGCTTGACCACGATATCGGGGTTTTTCTCGAGGGCCGGAATCTGGTCGACGAGGATGTTCTCGGCAATGTCGATATCGCCGCGCTCAAGAGCCATGCGGCGATCGGCGGATTCGCTCATGAAGCGAATAATCGCTTTGCCGATGTTCGGCGCGCCGCCCCAGTAGTCGGGTTTGGCCTCCAGGACCGCCCGTTGCCCCCTGGTCCATTCGGTCAGGGTGAACGGACCGCTGCCGTCGGTATGTTCGGCCAGCCAGGCCTGGGCCAGGTCGCCGTCTTTCTCGTGTTGCATCACGCTTGGATTGACGATGGAGGCACCGTCCGTGGCCAGGGTCTGCAGGAACGGGCCATAGGCGTTTTTCAGTTTGATCTCGAGTGTATAAGGGTCGATGACTCTCATCGATTCGATGGCGCCGATATTGTCGGCCGGCCCTTTGCCGATGGTCAGGGTCCGGTTGAAGGAGAACTTCACCGCTTCGGCGTCGAGCGGGGTGCCGTCGTTGAAGGTGATTCCCTGGCGGATGGTGAAGGTCCACACCGTACCGTCATCGGAAACCGTCCAGGATTCGGCCGCCTGGGGCTCGACCTCGGTGGAGCCTTCGCCGTTGACCACCTTGTACTTGACGAGGCGGTCATAGCAGGGATAGATCTGGCGCCAGTCGTAATTGTCGCTGGAAACACCCGGGTCCAGGGTGTGGATGTCCGAGGACACACCGACCACGAGGGTGGCTTTGTCCTCGGCGACGGCTGGGCCGGCAACCAAAAGCAGTACAGCACATAGTGACAACCACATGTTCTTCATGCTTCATCCCTCCTCTGTGAACTTTATTGACTGAGCGTCCTGGACGACCCGCAGGACACCAAATGCGCCGGTATCACTATAATGTTGTGCCGATACGTGGCGAGAAGTTCTGTTTGTCTCTCAATGAGCTATAACACAATGATTATTCTTTTAAAAGAAGCTTCGTTTTCGTTTCGGCAGTGGAGCTCTTTTGGATGGAAAAGGATATTTCTGATGTGTTACTCATCAATCGTACTGAGCGACTCAAAAAGCCTGGTGCTGAGATTGTAGTAAGAAACGATCTGAACCAGGCTCAGGATAGCTTTGTCGTCCAGGCCCACCTCTTTGAGAGCATGCACATCGGCCGGGCTGCAGGCGTTGGGGATGCGGGTTATTTTGACAGTGACATCGGCGATACACCGTTCGCGGATACTGAGGCCGGCCTTGGTGTAATCATCTTTGACCTGTTTTGCGAAGAGTTGATCACCAGCCACTCGACCGAGGGCTTCCAGGTGGGTGGCCGTTCAGTGGACACAGCCATTAAAGGCTGAGACAATCAGGGCGGCGATTTCCTTTTCGCGAAGAGTCAGGCCATCGGCGTTGTGATAGACAGCTTTCTGCAAGTCGTAGAGCAAGCCGGCCACCGGAGGGGTCAAGCTGTTCAGACGAACCAGGTCGGGAGGGTTTCCGGTGGCGTATTCGCGCGTCCGGCGGTACAGTTGCTGTACGGCTTCATCATTTGTGGTATCCGGTTTGGTTGCAATCCACGTTGTCCAGGTCATAGTTCTCTCTCTTTCTGTGGTTGACGGCTCATGGTGGTATCCTCGGCTCCAGCGGTGACGGGTCGGTAGATTATCCTATATCATGGCATACAGCCTGTCAAAACGAGAGGGCCGGTTGATTGCGGTGAATGACCGCGAGAGAGTCTGGCGCCCGGTCGTGCAATTCAGGCGAGTGCAGTATTCTGATAGTGCTGATGCCAATCGGTGCTTATTCTCTAGCTGACGGCGATTTTGCCAGTGTTTCCGACAGCTCGAATAGCCGAAGCAGTGGTCCGGATCTGCCGGTGTCCTGTTGATGGATGGCCCGACAGCTTGGTTTTTTAGGTTTGTCACCAGAGAAAGGATGATTCCATGGAAAGCGAACACCCACGAGCAGCACCTGAGACCCGTAAAGGCGGTGTCAGCCCGACCAACGTGGTGTTGATCGTGCTGGCTACCATGTTGCTGACGCTTGGCGGCAGCTACTGGTTTCTGAAGAACTATGTGTTTGTTCGGGAGTTTAAGCCGGTTGAACTCAGCGCCAAAGAACAAACGGTGCTCGACGACAAGCTCCAGGTGCTGGGCTATCAGCCTGACGCAAGTCAGATCCCACAAGAGCCCGGCGGACCGGTAGCTGAAGGCCTTGATGAACACGGTGCGCTCAGGCCGGAGCGCTATAGCGAGGAGGGCGCCTCTCGCGAGGTAAGCTTCAATGAACGTGAGCTCAATGCGCTGCTGGCGAACAATTCCGATCTGGCGCGCCGACTGGCCATCGACCTGTCTCGGGACCTGGTCAGCATCAAGTTGCTCGTGCCCCTGGACCCTGATTTCCCGGTGCTGGGAGGCAAGACCCTGCGCTTCAACGCCGGGGTGGCCATGGCCTTCATTGCAGGTAAACCGTCAGTTGTTTTGCAAGGGGTCAGCATCATGGGGGTACCGGTCCCCAATGCCTGGCTGGGTGGTCTGAAAAACATCGACCTGGTGAAGGAGTCCGGTGGCGATCCGGGGTTCTGGAGATCGTTTTCCGAAGGTGTTGAGGATATTCGCGTCGATGACGGACGGATCACGATCGTGTTGAAAGAGTGATAATCGAGCTCGTGGTACCCGAGATGAAATCGCCATGGCCTGATTCAACTAGAGCTTTTCCGGTGCTCGCCGGCTTGCCAGTGGTTGGAGCAGCAG
>CAZUJZ010000117.1:6355-11885 GCA_964620665.1 uncultured Desulfofustis sp. | reverse complement strand
CGGCGGGCACAGGACCTGTTTGCGATCATCGGCAGCCGACCATCCGTGCTGCCGCCTGACACCAGGCATGTGGATTACCGGGTCATTCCGCTCACCGTCTGTCGCGGCTGCCTCTATAAATGCAGCTTCTGCCGGGTCAAAAACGACACTGTCGTCACCCTGTTGTCACGGCGGGAGATCGACGAGCAGCTCGACCGGCTGGCCGGCTATTTCGGCGACGAGCTGACCAACTACAACAGCGTCTTTCTCGGTGAGCACGACGGACTGCTGACCAAGCCGGAGCTGCTCTGTCATGCCGTCGAGCAGGCCCACACCCGCCTCGGCCTGGCCGACTCAGCGATCGCCGGCAGCAACGTCTTCCTGTTTGGCTCGGTCGGCTCGCTGCTCGGGGCGCCCCGGCAATTGTTTGCCGAACTCGACGTGCTGCCCGGCAGGATTTACATCAATCTCGGCCTGGAATCCGCAGACCAGGCCACCCTCGACCGGCTCGGCAAGCCCCTGACGGCGGCGGCGATCCGGCAAGCGTTCGCAACGTTGCTCGAAATCAATGAATCGTTTCCGTCCATCGAGGTTACCGCCAACTTCGTTATTGATGACAAGCTCGGTAAAAATCACTACAATTCACTGATCTCATTGATCAGGGACGACGTTGGCCGGACACGGGACAAAGGTACCATCTATCTCTCCCCGCTCCGCTTCGACAGCCCGTCCCGGGCCCGGCTCTTTACGTTTTACGAGTTGAAGCGACTCAGCAGGCTGCCACTTTTTCTCTACACCATTCAGCGACTCTAGCGGACCGAACCGCCGTTACCATCCAGGAGTACCCATGAGCGACGTGCACCAGCAACGAAAGACCATCCTGGCCACCCGCGATCACCTCACCCCGGAGGAACTCGTCAGCAAGAGCGAGGCTATTCATCAGCGACTCCTGACCCTGCCCGAAATCGCCGATGCCACGACAGTTTGTACCTACGTCAGTTTCCGGAGCGAGGTGCAGACCCTGCCGCTGATAGAATCATTGCTGGCACGCGGCAAGCGGGTTGTCGTACCGCTCACCAGAGTCAGGGAGCGACGGCTCGACCTGGTCGCCATCGACGATCCGGCAAACGACCTGGTCCCCGGTTATTGCAACATCCCCGAACCCCGCGAGACGCTGCTCCCCCGATGCCTGGTCGACCCGCAGGATCTCGACCTGATCATCCTGCCCGGCTCGGTATTTGACCCGCGGGGCGGCCGCTTCGGGTACGGCGGCGGCTACTACGATCGGCTGCTGGCCCAGGTCCCGGACGCTGTCCGCATTGCGCTCGCCTTTGAACTGCAGGTCGTCGACCGACTCCCGCTGGCCGAGCATGATGAACTGCTTGATCGAATCGTAACGGAGAAGCGGATCATCAGCGGAAGCCGAGACCGGTGACAAATTGCAATCTTTCGTCAAGCGGTCGACTGCTCGCTTTTTTCATAGAACCGCCATGACGAGATATCACAACGAAACATGAAAATCGGCATCGTGGTCGGATGGGCTGGTTGGCTCTTCCTCCGGCTGCTGCGCTGCGGCCTGATCGTCAGACCTCAGAGGCCGGCGGACAGGCGTTGTCAAGGACATCAATCAGGTTCGACGATGTCGTAAGAGAATTGACTTTTGCTACCACCGCCGGTAGATTCGACAGAGTTGCCTGAACCGGTGGTGACGGCAGTCCTGCCTGATCTGGCAAGATTTCGTTTTTCTCGATCACGGCTTCAGTCAGCCACAGGTTTTAATTGCCGGTCCACAGATCAATCACGGCCGCACGGCAGGAGCCATCAGGACGTCCCCTCACTGACCGGACGTTTCGGAGCAACCACATCTCGCGGGAATGATTATGAAGATCCTTCTTGGAATTGCCCTTCTGATTTTTCTGGCCGGAATCTTGTACCGCGGACGCAGTTGGTTTTCCCAGGGCATTCAACCAACAGGCCAACCGCAGTCGCCGGCCAGCCGGATCCCGGCGGCATTGCGGGGACTGGGAAAGACCCTGGCAAGCAGCAACCTTCTGGCACTGCTCAAGACTCTGGTTACCGATGTTTTTTTGCAAAAACGGCTCCTGACCGTCAGTGGTCGGCGTTGGATCGCCCACAGCCTCATTGTCGTCGGTTTTCTGCTGTTGCTCTTCATGCACGGCCTCGGCACTGACGCCAGTGAGTTCTTTTTCAGCGGTTATTATTCGACTCTGCAACCATTCTTCACGTTGCGCAACGTCTTTGGTCTGCTGGTCTTGGTCGGCTTGGTCATGGCGCTGCATCGGCGTCTCACCGACAAACCACAGCGTGTCAAAAGCCTGGCCAGCGACTGGCTGGCGCTGGCCTTCGTGGCAACCATCATCATCAGCGGTTTCCTGCTGGAAGGGGTGAAGATCTCCTCGTTTGACGCCTACCAGGCCATGGTCGACGATTATGGTGATGTCGCCGACGAAGCGGAAGAACTCGCTCTCGAGACCTATTGGGCCGCCGAGCAGGGGCTGGTTCCGGTGCATGCGGTCAAACCCTATGACCCGGCACTGGTCGAGGCCGGTCGAGAAATCAGCTCGCGCAGCTGCACCGAATGTCACGCCCCGGCGACCGCGGCCTTCGTCAGTTTCTCGGTGGCCAAGGTTATCGGACCACTCGCCTCGGCGCTCGGCGACGGTGGTGTCATCACGGTTTTGTTGACGCTGCATCTGCTCAGCTGCCTGGCTCTGCTCGCCTGGCTGCCGTTCAGCAAGATGTTCCATGTCATCTCCGTGCCGGTATCCCTGCTCATCAACGGTGTGCTCGGCTTCAAGAAAGATCCGGTCGAACCGGCCAATACACTCACCCGCCAGAAAATCGGCCTGTCGGCCTGTACCCATTGCGGCGTCTGCAGTGAACTCTGCTCGTCGCTGATGTTCTATGAGTCGTTCCAGAACGATTTCATCCTGCCCTCCGAGAAAGTTCAGCTGCTCAAAAAAGTCGCCGCCGGCCAGCCCGTCGACCGGGCCACGTTGAGTCACCTGCAAAAAGGCCTCTATATCTGCACCAGTTGCGACCGCTGCTCGACGGTCTGCCCATCGGGCATCAACCTGCGCGAACTCTTCGTCAGCTCACGCTACTACCTGCTTGGCCGCGGCATCCCGGAAACATCTCTGCTCAGCCATTTCTCCTTTCCGCTGGCCCTGGCCCGGCGCTTCGCCGACGAGCATCTGCAGGCCCTGAAGAAACTGCAGGAGCTATTCAACCAGCGCTTCCGGAAACTGGCAGACCTGTCCGGCCTGAGCCTGGAGACGACACCGGTTCCGGTAGGCTCCGACAGTTATCGAAGCTGCTACACCTGTCAGCGCTGCACCAACATCTGCCCGGTGGTACGGCTCTACGACGACCCGGTCGAGCACCTCGACCTGCTGCCGCACCAGATCATCTACAGCCTCGGCATCGGCAACCGGGAACTGGCCATGGGCGCCCGGATGATCTGGAGCTGTTCCACCTGCTATCTCTGCCAGGAGCACTGCCCGAACCAGGTGGAGCTGACCGATATCTTCTATCGACTCAAGAATGCTGCGATCAAGACCATCGACTCAGGAGGCACCGCATGAAACTGGCATTCTTCCAGGGCTGCAACATCCCGATCCGCATCGAACAATACGCCGTTTCGACCCGGGCCGTACTGCAGCGATTCGGCGTCGAGCTGGTGATTGTCCCCGAATTTACCTGTTGCGGCTATCCGGTCCGCAACGTCGACGAAGAATCCTATATCATGCCGTCGGTCCGCAATCTGGCCATTGCCGAGAAAATGGGGCTGGACGTCATGGTCATCTGCAATTGCTGCTTTGCCAGCCTGCAGAAGGCCAGAAGCGTGCTGGCCGATAACCCGCAACTGGCCGACAAGATCAACCGGCTGCTGGCCAGGGAAGACCTGCATTATGCCGGAACCGGCGAGGTCAAGCATTTTCTGACGGTGCTGCACGACGACATCGGCAGCGACACAATCAAGAAACAGCTGGTCAACCAGTTCAGCGGCCTCGACCTGGCTCTCATTCTCGGCTGCCATATCCTCAGGCCGCGCGAAGTGACACAGTTTGACGATTCTTTCGTACCGGCGATCACCGACGACCTGGTCCGCCTCACCGGCGCCACCTGCCTGGACTGGCAAGGCCGGCTCGAATGCTGCGGCGCCGCACTGGCCGGCCTGAACAACGACGTTGCCGATCGCCTGCTCAACGAAAAGGTCAACGGTGCCCGCGCTGCCGGGGCCGCTTTTATGGTCCCGATCTGCTCCTATTGCCACCTGCAGTTCGACACCAATCAACTGCAGGTCAGGGCCGGCGGACCGGACTATGAAATCCTGCCGGTCCTGCTCTATCCCCAGCTGCTCGGCCTGTGCCTCGGCATCGATGAGAAAGTCCTCGGCATCGAGCAAAACGCTACCGTCAACAACCGTGTTCTCGACCGACTCAAGGGCCTGCTCGGCCCGCCGGTCGAGGATAAAAAGAAAAAACGCCGCAGCGCGAAAACAGGAACGACCAATGAGTAAAATCATCGCTTTTGCCGGTAAAGGCGGCGTCGGCAAGACCACGGTGGCCGCCCTGGTGATCCGTCATCTTGCCAACAACGGGCAGACACCGATTCTTGCCGTGGATGCCGACCCGAACAGCAATCTCGGCGAAACCCTCGGCCTTGCAGTACCGACCACCATCGGCGACATCAGGGAAACCTTTATGCGCGACCCGCAGGGCGTGCCGTCCGGCATGGACAAGGCCATCTACCTGGAAACCCTGGTCGAGCAGGCCCTGATCGAACAGCCGTCTTTCGACTTGCTGGTGATGGGCCGCCAGGAAGGGCAAGGATGCTATTGTATGGTCAACAACATCCTCAACCGTTTTACCGATCGACTGGCCACCAGCTATCGCTATATGGTGGTCGACAACGAAGCCGGCATGGAGCACCTGAGCCGGCGAACGAGCGGCCGAGTCGACAACCTCTACCTGGTCACCGACTACTCCCTGCGCGGACTTCGTGCCGTCGGCCGGATCAACGCGATGCTCGGCAGTCTCAAATTGCAGGTGCAGGATCTCGGCATCGTCGTCACCCGGGCACCCGAACAGCTCAACGACACCTTTCTCAGAGAAGCGGAAGAGATCGGCCTGCCCATCGTCGGCATCATTCCGGACGACCCGGCCCTGCTCGATTTCGACATGGAAAAGCGCTCGCTGTTGGAATTGCCCGATGATTCGCCGGCAGTGCAGGCAGTCGACCGCCTGCTGGCAGCCACCTGCCCGGCCTGAAAGCCGTCCGCAGCAATAGGATTACCGGCACGTCGCCGGGAGGAAGCTATGGGAGAACAGGTCACCGTCTTTGTCGCCTACCCCTTTAAGGTCGGCCAGAAAATCCGCATCGAGGGCTCTCGGCGAGGGGGCGATTGGGAGGTTATCGGCGTCGACGAACACACGGTCACGCTGCGTTGCCCCATTTCAAAACGGGAGTTCACGTGGCCGATCTTCTGCTATCACATCGCCGACGAAGCAGACGCCGAGTGGCCGAA
>CAZUJZ010000117.1:0-6255 GCA_964620665.1 uncultured Desulfofustis sp. | reverse complement strand
GCACAGCGCGGCGTGCAGCGCACGCTGGGCATCCGCGAATTCCTTGCGCTCAACGACGAACTGCATATTGGTCTGCCGGGTAGTCTGCGACACCGCCAGAATATTGATCCCTTTACTGGCCAGGGCTTGCGCCCCCTTGGCCAGGATCCCAGGCTGACCGATATTGGAACCGATGGCGCAGACGATAGCCACCGGCCGACTCGTCACATTCTCGAACAAATCGCTCAGTTCAGCAATCAGGTGCGGTGAGCTGTCTTTTTCGGCAATGATCAGGTCGATGGTATTGGCATTGGTCATCTTGCTGATATAAGAGACCTGGTGACGGGCGACCACCTCCATGATCCAGCCGTCGAAACCGACTTCACCGACCATCCGGGCATCGTGGATGGCCAGGCAGAGAACGTGATCCGAACCGGTAACGATCTCAACTTTTGATCTCGGGGCGATAAAGTCGTTGGTAATGAGCGTTCCGGGGTGTTCCGGATCAAAGGCATTTTTCACCCGGATCGGTATCGATTTTGTTTCCAGCGGTTTCGACGCCTTCGGGTGAATGGCCTCCATACCCACATCGGCCAGCTGATCGGCGACGTCGTAGTTGGTGTTGCACACCGGATGGGCGTTTTCCGCGCCGATGATCAGCGGGTCGCCGGAGCAGAGGTGGTATTCCTTGTGAATAATCGCCTCGGCAGCGCCGAGCAAAACGGCGACCTTGGAAAATGTCACCTCCGAATAGCCGCGGTCGAATTCTCGCATAATGCCTTCCGTACCTTTGGTGTAGCCGGTGGCGAAACAGACGGTCGAGAACGGGTCGATCTCGTCGAAACAGTCCTTGATCCGCTGGTCGATAGTCAACTGCCGGCCGTCATCCCAACCGCTCAGGTCGACATAGCTCGAATCATAACCGAGATTTTTCAGGATATTGGCGGAATTGAAGGCACTGTGCATCTCGCCGAGCGAGGCCAGCAGCTCGCGTGCCGCCAGCAGGAGCTCGGTGCGGGTGACATAGCCGGAGGCAAGCACGTTTTCCATGCTGCGCAAAATGTTGATCGACAGATCGATCCGGTCGCCGATGAAATCGTTGGCATCGGCCAGAGAGAGTCCTGCCGGTACCAGACTTTCGTTCATTTCGATCAAGCGGTCCCGCAGAGCCAGCATCTTGCGGGGATAGTTCTCCTGATCCTCGAACAACTTGTAGATCCCCGGCTGCCCGTTCTTCTTGTGCTCGAGCAGGTCGTTGGTCACTCCGGCGTAGGCGGATACCACATAAACCCGGCCATAGATATCATCTTCATTGCGCAGGATGATATTTTTCAATATCTCCTGAAAACGAGCCATTGAGGTCCCACCGATTTTCTCAACACGAAGGTTATGCCGTTTCATTGCCATTCCGTTTACTTCATTGATGATGGTTTCCATCCGACACACAGCCGGCTCCTCTGTGCCAGGCGACGAGCGATCCCAGCTGGAATCAAGGCGCAGGGCCCGAACACGCGATGAACAGGTTTTTCGAACCTAGCCGAAAACCGCTTCGAGAACAACTGATTTTGCTTTTTTTACCAACGAGCACTATGCTGTGTTCAAAACGGTCGCCACGGCACCGCACTGCCGGCCACATGGTCCGGCATCAGCACCGGAAGACCGACTTATCCGGCAGAAACGGCCGTTTCGGGAGAGCCGACATGTTCTGGAGTTTTTTACTCTACCTGTTTTACGGCCTGACCTTCTTTACGCTTGGCGTGGCGATCTTGTCCCGGGACGTCCGCTTCAGCGAACTGGCCATTGCCAAAATCCTCTGGCTGCTCGCCATCTTCGGCATCGTCCACGGTTTTCACGAATGGTTTGAACTGCTCGACCTGCTCGACCTTGAATTGCAGGGCCAGCTCTTTTCCCTGTTCCGGTTGATTGTCGTCAGCGTCTCTTTTTTCTGCCTGCTGTATTTCGGCCTCTTTCTCAACCTGATCACCATCTCCGGCGAACGGGCTCTGCAGACCACAGCTCCGGCAATCAAGGTCCTGATCGGCGGCTGTGCCCTGTCCCTGGTTGGCGTTGCCATCTATCTGGACCTGTCGGCCGGCTCGGATATCACCATTCGCCGGATGATCGCCTTTCCCGGCGGACTATTGGCCGGTATCGGCTTGATCGCTTACTCCCGGACCGTTCGTCCCTATTCCAACGGCGTCGCCAGAAACTTCGTGTTGGCCGGCAGTTTCATGATCTGTTACGCGGTATTTACCGGCCTTTTTCCCTCTACGGCGACAATTCCCGGTATCGGCCTGCAGGTGATCGCACTCCGCGGCATCAGCGCCCTGCTTATCATGTATTTCACCATTCGCGCCCTGTCGGTCTTCAACCTGGAACAGCACAAGCAGGTGCAGGAAAAATTGCTGCGCTTCTCGGAATCGGAAAAACTAGCATCGATGGGTATCCTGGCAGCCGGCATTGCCCACGAGATCAACAACCCACTGACCAACGCCTCACTCAATTTGGAAATGCTCAAGGACCTCATCGAAACGGATCCCAAGACCGAACGCAAGTTCGCCGCTATCGAACGCAACATTGAGCGCGCCTCACGAATCGCTCGGGAATTGCTTCATTTTTCCCGGGAAAAACAAACAGTCAAGGAATCGGTAGACCTCAACCGGGTCATCGAGGCCACCCTGCACCTGATCAAAAATCACCATCTCAGTTCAATCATTCATTTCTCCCCCCGGGATATCCCCTCCATCCGCGGCATCCCCTGGAAACTCGAGGAGGTCTTCATCAATCTGCTGATGAACAGCCTGGATGCCTGCACCGAAGAAGACCGGATCGACGTCGAGACCTGTTACGATTGCCCCCGGGTCATGGTTATCATCTCCGACACCGGGCACGGCATCACCGAAGAACATCGACGCCGGGTGTTCGACCCGTTCTATACCACCAAGGAAATCGGCAAGGGCACCGGGCTCGGCCTGTCGGTCTGCTATACGATCATCAAGCAGCACGACGGCGATATCTCGCTGATGAGCAGCGAGCACGGCGGCACTGTCGTTACCGTCACCCTGCCGGAGACACTGTATGACTACTGAAACGATCATCGTTGTCGACGACGATCGCGACCTTCGCGAAGGCATCGTCGAAATCCTCACCGACGACGGCTTCACGGCCATCGGCTGCGAGACGGCGGAGGCGGCGCTCAGCGCCATCAAACTGCACCGGCCCCGAGTCCTGATCGCGGACAACATGATGCCCGGCATGGGCGGCATGTCGTTGATGCCGATCGTCAAGCGTGACTATCCGGGCGTCAAGATCATCATGATCACCGCTTTTTCCACCGTGGATAATGCGGTCGCCGCGATGAAGAGCGGGGCCGACGACTACCTGGCCAAACCCTTCAAACGCGACGACCTGCTGATGGCAGTCAAGCGCAGCCTTGAATCGCTCAAATTCGAAGAACAGCTAATCGATCCCTGCCTGGACGAAGCGCTGTCCTGCCTGGCCAACCAGATCAGGCGACAGATCCTGATAGCTCTCTCCACACAGGGGAAAATGCGTTTCATGGATATCACCCGGCACCTGGGTATCAGCGATCATACCAAGGTCAATTTTCATCTCAAGAACCTGCGCAGCCACAACCTGATCGCTCAGGATCGGGGAAAAGCATACGTGTTGACCGCTCAAGGGGAAAAGATGGTCGGCTGCCTCGACCTGCTCTCCCGGAAATTTTCGAGCTGACACCGGTGACGGGAAATCACAGCGAACAATGAAAAACTTCCACGACCGGCAGGGCTGGTTGGTTTTTCCGCAGACTGTGTCTTGAAGGCCCGGAGGGGCTCTGAACCGGGCCGACGGGGCGCGGATCGGCCGGCCGTCAGCTCTGGTAGGGCGGATAATCCGTGTAGCCCTCCGGACCGGGCGTATACCAGCGTGACATATCGTCGTATGGTGCCAGCGGCCAATCATGCTGCAACCGTTCCACCAAATCCGGATTGGTGATATAGGGCCGCCCGAACGCGGCGATATCGGCCAGGCCCGAACTGAGCCGCTGTACAGCTCCCTCTTTGTCATAACCGCAGTTGCCGATAATTGTGCCGTCATAGACGGGGCGAAACTCGGCCAGGGTCATCGGCTCCCCCTTGTCGTGGAAGCCGAAGGCCAGACCATCCATGATATGGACATAGGCCAGGTTCAGCCGGTTGAGCTCGTTGACGACGAAGAGATAGGTTTCCCGGAAATCATCGCTGCCCATGTCGTTGAACACCCCGTTGGGCGACAACCGCACACCGACCCGCTGTGACGGCCAGACCTCGGTAACAGCGGCAAGCACTTCGGCCAAGAATCGAAACCGGTTCTCCAGCGAACCGCCGTACTGGTCGTCGCGCAGGTTGGTTTTGGCGTCGAGAAACTGGTTGAGCAGATAGCCGTTGGCACTGTGCACCTCGATGCCGTCAAAACCGGCCTGGCGGGCATATACCGCGGCCTGCCGGTAATCGGCCACCGTCGCTTTGATCTCCTCCGGGCTCATCGGCCGGGGTGTCTCGTAGTTTTTTTTCCCTTGCGGGGTGCGAATCTGGTCGCCGTCAAGTTTCACGGCCGAGGCGGAAACCGGCAATTCGCCGCCATGAAAATCGCTGTGTGACGCCCTGCCGCAATGCCAGAGCTGCAAGAACAGCTTCGCGCCGGTCGGCTTGACCCGCTCGGTAACCGTCCGCCACCCTTCCACCATTTCCGGGGTATAGATGCCGGGCGAGCCGATCCAACCGATACCGTGCCGGGAAATCACCGTCGCCTCGGTGATGATGAGGCCGGCCGAACCACGCTGGAAATAGTGCTCGGCCATCAACTCGTTGGCCACCCGGCTGTCACCTGCCCGGCCACGCGTCATTGGCGCCATCGCGATCCGATTCTTCAGGCGGAGATCGCCGAGTTGATATGGTTGAAACAAGATCGATGTATCCATAGTTCCTCCTGTAGAGCAGATGGTTTGATCTTCGTACTGCGAACACACTATAAGGCGCTTTGCCGAAAATTGTGCAACGCCGCGACAATTGATCGAGATCCGGCATCATCCTGTGAAGTCTTGTTCACAAAATTCCTCCTTTTTGTTGATATGTTTATCTGGAACCAGCATCGATTAACTCCTACACTGTTACCATCACCACCCACCCCATCACCACCACAACCGACGGAGGAATCAATGCACAAGACAGGACTTTTGACCATCGCGGGTATGTTCGCCCTGGCCGGCAGCGCCGTTGCCGCAGACCAGATTCTGATCTCCGGCAAGACGGCCGGTCCGATCATCCTCGACGGCATGGTCGATGCGGCCTGGCAGAGCGCCGCACCGATCACCGTCACGCTGGATAATCTCCCGTATGAGCCAAACAACGGTTACCAGGGAATGCGTGAGACCGATGTGATCATCAAATCTCTCCATGACGACACCAATATCTATTTCCTGATCACCTACCAGGACCCGACCAAGAGTCTTGAACGTTTTCCGTGGGTCAAACAGGCCGACGGCAGCTGGAAGAAACTGGCCAACAAGGACAGCACCGGCCACGAGAACACCTACTACGAAGACAAACTGGCCTTGTTCTGGGACATCAATACCCCTGGTTTTGCCGAGGAAGGCTGCATGATCTCCTGTCATCTCGATGAACCCGGCGACACCTCGGCCGGCCGGAAATACACCGCCGCCGAAGGCCAGACCATTGATATGTGGCATGCCAAATATGTACGAACCCTGCCAATGGGCATGTTCGACGACCAGTATGTCGACCACAATACCGACCCGAAACAAAACGCCGGCTGGGGCCGCAAGGGCGATACCGGCAAAGGCGGTTACAAAAATAACGACAATGGCGACAAGACCGCACCGGCCTTCATGAACCTGAATCCCAACGAAGATGACCAATACTATGTCATCCCGAGCAAAAAGGTCCCCTTCGTCGATACGTTCAAAGAAGGCGAGATCGTGCCCGGCATCGATATCATGCCGATGCTGGGAGGTCGGGCCGATATCCTGGCTCGCAATCATTACGAGAACGGAACCTGGATCCTGGAAGTCGTCCGCGCGCTGAAAACGGAAGGTGAAAACGCCGACACCCAGGATGTGCAATTCACCGACCGTGGTAAAAACTATCCGTTCGGTATCGCCGTCTTCGATAACTCACAGATCAATCACCTCTTTCATCTGGAGACGCTGGAGTTGAAGTTTCAATAACCCCCATGACGGGACGTCACAACGAACGATGAAAATCGGCATCGTGGTCG
>CAZUJZ010000116.1:0-11979 GCA_964620665.1 uncultured Desulfofustis sp. | reverse complement strand
TGCGAATTCAACAACCAGCAGGCCTTCGAAAAGGATCTCGGCTTTTACCTGCAGCCCTGAGGCGGCGCCCGGCGGTGGTGGGCATCGTTATCAAGATCGGCCGGCGATCGCTTTTTTCATCAACCGCTGGGCCTCGCTCAGAAACGGTGCCAGCGTCTGCGGATCAAGGGCACTGACCGCGACCCCCTCATCATTGACTCGCACCCATTTCTCCTCCGTCATCACCACCCGATCGATCTTGTTGAACACCTGCAGGCAGGGCAGATGATCGAGTTCCAAATCGCGGAGCAGATTCTGCACCACCGCCATCTGCCGGCGGTACGCCGGGTTGGAAAAATCGATGACGTGGACCAGCAGGTCCGCCTCGGCCAGCTCTTCCAGGGTCGCTTTGAAGGCCTGCAGCAGATCTTCGGGCAGATTATCGATGAAACCGACCGTATCGGTGATAATGACCTCCGTTTCTTCCGGGAAACGCAGTCTGCGGCTGGTCGGATCCAGGGTGGCAAAAAGCTTGTCCTCGGCGACGATGGCACTGTCGGTCAGCGTATTGAGCAGGGTCGATTTCCCGGCATTGGTGTAACCGACCAGCGAGATGACCGGCAGGTCCTTTTTGCGTCGCCGAGCCCGTCGGCGATAGCGCTCCCGGCCGACCGATTTGAGTTCTTTGGCCAGCCGGGCCAGCCGGTCGTTAATACGCCGCCGGTCGATCTCCAGTTTCGTCTCACCGGGTCCCCGCGCACCGATGCCGCCGGTCAGCCGGGACAATGCGTCGTCACGGGAAGAGAGACGCGGCAGCAGGTACTTGAGCTGCGCCATCTCGACCTGGAGCTTGCCCTCCCGGCTCATCGCCCGATGGGCGAAGATATCGAGGATCAACTGGGTGCGATCGATGACCCGCAGATCGGTAAAATCGGTGATCGAGCGGATCTGCGACGGGTTGAGTTCCTGGTTGAAGAGCAGCAGGTTGGCGTCGAGACGCAGGGCCTGGATGATGATGTCGGTCAGGCGCCCCTTGCCGAGAATGAGCCGGGGATTGATCCGGGAGCGCCGCTGCAGGATCTGGTCGAGTACGATAATCCCGTCGCTGCGGGCCAGTTCGGCTAGCTCGTGCAGCGACGCCTCGGCCTGGTGCCGCGGATCGGTGCTGACGCTGATCAATAGCGCGCGATCCCGGCCGCGGTCGACTTCGGCGGTGCGCTGCCGGCGACTGAACTCCTGTTCCAGCGCCTCGACGAGATCACCAAAAGAGTCCTGCTGGGCCGCCGGATGAACCGGCTCGAGAAAGCGCCACATCTTCTCATCTCCGCCGGCGGGCACCAGGTGGGCGCTGTAGAGCCGCTCGGGAAGACCGTCCCGGGCGATCTTCAGCACCGCCATCAGGTCGAGCCGCAGAAAGAGCAGGTCCATCAGGTCGTCGTCGGTGATGTCCTCGCCGCCGGGATGGGTATGAACCAGCCTCAGGCCGCGCAATCGTCCGCCGGTGGCGCGCACCTGGGACAGGGCCGGGATCATCAGCGAGCTGTGATCGCCGACGATGACCGCTTCGATCTTGCCGGAGCGGTGGATCAACACGCCGATCTGGCGATTGAGTTCATGGGAGAGCTCGCAGATCAGGCGGGCCATCTCCGGGGCGATGATCAGGTCCCGGTCCACCCGGCGGCTGCCGATCCGCTCCAGGAGGCGCCGCTGGCTTTTCTTCAAGCCATCGATATGACCGCAGATCGTACTTATGGCCGAACCTCCCGTTGCAGCGCGCCCGCGCCGCTTTCGGCGGGCTCCGGCCAGCGAGCCCGGGCCAGGCTATTGTCGGCCCCGGGCCGGGTGCAGACGGTCTGGTCGGTGTAGGTCTGCCAGAGCGGATCTTGATAGCTGTCGTGGCAGCTGACACAGAGACCGACGCGCAGGATTTTACGCAGTTCCTCGCCATTGAACGGCCGCAGGTCGGCCCGGGAACCATGCTGCAGCGGGGTGCCGTCCAGGGCGACAAAGACATCGAAGCCGACGGTCGACCCGGAGACGGTCTTGACCCCCTGATCAAGCGGTGTAAACGTGACCTGGCCGTCGACCACCGCCAGGGTCCCCTCGCCGAGCCCGACGGTTTTCGTCGAGACGTGACAATCGACGCAGCTCCGCCCCTGCTCCTGGGTGGTGTGCGGGTTGATGGCCGCCATCGTGAACCGGTCAAAGCCGCCCACCAACTCACCGCCCTCGTCGAAGAGACTGACGATATCCTGGCAGCCCGGCGTCACGATGACCACCTCCTCGCCCCAGACGGCGAGCATCGGTTTCTGGTAACGGATGTAGGACCGCCCCTCTTCCCAGCGGCCCGGGGTCTCCTCCAGACTCAGCTTGTCCAGATGCGTCTTGGACTCGTCGCGGCGGACATGACACCCGTAACATTGCGGCACCCAGGTCGAATGACAGGCCTCGCAGGTGACCCGTCGGTGGGCCGGAAACTCGCAGGCCTGCCGGTCCGGACGGCGCAATTCGTAGAGCTTCTCGTTGTTCTTGCCGACCATCTTGAAGCCGTCGTCGCGCTCAATGACGTTGGTCAGCAGGTTATTCTTTCTGGTCAGCCCCGGCTCGTCGCGGTGACAGACCTCGCAGGAGATCTCCAGCTGCTCCTCGTAGTGGGCATAGCTGGTGCCGTCGCCCATGACCTCGTCACGGGTGTGGCAATCGATGCAGGACATGCCCCGACGATGATGAATATCATCGGCCAACTCCAGGTAAAAACGCTCCCCGGGCATACGCTGCGACGACAGCCCCCCTTTTTCATACGGGGTACCGTAGCCTTCGGACTCGAAGACACCGATATAGGCCAGCCCGATCCGGCCGGATCGGTTATGGCAGCGGATGCAGTTGTCGTCGGGCACGGTCATGGTTATCAGCGGGTGGATATACTGCTCGTCGTCGCCGTTACCGCCGGTGCCGAGCGAATCATCGGCCTCGGTCACCGAGGGCGGTTCGTGTCCGGCCGGCATGATGAAGTGACAGGCCGAACAGCCACCACCCTTCTCATTGAAAAAGCCGGCCACGCCGGGCAGGTCGTTTTTCTGCTTCCACAGGTGGCAGGTGGCGCAAAGCTTGCGAAAATAGTCGATGGCCAGCGAGGTGCGATCGCTGTCGAGCAGGTCCTTGACGGTCAGTTCGGTGTCCTGGGAATCGCTTTCCCCCCAATAGTAGAGCAGCGTTCCGAGAATACCGCGATTGGTGGCCATCAGCGAATTGACCACCTTGTTCGGATCGGTCGGGTGACATCCCTCCACGCCGCAGGTCCGCTCGACAATACGCAAATCACCGGGGTTGTTGATAATGCCACGGTGGGCCAGCTCTTTGTCAATGGCCAAGGGATCACCGAGGTGACAGGGGGTGCAGCCGATCACGGTGGTGTCATGGGCCGGATCGAGTTTTTCGGTGGTGTGGCAGAACAAACACATGTCCACCCGGCCCGAAGAGGTAATAGCGATCTCGCTCGGCCGCTCGATCTGCAGCTCGCGGTAGATGCCGATCACCAGCGCGACCAGGAAAACGGCCACGGCGCCGATACCGGCCCAGCGCCGCCAGGATAGGTTTCTGTTCTCGATCGTCATGCCCGGCCGTGTCACCCTTGATAGTTCTGAACATTGGGCAGCCGCCTGCCGAATCCGAAGGCCTTGCTGGTGACCTTCAGCCCGATCGGCGCCTGCTTGCGCTTATACTCGTTGATCCTGATCCGCCTGACGATGTCGTCAACCACCGCCGGTTCGTAACCGCGCTCGATGATCTCCGAGCGGCCGTAGCCCTGTTCGAGATACAGCTCGAGAATCGCATCGAGGATGTCATACGGCGGCAGATCGTCCTGGTCGAGCTGGTCGGGCTGCAATTCGGCGGTCGGCGGCCGGGAAATGATGGTGTCCGGGATGATCTCCCGTTCGCGGTTGATAAAGCGGGCCAGATCGTAGACCAGTTGTTTGGGTACATCGGCAATCACCGCCAGCCCGCCGCTCATGTCGCCGTAGAGGGTGCAGTAACCGACCGCCATCTCGCTCTTGTTGCCGGTGGTCAGCAGCAGATGGTTGAACTTGTTGGACAGGGCCATCAGCAGGTTGCCGCGGATCCGGGCCTGGATGTTCTGCTCGGTGACGTCGTCGGGCAGGCCGGCAAACAGCGGCGCGAGCGCGGCGCGATAGCCGTCGAACAGCTCGCTGATCGGCAGCACCTCGAAGCGGCAGCCACAGCGCCGGGCAAGCTCGGCCGCATCGCGCAGCGAGACCTCAGAGGAATACGGCGACGGCAGGGCCACCCCGAGAACCTGCCGGGCGCCGAGCGCCTCAACGGCAAGCACCGCAGTCAGCGCCGAATCGATGCCGCCGGACAGGCCGAGCACCACCTGGGAAAAGCCGCACTTGCGCACATAATCACGAAGGCCCATGACCAATGCATCATGGACGAGGGCCACTTCAGATGGCGGAGCTGCCTGGTGGGTCTCGCCCCGACGCAGATCACTGTCGACGACCACCAGGTCCTCGGCAAAGAGCTTGGCCCGGGCGACCACGCCACCATCTCGGTCACAGGCCAGCGAGCCGCCGTCAAACAGCAGCGAATCCTGACCGCCGACCTGGTTGACATAGAGAAACGGCGTGCGATAGTGTCGGCAGAGCCGCGAGAAAATGGACTGGCGCACTGTTTCCTTACCCCGGTGATACGGCGAGGCCGAGACATTGACGATCAGATCGACCGACCGATTCGCCGCGGCGGCCCGATCGAACAGGCTCGCCAGCGGCTGGACGCGATAGTCGTCGACCGCGTAATGCCAGATATCCTCACAGACGGTGACGGCGATGGTCAGACCGTCGAACGTGACGAGTTCGCCGGGCGGCCCCGGCTCAAAATACCGTGTTTCGTCAAACACGTCGTACGTGGGCAGCAATTGTTTGCGGACACGCTGGACGATCGCCCCCTTGCGGGCGAGCACGACGCTGTTGAAGAGCGGCTTGCCCGGCCCCTCCGACCGCGGCTCGAAACAGCCGAAGAGCACGCCGATCGGCGGCAGCGCGGCAACCAGATCGCGCACCGCCTGCTCGTGATCGGCGACGAAGGAGCGACGCTCCAGCAGGTCCAGCGGCGGGTAGCCGGAAACGGCCATCTCCGGGAAAATCGCCAGCGAGCAGCCCCGCTCGGCGGCCTGCTCGGCATAATCGATGATCTTTCGGCAATTGTCGGCAAAGGAGCCGATCACCGGATTGAGTTGAATAAGCGCTATCTTCATGGAATCGCGTTCGCCGACGATGCAATGATTACCAGGTGCGGATCGTTCCGTATTTCACCACCAGGACCATAGCAGACTTGAAAAAAAGTTGCAGCCTTTCTCAGCGTAAAACCGCCCGGGCACATGCACCGGCCAATTATTGCCAACGGTTCAAAATCATAGACCTTTACCGGTATTTCGGGCATGGCGAACTCCGCACCGACTTCGCTTGAATTATCGAGGAGCAGATCGCCCTGTAATAAAATCCTTTTTCTAAGAAAATCAGTCCCCCGGCTGGCCGGTTCTGTCTCCGGCTGCATCGCGGAGGCCCGGCGGGCCGGAGAATCAGGCCGCAGCGCAGCAGCTGGAGGCAGGACCGGCCAGCCCTGCCAACCACGACGCCGATTTCCATTGTTTGTTATTGTTCGTGGTGACTTTCTTTCATGGAAGTTGGAGCGAAGCGGCAGCAAGGACCTACTTACCCCGTTGATAGATCCGCACCGCCCGGTTGTGCTCACGGAGATTCGTGGAAAAATGATGGGAGCCGTCGTTTTTGGCGACGAAATAGAGATAGTCGGTTTCCGCGGGCTGCAGCACCGCCTGCAGCGATGCCTCGCCGGGGCTGCAGATCGGGCCCGGCGGCAGGCCGGCAATGACATAGGTGTTGTACGGCGTCGGGGTGCGCAGATCGCTGCGCGTCAGGCTGCCGCTGAAAGATGGCAGGCCGTAGACCACGGTCGGATCGGACTGCAACCGCATGCCTCTGGCCAACCGGTTGAGAAAGACCCCGGCAACCAGTGGCCGTTCATCGGCCCGGCCGGTTTCCTTTTCAACGATGGAGGCCAGCGTGAACACCTGATGCCGGTTGAAACCGGAAGGCAGGTCGTGCTCTGCGGCCAGCTGTTCCCAGACCGACAGGGAGCGGCCGACCAAGCGCTCAATCAGCGCCCGCTCGTCAGGAGCCGGACGAACCAGGCTGTAGGTGTCGGGAAACAGATAGCCTTCCAGACTGTTCAGCCCGCCCAGGCCCAGGTCTTCGATCAGCACCGGATCGCCGGCCAACTCGAGAAAACGGTCGCGATCGATCCAGCCGCCGGCCGCGAACCGATCGGCGATTTCGGTGAGGGCGAGTCCTTCCTGCAGGGTAACGAGATGCTGTAAAGGGCGTGCTCTTGACAGTTCGCGCAACAGATCGACGGGGGCAGTGCCGGTCGACAGCTCGAATTCCCCGGCCGGCAATTGCGCGGACAGACCCATGATTCTGGCGAGCAGAACAAAACGAGGATCGTCTTCCAGCAGGCCGGCCGCCGCCAGTGTCCCACCGATATCAGCGACCGAGGAGCCAGGCTCGATAACGACCACCGCTGCCGCTTCATCGACCTGCGGTCCGGGGCGCAGTCCGTAGAGCAGCAGCCAAGCGGCGGCCGCGGCCAGCACCAACAAAGCGGCCGCCAACGACAGCACGAGTCCCCTTACCATCTGATCCGTGCCCCGCCGCCGGCTCTGCTTGCAAGCTGACTGTGCATCCGGCCGGAACGGATCAGGACCGCCGTTTGCCCCTGCCAACCCGGGAGAAGGCCAGGTCGATGACCTCGCTCATATCCTTGACCGGGTGAAAGGTCATCTTCTTCCTGATGTCCTCCGGGATCTCGACCAGCTCCTTGGCGTTGAGATGCGGGATGATGACGTGGAATATATTGGCCCGCAGGGCCGCCAGCGCCTTTTCCTTCAGGCCGCCGATGGGCAGGACCCGGCCGCGCAGCGTCACCTCGCCGGTCATCGCCAGGCTCTTGTTGACCTTTTTCCCGGAAACCGCCGAATAGAGCGCGGTGGCGATGGTGATGCCGGCCGACGGACCGTCCTTGGGAATGGCCCCGGCCGGGACATGGATATGAATATCGGTCTTTTCGAAATACCCTTCTTCGACACCGAGATCAGCGGTGCGACTGCGGCAATAGGTCAGCGCCGCCTGGGCCGATTCCTTCATCACCTCGCCGAGTTGACCGGTCAGGATCAGTTTGCCTTTACCCGGCATCAGATTGACCTCGATGTGCAGGATCTCTCCGCCGACCTCGGTCCAGGCCAGACCGGTCACCAGGCCCGGCTGGTCGATGCTCTCCATCTCCGATTCCGGAATGTTTTTCGGCGGTCCCAGATAGCTGTCGAGATTGCGAACCGATACGCTGTATGGTCCCTTGCCGCCCTCGGCGATCTTGCGGGCCACCTTACGGCAGATCTTGCCGATCTCCCGCTCCAGGTTACGCAGGCCCGCCTCGCTGGTGTAATGGGTGATGATCCGGGTGATCGTCTCGGAGCCGAGTTTGAGCTGCTGCTTCTTGATGCCGTTTTCCTTGATCTGCCGGGGCAGCAGGTAGCGGTTGGCGATCACCAGCTTTTCCTCCAGCGTGTAGCCGGACAGACGGATCACCTCCATCCGGTCGAGCAGCGGGCCGGGGATGGTGTCGGACATGTTGGCGGTGGTGATGAACATCACCCGCGACAGATCGAACGGCATGTTCAGATAATGATCGGTGAACTCGACATTCTGTTCCGGGTCGAGCACCTCGAGCAGGGCCGAGGACGGGTCGCCGCGATAATCGGCACCGACCTTGTCGATCTCGTCCATCATGAACACCGGGTTGTTTGACTTGACCGATTTCAGGCCCTGGATGATGCGGCCGGGCATCGCGCCGATATAGGTACGGCGATGACCGCGGATCTCGGCCTCGTCCTTCATGCCGCCCAGCGACATGCGGTGAAACTTGCGGCCCATGGCCCGGGCGATCGACTGGCCGAGCGAGGTCTTGCCGACGCCGGGCGGGCCGACGAAGCAGAGGATCGGCCCCTTGGTGCTGTCATTGAGTTTGCGAACCGCCAGAAATTCGAGGATCCGCTCCTTGACCCGCTCCAGACCGTAATGATCCTCGTCGAGCACCTGCTTGGCGACGATCAGATCGAGTTGGTCTTTGGTTCCCTTTTTCCAGGGAACGTCGAGGATCCAGTCGATATAGGTCCTGATGATGGTGGCCTCGGATGAGTCGGGGTGCATCATCTCCATGCGGCTGAGCTGTTTCAACGCCTCCTTGCGCACCACTTTGGGCATCTTCATCTTGCGGATCTTGCGCTCGAGCTCCTCGATCTCCTGGGTCCGCTCGTCGCTGTCGCCCAGCTCTTTCTGCAGCGCGTGCAGCTGTTCGCGGAGGATATACTCGCGCTGGGACTTGCTCATCTCCTCCTTGGCGTCGTTCTGGATCTTGGCCTGGACGGTGGAGACCTCGAGTTCCTTGCTGAGCAGGGTGTTGACCAGACGCAGCCGCTTGACCGGGTTGACCTCCTCGAGAATCGACTGGGACTCGGGAATCTTCAGGCGCAGGTTGGAGCCGATCAGGTCGGCCAGTCGGCCGGGATCCTCGATGTTGTTGATGATCATCATCAGGTCGGCGGAGAGGATGCCGCGCAGCGACATGATCTTTTCCGTCTGCTCCCGCACCGTGCGCATCAACGCCTCGATTTCGACGGTAATCTCGCCGGGCTCCTTGTCCTCGACCACCGCGATCGACACCTGGTAACTCGGTTCGGTACGCAGGTATTTCTTGATGCGCGCCTTGGACATCGCCTGGACGAGGACCTTGAGACGGCCGTCGGGCAGCTTCAACGTGCGCATGATCATGCAGACCATGCCCACCGAATAGAGGTCGTCGGGGGTCGGGTCGTCTTTGGTGGCGTCACGCTGGGTGACGAGCATCAGCAGTTTGTCGGCGCTCAGTGCCTCGTTGACGGCCTCGACCGACCCGGGACGACCGACAAAGAGCGGGATGATCATATAGTTAAAAACGACGACGTCCCGGACCGCCATCATCGGCAATTCGTCGGGGATCTGCAAGTCATCGTTGCGGGACAGATCGTCCATGCCGATACTCAGAGAATCGTTAAATTCCACAAAGACCTCCACGGCCGCACGACGGCGGCCATACAAGAATAGAGATACCCGGGACTCCTGCCGTCGGGTACCGTAATCGACAGTGTGTTGTCGTCGGAAAATTCTTCAAATGTGACCAGTTAACCAAGATATTTCAAGATGTTGCGGCCACGTCCAACGAGCAAAACGAGGTCGTGCCACGTCCGCCGCAAAAACGCGACCGGCACGGCATCGTCCGCCTCGTTCAAACCGTCCACAAGCTAAACACTGCAAAACGTGAAGTCAAGACGGTTCCACATGCCCCACCGCCGGCCGCAAAAAATCTTGATCAATTCCATCATTTCTACGATAGTAGCCTGGTATCACCGATCGTCACTTCCCCCAAGAGGACTTAGCCATGCTGACAGCGCCCAGTCTGTTCGATTATCACGCGTTCGCCCATGCCGCCCTGTTCAGCCCGGACGAGCCGGTCTGGTCGGCGCTGGCGCGCTTACGTTCCTATATGGAAAGCTATCACTATCCGCTCCGGTTGCCGGCCGAATTGACCACCGGGGTACCGGTGTCGGCATCGATCGTCATCCACCAGGGATGCGTTCTGCCGGCGGCGGGGCTGGTCATCGACTGGGGCGATACCACCAAAGGCGGGCTGCTTATCCGGCGCGGCGACACCATTCTCGAAGGCGCGGTGGTGATCATGGCCGGTGCCATCCTGCTCGGCGACCGGATCGAGATCGGCGCCGGGTCCCTGGTCGAAGGCGGCGCCACGATCAAGGCGCCGACCATCATCGGCGCCCGCACCGAAGTCCGGCACGGCGCCTATCTGCGCGGCCAGTGCCTGGTCGGGGACCGCTGCGTTGTCGGCCACGCCACCGAGGTCAAGCATTCCATCTTTCTCGACGATGCCAAGGCCGGTCACTTTGCCTATCTCGGCGACTCGATCCTCGGCAACGACACCAACCTCGGGGCCGGCACCAAATGCGCCAATCTCAAATTCCTGCCGGGCACCATCCAACTGGTGATGGAAGGCGAACTGGTCGATACCGGCCTGCGCAAACTCGGCGCCATCCTCGGGGACCGTACCCAGACCGGCTGCAACTCCGTCACCAATCCGGGCACCATCATCGGCCGGCAGAGCGTCCTGATGCCCAACACCACCGCCCCGTCCGGCTTTCACCCGGCAGGCCAGCGTATCCGCACCGGCCTGCGCAGCGTCGTTGCGCATAACGTCAATCTTACCAAGGAGTGATCATGGCACCAATCAACGCAGAGGACTTTATCGGCTCAATCGCCGACAGCCTGCAGTACATCAGCTACTATCACCCGGTCGATTTCGTCCAGGCCATGGCCCGCGCCTACGAGCAGGAGAAGAGCCAGGCGGCCCGCGACGCCATCGGCCAGATCCTGCAGAACTCGAAGATGTGCGCCATCGGCCGGCGGCCGATCTGTCAGGATACCGGGATCGTCACCGTGTTCGTCAAGCTCGGCATGAACTGCCGCTTCGAGGGCGCGATGACCCTGCAGGAGATGATCGACGAGGGCGTCACCCGGGCTTATGGTGACCCGAGCAACCCGCTGCGCAAATCCATCGTCGCCGACCCGGCCGGCAGCCGCAAGAATACCGGCACCAACGCCCCGGCCGTGGTCCATGTCGAAATGGTGCCCGGAGAAAATGTCGAGGTACAGATCGCCGCCAAAGGCGGCGGCTCAGAGAACAAGAGCAAGATGGCGATGCTGACCCCGGCCGATTCCATCGTCGAGTGGGTGACCAAGACGCTGCCGACCATGGGCGCCGGCTGGTGCCCGCCCGGCATCCTCGGGATCGGCATCGGCGGGACCATCGACAAGGCGATGTGTTTGGCCAAGCAATCCCTGATGGACCCGGTCGACATCCAGGATCTGCAGGCCCGCGGCCCGGCCAACCGGCTCGAAGAGCTGCGACTGCAGATCTACGACGCGGTCAACGCGCTCGGCATCGGCGCCCAGGGTCTCGGCGGCCTGCATACCGTGCTCGATGTGAAGATCCTCGATTACCCGACCCACGCCGCATCCCTGCCGGTGGCGATGATCCCCAATTGTGCGGCGGCCCGCCACATTCATTTCACGCTGGACGGCACCGGCCCGGCGGCCTTCGCTCCGCCCGACCTTGACCAATGGCCGGAAATCGCCGAAGGCGGCGCCGAGGCCCGCCGGGTCAACCTCGACACCATCACCAAGGAAGAGATCGCCTCCTGGCAGGCCGGCGAGACGCTTCTGCTCAACGGTAAGATTCTCACCGGCCGCGATGCCGCCCACCGCCGCATCCAGCAGTTGCTCGAGGCCGGCAAACCACTGCCGGAGGGCGTCGATTTCAACGGTCGTTTCATCTACTATGTCGGGCCGGTCGATCCGGTCGGCGACGAAGTGGTCGGGCCGGCCGGACCGACGACGTCGACCAGGATGGACAAATACACGGCTATGATGCTCGGCCAGACCGGCCTCTACGGCATGATCGGCAAGGCCGAACGGGGTGATGCGACCATCGAGCTGATCAAACAGCACGGCGCCGTCTACCTGATGGCCGTCGGCGGGGCCGCCTACCTGGTTGCCAAGGCGATCAGCGCATCGCGCGTCGTCGCCTTTGCTGATCTCGGCATGGAGGCGATCTATGAATTCGAGGTCAAGGATATGCCGGTGACCGTCGCCGTCGACGCTGCGGGCCAGGCGGTGCACAAGACCGGGCCGGCCTTCTGGCAACAGGAGATCGCCAAACTCGGCCGCGAATCCCAATAACCGGGAGTCACTACGAACAGCGAAAATCGGCATCGTGGTCGGATGGGCTGGCCGGTCCTAC
>CAZUJZ010000115.1:0-12101 GCA_964620665.1 uncultured Desulfofustis sp. | reverse complement strand
TTCGATCGGAGAAAGAAGATCAGCAGCAACACGGCAATGGTGCCGATGATATAGCCGATATAGAGCTGAATATGGCCGTGCTGTATCCAGCGCAGCTTACCGAGGACAAAGACCACCGGGGAGACAAGAAAACGGTGGAGCGCGGTCTCGGCGATATCGTCCACCCGTGACGCATAGGCAGCCTGTTTCGGGAAGATGGTGTCGATTCCCGACCAGATTGTTCGAATTCGGGCAAACGGTCGATAAAACGAAACGATACTCATCGCATAACTGGTCCCGCTATACTGCATCCGGACAGTCGGCCGGGTAAAGCCGCACCCCCAGGTGGGACCTCGAACGATCTCCTTGCGCAGCGAGAAAGCCCGTCTGACCCCCATGACCAGCAGCAGCAGAAGCACCAGCAGCCGGGCAGCCCAGGCCAGGTTGGCTCCGACCGTGGCGACCAGGGCGTGATCGACAGCCGGCGCCAGCGGCACCCCCGCTACTACTCGGAAAACCGCATTGATGAACGGTTCGGGAAACACGCCGATGACCAAACAGAGGATGGCCAGCAGCAGCATCGGCAGGCTCATCCAGCCCCCGGCTTCTTTGACCGACCGCAAATCCTCGTGCCTCGGCTCGCCGAGAAAGACGATGCCGATCACCTTGGTGAAACAGGCCGCGGCCAGACCGCCGATAACCGCCAGCGAGATAATGGCCAACATCACCAGGATGAGGCTCGCCCCGGCCTCCGACAGGCCGTGAAAAGCAGCAAAATAGATCAGGAACTCGCTGATGAAGCCATTGCCCGGGGGCAGTCCGGAGATCGATACCGAACCGGCGATAAAGCTCCGGCCGGTCACCGGCATCCGCTTGATCAGACCACCCAACTCATCGACGTGATGCCGGCCGGTCGCCTTGACCACCGCCCCGGCCCCCATGAAGAGCAGGGACTTGAAGATGGAGTGATTGAACACGTGCAGCAGGCCGCCGGCGAACCCGAAGCCGGCCATGACCGAGTTGCCCAGCGTCACACCGAGCATGCCGAGCCCGAGCCCGATCAGGATGATGCCGATATTCTCGACGCTGTGATAGGCGAGCAGTCGCTTGATATCATGTTTGCCCAGGGCATAGAGGACCCCGAGCACCCCCGAGGCCATGCCGAGCACCAGGACCACCTGGCCGATCAGCGGATCCTGGCTGCCGAGCAGCAGATAGGTCCGGACGATCCCGTAGATGCCGATCTTGATCATCACGCCGGACAGCACCGCCGAGATAGCGCTCGGCGCCGCCGGATGGGCGTGCGGCAGCCAGATATGCAAAGGGAAGACGCCGGCTTTCGAGCCGAACCCGGCGCAGGCCAGAAAAAATACGAGCAGCTTGAGATCGGCCGGCAGGGTTGCCGCTCCAGCGAACAGAAAACTGCCGGTGCTGCTGTAAATGATCGCAAAAGCGGCAATGATCAGCATCGCTCCGGCCTGGGAAAAGACCAGGTAGAGATAAGCCGCCTTTCGTGTCGTTTCTTTTTCGAAATCGTAGAGAACAAGAAAAAACGAGGACAGGGACATCACTTCCCAGGCCAACAGAAGGGTGATCAGGTTGCCCGCGGCAACGACCAGGGCCATGGCCACCAGCAACAGATTGAGAAAAAAGATACCGACCGCTGTTTTCAGCGATGCCCCGGCGTCGTCCTGATAACCGATATTATAGATCGCCGCCAACGGGCAAATCAGGAAAATCGGTACCAGGAAAAAAGCGGAGAGGCTATCGATGGTACAGAAGAGAGGGAAGATTTGCAGCCAGGTCAGTGAGCAGTCGGCCGCCGTCGGGGCCCCTGGCGAAACGGCCAACGAGACAAGGCCCAGGCCGCAGCCGGCCACCGTCAACAACAGGGACAGGCCCTTGGCAACCATCACCTGTCGATAAAACACCAGCGCAGCAATACCACCTGCCAGAATCAGGCCCAGGGCCGCTAAGAAATAGTTCATGTACATCCGGTCCAGCTATCGTTGAATGAATGCGGCTCGCGTTGCGGACGGCGGTCGCCGGACCGTTTCCGTCCGCTGTCGTTTTTGCTTATCGGGACGCTTGCGATCACCGTCACTGCGGCGTACGAATGTCGTGCAGCGGCGAGCTGAGCATCCTGCCGATCTGCTCCTTGATATTGGCCATGTCTTCGTTCTCCTTACTCTGCGCCATGAGCATCGCGAATAATTCGTCCTGTTCGAGCGGGTGCAGAAACTCCTGCCGGGCCTGGTCGCGCAATTGGATATGAGCGGCCCAGGGAACGAAATAGGTGGTTTCCGGGTTGCCGTCGAAGGCCGAAATATCGATATTGAGCCCGGCCGCATAGATCAGGTTCTTCCCTTCATACGCCCCGCCCTGGCGGATCGACTCGACGGTGCGGGCAAATTCCATCTGGATATTGATCTGCGCCGCTTTGAGTTGCGGGCTCTTGTGGGTCACGATCTGCGGCATGAATTCGATGAGATTGCGTTCGAGATGAATGGACTCATCGGTACCGTGCAGTTCTTCCCGAAAAGAAAACAAATCCGCGGTCAGATGATTGCCGATCGGCTCGCCATTGCCCTCCTGCCACTGGTAACCGGCTGCATAGAGTCGGTTCCTGAATTGTTCCGAAACCTCGTAGGAATGCGAGGTGGTATGGATAGCAGCCGGCATGATGCGATTGTTCTCATCGGCCTTGACGATGCGGTCGAGCCGCAGCACCAGTCCGTCGGTAATCGGTTTGGAAGAAAAATCGATCAGTGAGTCGCGGGCCTTGATCAAGTATTGTCCTTTCTCGCTGCGCCGCAGGAAGATCCGCTGCTGGGCGAACTGATACTGCCGCAGGTAGGGTTCAATGACCAGCGTGATCTTGCCGCACGACGGTGAGATCACGTTACGCTCGAGCAAAGGGCGTTTATATGTGCCATAGAGACCGGTATTCGGGTCGTAGCCGACATGACTGGCCTGCAGGATCAGCGAATCTTCTCCGTGGTGGGCATGGGGGCCGTGCCGGTCGATGGCCATGATTCCGCCGACCCGGCCGTGGTCGAAGGGAAAGACACCGAAATGCTTACTCAACAGGATAATTGGGAACCCCTGGTTCTCGTCGGAGCAAAACGCCCGGGACGGCATCACGAAGTGCCGCTTAAACCCCAGGGAGAGGCAGAGATTGTAGAGACGCGGGACAAATTCCGGATAAGGGATAGCCAGCCCTCTCACGTTGAAGGGAGCGACATCACGTTCGATACAGGCAGTCGAAGGCGCATTCGTCATGGCATACCTCAGGCTGAAGGTGTGTCGGCAACAAAACGGCTCATATTGCCGGTGGCGACTTGTCCTGGACGGAGAGCACCCGCCCCTTGTGCTTGCCGACAATCCGCCGGAAATGGCAGACACGTGAGCGGTTCGGTCGTTTCATAGAACGCCGGCCTGCCGGCGGAGCGGCACCTCTTCGACTTCAATGGTAAAGCCATACCACGGCCCACCATCGGCACCCTCGTCGGGAGTGGCGGTGACTTCGCATTCGGCGATTCTCGTGGTCAGGTAGTTCATCCATGACAGGGCCTGGTCCTTCGAGAAAAACGGCCCGGTCTCCGTAACAGCGGAACGATCTGCTGCGCGTTGCCGGTAGAACTCGTCCGCATCGTCCTGATTTTGATAGATACCGATAATGATCTTCATGGGCTCCCTTCGCTGAAGATTGATTCAGAGCAAACAGAACCCGAAAAGCATAATGTGTGCCAACGGATCGCATTTTCTGACGCTGCCGGGATCGCAGTGCGGCACGCCTGGCGGACAGCAATGGAGCAAACGGATAAGCGACGGCAAACAAAACGGAGGGGCTGGGGCACAATGGGGCAGCGGGGCACAATGCCCCAACGCAACAGAGTCTGACCCGCTCAACCGGATTTGTTCAACCGCCGGTAGAGCGTTTTCCGATCGATATTGAGGATCTGGGCGGCCAGGCTCTGATTGTTTTCCGTGACCCCGAGAACGTAATGGATATAGCGGGTGGTCATCTCTTCAAGAGATACCAGGTCGGCGGGATGATACACCGATTCGAGAAGGTGGTGCTGAGCCGTTATCTTCTCCGGCAGGTCTTCCGGGGTGATCAACTGATGGTCGGCCAGCGCGACGGCGTGTTCCATCGCATTACGCAGTTCCCTGACATTACCCGGCCATGGATAGGTGAGGATTTTCTTTGCCGCCGTCTTGTCGATGCCGGTTACCTGTTTGCCTTGCCTGACGGCACACTCGCCAACGAACCGGGCGGCCAGCAGCAACCGGTCCGCCCCGCGCTCTCGCAGGGGCGGGACCTGAACGGTGATCACATTGAGTCGGTAGAACAGGTCCTCGCGAAAAGCTCCGGCCGCGACGGCGGATTCGACATCCCGGTTGGTCGCGGCCAGGATTCTCACGTTGAAGGGATGCTCACTATTGCTGCCGATCGGTCGTACTCGACGCTCCTCGATAACACGCAGGAGCTTGGGCTGCAGAGACAGCGGGAAATCGGCGATCTCGTCGAGGAACAGGGTACCGCCGTCGGCCTCCTGAAAAAGTCCCTTGCGATCGCAACAGGCATCGGTAAACGCCCCTTTGACGTGGCCGAACAGTTCACTCTCCAGCAGCGTCTCCGTCAGCGCCGAACAATTAATCGCGACAAACGGTTGTTGCTTCCTGCGGCTGAGGTTATGCAGGGCTCGCGCGGCCACTTCCTTGCCGACACCGCTCTCGCCGGTAATCAGTACAGAAATGTCGGCGTCGGCAATTTTCGCCAGACGCTGGAACAACTCGCGCATCACCTGGCTTTCCCCGATCATGCAGTCCAGGTTGGGAGCCATCTCCGCGGCGCGGCTCAGGACAGCCAACTGCTTGTGCAGCGACCGATATTGAACGGCTCGATCCAATGCCAGAGCAAGCATATCCATATCCACCGGCTTGGTGATGAAATCATACGCCCCGGCCCGGATGGCCTCGATCGCCATGTCCATGTTGCCAAAAGCGGTCATGACCACTACCGGCAGCTCCGGGTTATCGGCCGAAACCCGCTGGCACACCTCCATGCCGCTGATATCCGGCAGGTTGATATCAACCAGAATCACATCCGGCGGCGCACTGTCGATCGCCGCCAGACCGGACATGCCGCTTTGGTACGCAGCAGTCGTAAAACCGCGCCGGCCCAGCGCGACAGAGAGCATGTCACACATGTCACGATCGTCTTCGATGATCAGGATCGACGCCTTCATGCCGGTCGCTCCGCGCAGCAGGGGAGAAAGAGCAGGAAGCAGGCACCCCGCTCCGCCCGATTATCTGCTTCCAGCCAGCCACCCTGCTCCTCCGCCAGTTCACGGGCGATGGAAAGGCCGAGTCCGGTGCCGGAACCGGTCTGCTTCGTGGTGAAAAACGGCTCAAAAAGATGCTCACGATGATGCTCGGCAATACCCGGCCCTTCATCGGCAACCGCAATTCTCAGAATTCGCTTCCGGCGTCCGTCGGTCCGCTCGACTGAGCAGATCTCCTCGTTGGCTACTGCAATCGTTATGCATCCCGGCTCGGTCATGGCCTGCAGCGCGTTGACGACCAGGTTCGTGACAATCTGCTGCACCTGGCCGCCGTCGACACAGACCAGCGCATCGGTGTCGGGTTCGACAACCAGCTTCAGGGTGGCTTGCTGCCGGTCGGCCAACGGTTGCAGCAATCCGATGACCGGGCGCAGCACGACCTCGATGCCCTGGAGGACCTTCTGCGTCGTTCCCCGCCGGGAAAAATCCAGTAATTGCCTGATGATCGTGGCCATCTTTTCGGCCTGATGTTTGATGATCCGAGCGTATTCCCGTGTTTCCGCGTAATCAAGATCCTCTTTGATGATCATCGCCGCACGCCCGTCAACGACATTGAGCGGAGTCCCGAGTTCATGGGCGATACCGGCCGCGATCCGGCCGATCGTCGACAGCTTTTCACTGTGTCGCAGCTGTTCCAGGGTCTTGATTCTCGCCTCGTGTTCAAAGTCGATTTTTCCCTTGGCGATCAACAGCCGGGTACACATGTCGTTCATGGTCCTGGACAGATCGGCCAGTTCGTCACCGCCTTTGACCGGGAGATCCGGGTCGATATCGCCCTTACCGATACGCATCGCCTTGGCCGACAATCGTTCAAGGGGCCCGCGGATCTTGACATGGATAAACACGTACAGGATAATCCCGCTGATTGTTGCCAGCAAAGCCGTTATCACCAGGGAGCGAACCAACATCTTTCTGGTATAGTCGGCCAGAGGGGCCAGCGACTGGGTCAGTTCCAACGCTCCCCGCCGTCCTGACGGGACCTCGGTCGGCACATACGTTACCCGAAAACGCTCTCCCTCTTTGTTTGTATGGAGCAAGGAAACGACCCCTTTATCGGCACCGGCAGTATCTTCCAATTCTGCAGCAATGACAGTACGCCGCTCAACCGACAGGTCATCTAAGAAAAACCAGCGAAAGCTGATCCGTTTGTTGGCCATATTGGCGTCTTCGATCAGTCTCAGCGCCCGGTGCTCACCGTTTTCCTGCCAGGTTTCCGCAACCATGCCGGCAACGATGAGACCTATCTGCTCGGCGTGATCGGCCATATCGGCGTCAAATTGCCTGATCGCCGTTTCGTAACTGATATTGCCGTCGATGGCAAGCAGGACGACGATGCTGATCAACAACCAGCTGTAGATGGCCAGGAACAGCTTCATGGGCGGATTCTGCGCAGAAAAACAAAGGGGCCGTCCTCCCTGCCCGCCGCAGCGAACAGGCCGGCCGGCCCCCGTCTGTCCCGCCCCGACTCTGTGCAGGACGCGATCTGTTCACCCGACCGGCTCCGTGTGCCGAGCCGGCCGGAAACGGTGCTATGTCAGCCGTGCCTTCTTGATGTTTTCCTGATCTTCAAGCGGCAGATACTGAGTCAACGGGCAATTGTCACAGCCGCCTTCGGGCAGGTCCGTGCCGCGATGGATCTTCTCGACCAAGGCAGCGGTGGCCGTCCGGCTGTCGGCGTAGATATTCTCCTTGCCGATCTCGTGATACAGGCCGGTTCGCTCCATCACATCGATGACCTGACCTTTCAGACCACAGATGGCAAAGCCGAGGCCGGCACTGCGCACCCGTTTGACCAGCATCGCCAGGGCCTCCTCGCCGGAGGCATCCATATCGTTGATCCCGCGGGCATCCAGCAGGATATAGCGCAGATCCGGCTTGTCGTTGCGAAACTTCAACACCTGCTCGTCGAGATAGCTCGCATTGGCGAAAAACAGGGCGCCGTCAAAACGGACGACGGAAATATGCCGACACCCCTTGAGCCGATAGTAGTCGGCCGATTTCAGCACCTTCTCCTCACTCATCGACAGGCTGGCAACCACCGGTCGCATCGATTTATAGAGGAAAATCACCATCGACAGAGCGACGCCGATCATGATGCCTTTGTCGAGATGCGGTGCGAAATAGAGCGTGACGACAAACGTGAACACCGAGATCGCCCCGTCATACCACTGTGCCTTCCAGGCATGGATGAACCCCTTCACGTTGAGCAGCCCGATTACCGCCATCATGATGACCGCGGCCAGTACCGCCTGCGGCAAATGGTAGAGCAGCGGCGTAAAAAACAGCAGGGTAATGACCACCATCAACGACGTGACAACCGACGAGACGCCGGTCAGGGCTCCGGCCTGGAGGTTGACGGCGGAACGGGAAAACGAACCGGAAACCGCGTAACTCGAGCCGATGGAACCGATCATGTTGGCCAGACCCTGACCGATCAGTTCCTGGTTCGGATCGAGTTTCTGACCGGTCTGGGCGGCCATCGCCTTGGCGATGGCGATGGCTTCCATAAATCCGAGCAATGAGATAATAACCGCCATCGGAAACAGCTTGAAAAAGGTCTTAACGGTCAAATCGGGGATCGTAAAGGTCGGCAGTCCTTCCGGAATCTTGCCGACGATCGCGCCGCCGCCGATCATCCGCACATCGTTTGGATCAAGCTTGTCGTTGCCAACCGCCAGACGCCAAGTCTTGCCGACTGTCTCCGCTCCCGCAGGAGCCGCACCCTGTTGATAAAAAGCGTAGGAATCTTCTCCTTCGACCGCGGCAAATTTCATGCTCCGCAGTTCGTGGCGGATCTCCCCCACCTGCTGCTTGGCTTCGGCCAGGTGAACGCCGGCGATCTCGATCCGGCTGCGCAATTCAACAGATGCCACGGACTCGCCGCCATACCCGCCGCGCTCCTCTTCCGCGGCGCGCAGCTCTTCGAGTTGCAGGCCGAGCTTGGCCCGCTCGTCCCCGAGTCGGTTGACCCTGGTGACCGCGTCATTGAATTCTGTTACCTTCTCGGCCATCCCGGGGACCTGCAGAGCCGACACATCGACATGCACGTCCTTGTTGAACCCGGAAAAATAAGAAATCAAGGTGGTAATCGCCACGGCGATCAACACATTGGGGATGCGCGGATTGATCTTGCGCAGGGTGACCATGATGGCGACCGCGCCGACACCGTAGAGCAGCGTCGGGAAGTGCGTGTAGTCCATGGCGGCCTGGGCCACCCTGATCATGGTTTCGTAGTGGTGCGGGGCGTTGTCGACATAAACGCCGAAAAATTTGGAAAACTGGGAGGTGGCGATGATGATCGCGGCGGCGTTGGTAAAGCCGTTGACCACCGGGTGCGACAGGAAATTGACCACCAGGCCGAGGCGCAGCACGCCGAGCAGGAACTGGAAGATTCCGACGGTCAGGGCCAGCGCGATCGAGTAGGCGATAAACTCAGCAGAGCCGGCCGTTGCCAGCGGTTCCAGGGACGCCGCCGACATCAGGGAAACCACGGCCACCGGTCCGGTGGCCAGCTGCCGGCTGGAACCGAACAGCGCGGCGATCATCGGCGGCAGAAACGCCGCATAGAGGCCGTAATAGGCGGGCAGACCGGCCAGCTGGGCATAGGCCATGGACTGCGGGATCAGGACTAACGCCACGGTGATGCCGGCCAGCAGATCGACGCGAAACTTGCCGATGCTGTAATCTTTGAACCATTCGAGAAATGGAAGGAATTTGTGAATCATCGGATATCTCTTTGCCCTTGCTTTACGTTCAGTTATTGGACGTATCTTCGAGAACGACCACCTTACCGCTGGAAAGATCGTAATACATGGCGATCACCTTGACCGTGCCGTCCTGGATATGGTCGGCGATGATCGGTTCCGACTCGGCAATGCGGCGTGCGATCAGTTTGGCTACTTCCCGGGAGGTATTGTTGATCAGATCACCGCTCTTGTCTTTGACCAATTTAGCGGCGGACTGAATCGGCGGGGCCAGAGTAGCAATATGGCCGTCGAGTTTCTTGCCACCGATCACGGCGGAAACGGCGCCGCAGGAGGAATGCCCCATGACGACAACCAGCGGGGTCTGCAAAACGGACACGGCGTATTCGATACTGCCGAGGGTATGATCGCCGATGATGTTGCCGGCGACGCGGACGACAAACAGATCACCCACTCCCTGGTCGAAGATATCGACCGGCGGGACGCGGGAATCGGAACAGGTCAGGATGGTGGCGATCGGGGTCTGGCTATCGACCGTCAATTGCCGGCTTTCTTCGCAGTGATTCGGATGCAGCAGTTGCCCCGTGACGAAACGCTGATTGCCTTCGAGCAGTTTCGCCAGAACCATTTCGGCGGTGGGGCGTGGATGTGATTCTCGTCCCATTGGTAACTCTCCATAGTTTGATAAAATTTATACATAAAAATCACTACACATCTGATATCGTTGGCGGGCGGCACTGAATGCCCATTCAGTTTTCAACGTGCCTAATCAACGTTTTTTTTAGGAAAAAGTCAAGCTCAAATTACAACCCGGCGGCACACCCAAGACCCGCGGGCTGTGGATAAACATACGATTTTATCCGTAGCGTCACGACAGGAAACCACTCCCGTCCCGCCGACTCGGCACTACGCGCGACAAAGAAGATCTCGACAGGCGACGATAATCCGGCTACTCTTCCGGCTATCATGAAAGCCGTCCTCGCTTCCCCCACTCTCTTCATTATCCTCGCCGCGTTACTGCTCTGTGCGTTCTTTCTGCCAGATCTGCTCGGACCGGTGGTCGGCACGGCCATCAGCGGGGTGATCATTCTGCTGGCCGTGTTCGTCTACCAAAGATGGTGCCGACAGGATGAATCAACCACCACCGATGACCAGGAATCTCCAAAAACCAAGCCGCCGGCCTGATATCCGATCGCCGGCAGGCAGTTCGAGGGGCCAACCGAGGCGGCGACGGTCTTGTCATCGACCTCACAATGATTATCGTGAGCCCGTATATGTGGGCCCAATCAGGCTTTGATCAACAAAACGAAGACAAGGGGAGTTGCCATGTTCATCGATCTGCTGCGTTCACGAAGAAGCATTCGCCAATTTCAGAATCGGCCGGTGGAACCGGACAAAATCGACCTGCTGATCGAAGCGGCCCTGCGCGCACCGACCTCTCGCGGTCTCAATCCCTGGGAATTTATTTTCATCACCGAGCCGGACACGCTGAAGAAGCTGGCGGGTGCCAAAGTGCACGGTTCTTCGTTTGTCAAGAACGCCCCACTGGCCGTGGTGGTCTGCGCCCATCCCGACAAGTCCGACGTCTGGGTCGAAGACACGGCAATCGCTTCGATCATTCTGCACCTGACCGCCGCCGACCTCGATCTGGGCAGTTGCTGGGTCCAGATCCGCAAGCGCGATCATGATGACCAAACAAGCGCCGAGGATTATGTCAAAAAGCTGCTCGGCATGGAACCGTCGCTGGTCGTTGAAGCAGTGATCGCCATCGGCTATCCGGCCGAAACGAAGGCCGGGCACGATCGCGCCCAATTGCTGGATGAGCGGATATCGTTTGAACGGTACGGGGAAAAGCGGTAGGGTCCCGGTCAGGACGTCTTGTCGATCTGCTGCATATCCGAGATGATCTCGGATATGTCTTTCTTCTTTTTATGAAAGATCCGGGCCAGTTCGTCGGCACTGGGGGGCAGTTCCCCATCGGTCTGGTATATTTCCAACAACTCGTTGTAATATTTATAGAAAAAAAGAAACAGATCTTGACTGCAGGCCTCCGAGAACTGGTTGGTGACGACTTTTTTTAATTTGCCGTCCTTGTCCATCACCATCTTGGTGATCTGGAAGGGTTCGATGGCCCGTTGATACAGTTTGGTGATCTGCTCCACATCGTTTGATCCCTGCAGGTCGAAGAACTCTTCCTGAAAAACCGAAATGGCGGAATAGGCGAAACGGGTGATCTTGTTTTGGTCGAAGACCTTTTCCGCCTTGGACAAGGCGCTTTCGAAAAAGCCCCTGGCGGTGGTGCTGTCTCTGAGGATCTGATCCCGCAATTCGCTGAGCCGTTTACGGATGATCCGCTCGATATCCTGTTCACGCTCACGCACCTCCGTTTCCCGCTTTTCCATGTCGCGGATCTGCCGGAGGAGGTCTTCGTTGAAATCGCGAAGCGCCAGTTTCATGATGGTAACATCGAAATAGCGCTGCAGTTCCTGGCTGATCTGGGTTATCGTCCGTATTTCTTCGGCCTGGTCCATGTCCAGCTCGGACATGAATTCCCCGTCTAGGTGATCGGTCGCATCGGACACTCGCTCGCGGTCATTGATCAGGGCCTGCGCCGCCTGTTTGGCGGCGGCGGTGACATTGTACGCCACCATGCCGACGATCTTTTTCAGCCGATCGTTATCGGCCGCCAGATACTTGCTGACCGTTTCTGCGCCGGGCAGTTGTTCGGGATGCTCCATAGCACGTCACGTTCGATTATCCTGCAGAACTGCTCCTGTGGCCTCTTATCGACGAATGGGCCGCCGCTCCCGGCCGCCTTCAACACCAAGAAATGATGGTCGATAAACGGCGGTATGTCAAGACAATACAGCCCCGGGCAACAGCGGCGAGCACCCTGCCCGATCGGTTGATTTGGCCCGCCGGGACCTCCTTCGCGATACAGCCTCCGGCACAACCGGCCAGCCCGGGGAGTTCAGTCTGTGAAACTGATTTTCATATAACCGCCATGACTGATCACAACGAACAATGAAAATCGGCATCGTGGTCGGATGGGCTGGTTGATCCTCCC
>CAZUJZ010000114.1:0-12101 GCA_964620665.1 uncultured Desulfofustis sp. | reverse complement strand
AAGGCGATTTGCAGCGGGGGCGCTTTTCCGGAGAAGGGGTCTTCGTATCTGCCGCCGGTCGCCGCTATCACGGCAGTTTTAAAGAGGGGCGGCGGGAAGGGGAGGGACGACTCAGTTATCCGGACGGGACCAGTTACCAGGGCCAGTTCACGGCCGATGTCTTTCATGGCGATGGGGAATATGTGTTCGCCGACGGCAGCAGGTATACCGGTGCCTTTCAAAACGGCAGTTTCAACGGCCGGGGAACCCTCGTCTACAACGACGGTTCCGTTTACCGGGGGCAGTTCAAGGATGATTTGCCGCATGGTACAGGCATCCTCCGGTCACCCGACGGCAGCGTCTATGAAGGAGCGTTTGCCGCGGGCCGCAGGCACGGAGAGGGGCACTTGCAGCAGGCGGACGGCCGCGATTACCGGGGGCGCTTCGTCGAGGATGTGTTTGTCGGCCGGTAGGATCGGCGGGATGTCCGCCGGGGCCGGGGGTTTCAGATAGTCTCTTATTCTCTGTACAGGCAGGATGGTGATGACGCGCTGGGGATATAAAACGATTCATTTTGCAATGAAGAAAGAAGGCCTGCTCGGCGGCGTTTTTCTCGACGAGACGGAAATCGAGCAGGAGTTGAACGAGTTCGGCCGGAGCGGTTGGGAGTTGATTTCGCTGCTGGAGATGCAGGACGGCGTCATCGCATTTTTCAAGCAGCCGCTCGGCCAACGGATGGCTGTTGTCGATGATGACCGGGAGTTTTCTGCCCGGCAGCCCGCCACAGAGGGTGAATCGGGTCCGCCGGATCAGCAGGCAGCCCCGAGCCGGGATCTTTCCCGGCAACCGGCTGCGGACGAGCCGAGACAGCGGCCCGAGCGGAGCGGCCGCGGCGGGGTTGACGACAACGTTGTAGGAGGCATTAAAATTGAGTAGGTCGACGATCAACCGCGCCGGGCACCGGCTGGACTGCCGTGTCGATGATGCGCTGCACCAGTGGTTGCTGGCCGTTCGTCGGCATCTTCATCGCTATCCGGAATTGAGTTACGAGGAACACCGGACCGCCGCCTTTGTCCGTCACAAATTGGCGGAACGGGGGATCACCGGGCACATCGTCGGTGGCACCGGCGTTGTTGCCGAAATCGGTCCCGCCGATTCACCGGGCCCTTGTGTCGGTCTGCGGGCCGATATGGATGCGCTGCCGATCACCGAACATACCGGTCTGCCGTTTGCCTCCGACCATCCGGGCCGGATGCACGCCTGCGGCCACGACGGTCATGTCGCGATGCTTCTCGGTGCGGCGACACTGCTTCAGCGGGCCCCCCGGCTGCCCGGACGGGTCAGGTTGATCTTCCAGCCGGCCGAAGAGCGGGGCAACGGTGCATCGAGGATGATCGAGAACGGTGTTTTGGACAGGGTCGGGGCGATTTTTGCCGGCCATATCGATACCCACTATCGTACCGGACAGATCACCGTCGATCCGGGCCTCATCTGCGCCTATGCCGATCCGTTTTCCATTACGCTGCGCGGCCGGGCCGGACACGCCGCCAGGCCGCACGAGGCCGCCGATGTGGTGGTCGCCGGCGCCGGCCTGGTGATGGCCCTCCAGACCCTGATCTCCCGGGAGGTGGATCCGAACCGGGCCGAAGTGCTCACCATCGGCAGTTTTCAGGCGGGTACCGCCCATAACGTCATCGCCGGCGAGGCCCTGCTCAAAGGGACCATTCGCTCGACCGACGAAGTGACCAGGAAGCGGACCATCGACGGTTTGCGTCGCGTCGTCGGGGCTGTGGAAGCGATGTACGCGGTACGCGCCGAGCTGGTTTTCGAAGAGCGCCTGCCGGCGGTTATCAATGCGGCGCACGCGACCGAGATAGCCCGTGCCGCCGCCTGGGAGACCACCGGCATTGACAAGGTGATCTCCCAGGGACCGGCCAGTCTCGGCGGGGAAGACTTTGCCTTCTATCAACAATGCGTGGAGGGGTGCCTGGTCCGTTTTGGCGCGGCGCCTGCCGCTGCTTCGGGACCGGCGCACAGCAATACCTTCACGTTTGACGAACGCTGCCTGGAGATCGGTGCCCGCTGGCTGGCGCAGGTCGCCTGGCGGTGGCTGCTGCAGCCAGGAGCAGCGACGCTCACCGGAGATTGCCGGACAGATGACCGCTGACCCCCACCCCTTTCATCAGAGCGAGTCGCACACGCTCGGTGTCGAAATCGAGTTCCAGATCATCGATCGTACGGATTGCTCGCTGGTCCCGTTCGGGCCCCAATTGCTCAATCTTGCCCCGGCACTGCTCAGACCTCGCCTGGCACTGGAATTAATCAAGTCGACGCTGGAAATCAAGACCGGGATCTGCGCCGATGTCCGGGCCGTCGAAAATGATTTGCTGCAGACCTGCTCGCTGGCCGAGGAACTCGCCGAAGACAACGGTTGTTTCCTCTATGCCGCCAGTCTGCACCCGTTTGCCCGCGCGGCAGGTCAAGAGTTGACCGATGACAGCAGGTACCTGCGAATCATGCAGGAATTGCAGATCATCGGCCGTCGTTTTATTTCCCAGGGTCTGCATGTCCATGTCGGCATGGTGGACGGCGACAGCGCCATCCGGGTCTGCAACGCTCTTCAGGCATTTTTGCCGATTTTTCTCGCCTTATCAACGTCGTCGCCATTTTTTCAAGGTAAAGACACCGGATTGATGTCATACCGGAGCAAGCTCTTTGAAGTCCTGCCCCTGGCCGGCATCTACGAGTATATCCCCGATTGGCAGACGTTTGCCACCCAGTTCGAGGACCTCAGGAGACACGGGGTCATCGAAACGATTCATGATCTGTGGTGGGACGTGCGCCCGAACGGCGAGCTCGGCACCGTGGAAATCAGAGTGTGCGATCTGCCGACCCGCTTCAACGACATCCTGGCCATCGTCGCGCTGGCCCAGAGCACGGTGGCCTGGTTGGCCGGCAGAGCCGGAGAGACCCGGCCGCTGCAGCTCAGTCTGTTGCAGGCCAACAAATGGCAGGCGGCCCGCTACGGTTTGGAGGGGCGCTTCATCGACCCAACCGGCCTGCTCGGCAGCCAGGCGATGAATTTGCGGCTGGCCGCAATGCTGCTCAAGAAAACGGTCACCGAGATCGCCGTGAAACTCAACGCGATCACCTATCTTGAGTATCTTGACTCAATCATTTCCGGGGGCACCGGCGCCGACCTGCAGCGCCGGATCTATCGCCAGACGCACCAGTTCAAAGAGGTGATTCGCGGGGTGCAGCAGGGGTTCTGGAAATGAGGTGCGGCCCGAAAGCGGTCGTCGCCTCGGGCCATCCGCTGGTCAGCGAATCGGCGGCGGAGATCCTGCGGGCCGGCGGCAATGCTTTCGACGCGGTGGTCGCCGCCGGATTCGTCTCGGCGGTGGTCGAGCCGACCTTGACCAGCCTTGGCGGCGGCGGTTTGCTGGTCGGCCACAGTGAGCGGTTCGGCCAGGATCTGTTTTTCGATTTTTTTGTCGACACCCCGGGCGCCGGGCGCCGATTTCAGAAGGAAAGTCTTGATTTTACGCCTGTTTTCGTTCATTTCTCCGATTCGTCGCAGGAGTTTATCGTCGGCCTCGGTTCCGTGGCCGTGCCGGGCACCCTGCAGGGCCTGGTCCATATCCAGCAGCGTCTCGGGCGCATGACCCTTGCCGAGCTGATCGAGCCGGGAAAACAGGCCGCCCTCGGTCATCCCGTCAATCGACAGCAGGCGCATTTTCTGTCGCTGCTTGAACCGATCATGACCAGAAGCTCCGAAGGACGGGCGCTGTACGCCCCGCACGGCGTGCTGTTGCAGGCCGGGGATCGGTTGGTCAATCCTGGCTGCGCCGCGTTTCTGGAACGGGTCGCCGTCGACGGCGGCCGGGACTTTTACCATGGCGAGCTGGCGGCGGCGATCGATCGTGACATGGAGGCGCAGGGCGGCGTGCTGACCCGGCAGGATCTGGCCCGTTACCGGGTGCATGAACGGGCGCCGCTGCGGTTTCCGTACCGTTCCCACGAATTGGTGACCGCCGGCCGGCCGTCCCTGGGCGGCACGTTGATCGGCCGCTCGCTGCTGCTGCTCGAACAGGAAGCTCCCGGCGGCGGGGATGGGGACGAAGCGGAGCGGTTGGCCCGGATGGTCGATGTGCAGCGCCGCATCGACCATCTCCGGGAGGGGGGCGGGTTCGGTGATGATGACGATATGCCGGATGGAAAATCGGTACTGTTCTCCCGGGGCACCACCCATATCAGTGTTGCCGACCGGCAGGGCAATTGTGCTTCGATGACCTGCTCCAACGGGGAAGGAGCGGGTTATTTCGCTCCGGGCAGCGGGGTCATGCTCAACAATATGATGGGCGAAGACGATCTTCATCCCGGCGGTTTCCACGTCGATCCTCCCGGCCGGCGGGTGCTGTCGATGATGTCCCCGTCACTGCTCTGCCGGGATGGCCGGGTGGAACTGGTGGTCGGCAGCGGCGGGTCGAAGCGGATCCGGACGGCGTTGATCCGGGTTATCTGCGAAGTTGCCGATGGCCGGCGCCCGGTCGACGCTGCTGTCTGCGCGCCGCGGTTGCATTGGGACGGAGAATCGATCCAGGTCGAACCGGGGTTTGGTGAACCGGTTCTGCAGCGTCTTGCGGCGCTGGCGCCGATCAGGGTCTGGTCCCGGCAGGATGTCTATTTCGGCGGAGTTCATGCTGTCGTTCCCGGCTGTTGCGGCGTCGGTGATCCGCGTCGGGGCGGGGCCGCCGTCGAAGTGTGAGCCGGGCGGCTGCAGGCGGCATGGTGACGAGAAGGAGGGATATGATGACCGGTACAGGGAATTCGGATCAGGCCGTTGCCCAGGCGACCGACGACAAACGGGCGGCCCGCTCCGCCGACGGCCGGGAATCATCACCGCCGCCATCGCCGGAGGAATTGCAACGCCTGGTCTTCATGCATCTGGGCAACAGTCCGGAGCGACGCCGCAGGTCGCCGTGGCTGATCAGACTGGTTTCCGCGCTGTTGGCCGTGCTGGCGCTGGTGCTTCTCTTTGCGTTGCTGCCCGAGCTGGGCAACAGCGCCGGCTGAAATCACCTCCGGGCGCCTGGATACGGCCCGGGTGTTTTGGCGCATCCCGAACCGGTGTCACGGCGCTCAGCCCAGTCCGAGCAGCGTGCCCACCTGATAGACGAGAACGGCCAGGCCGAACGCGAAGATGGTGTTGAACCCCATCGAAAAGGCGGCCCAGCGCCAGGAGGATTCCTTGGCGATACAGGCCACGGTGACGAAACAGGGCGCGTAGAACATAATGAAGACCAATGCCGCTACGGCGATGACCCGGTTCCAGTCGTCCGAACGCTGCAACCGTTTGCTCAGGGAGACATTCTCTTCGGCGTCGACATCACCCATGGAATAAGCGGTGCCGAGCGTCGAGACGATCACTTCCTTGGCGGCAAAGCCGCCGATCAGGGCAATGTTGGTGCGCCAGTCGAAGCCGGCGAACTGCGACAGGGATTCCAGGGACCGGCCGACCCGGCCGGCCGCTGAATGACGCAGTGCGGCGGCGGACTCTTCGCGGTCGATGGTCGCCAGCAGAGCGGCCCGCTGATCGGCTTCGTCGGCAGGGTGCTCTGTCGTTGCGAGATCTTGCTCGCCCATCGTTTCCGGGAAGGCGGCCATGACCTGCTGGCGCTGTTCGGCATAGCGCTGCTGGTCGGCGTCCGGCAGGCCGGGATAGGTCATCATCGCCCAGAGCAGGATGGAGATGGCCAGAATCACCGTGCCGGCTTTCTTGATATACTGCCAGGTTCGCTCCCAGGTATGGATGAGCAAGCCGCGCAGGGTCGGAAACCGATACGGCGGCAGCTCCATGACAAACGGCGTCGATTCGCCGCGCAGCACGGTCAGGCGGAGAAATTTTGCGGCGCAGAGGGCGACCAGCCAGGCCAGCATGGTAAACAGAAACATCATCAGGGCCTTGTGATCGGCGAAAAAGGCGCCGATCAGCAACGCCAGTACCGGCAGTTTGGCGCCGCAATTCATAAACGGCACGGTGAGCAGCGTCGCCATCCGCTCCTTTGGTGAACGCAAGGTCCGGGTGGCCATGACACCGGGAACCGCACAGCCGCCGGCAATGCCGCCGGACACGATAAAGGGCATCACCGATGAGCCGTGCAGACCGAACGAGCGGAAGACCCGGTCCATCATGTAGGCCACCCGGGCCAGGTAACCCGAGTCTTCAAGGACCGCGATGCCGAAGAACATGAACAGGATCAGCGGTACGAACCCGAGAACGCCGCCGACCCCGTCGATGATGCCGGAAATGAGCAGTGAGCGGAGCGGCCCCTCGGCCAGTATGTTTTCCACCGTCGCCCCCAGCCAGCCGAAAAATGTTTCCATCCAGATGACCGGTATCTCGCTCCAGGAGAACGTGAACTGGTAGAGACCGAGCAGAATGCCGATCATGATCAGTGGGCCGAGCAACCGGTTGGTAACGATTTTATCTATTTTGTCAGAGGTGTAGAGGCGGTCGACATCAAAGGCATGGGTGATGACCCCGTCGCGGAGAACGGCCTTGAGATAGCCGTACCGATGATCGGCGATAATGGCCTCCGGAAAGACATTGAGCGTTTTTTGCAGGTGCTGTGACACCCGCGCCACATCGGTCTCGAGTTCTGCGGCGATGGCCGGCGATTCGTCCCGGCCGCGGTCGAGGATCTGCTCGTCGTTCTCCAGGTACTTGATCGCGGTAAAACGGGCCGGGTAGCGGGCGGTCAGGAACCGATTGGTGGTGATTACGTCCACCAGGCGCAGAATCGTCGCGTCGAGATCGTCACCGTAAGAGATGTCCAGTGGTTGCCAGGCATTCCCGCTGGCGGCGATACGGCAGGCGGCATCGATCAAGGCGGGGGTCCCGAGGCCCGAACGGGCGACGATCGGCACCACCGGAACACCTAAAATTTCCTCGAGTTTTTCCGCCTGTACCGTGATCCCTCTGGTCTTCGCGACATCGACCATATTGAGCGCAATGACCAGGGGGACGCCGAGTTCGAGAAATTGGGTGGTCAGATACAGATTACGCTCCAGGTTGGACGCGTCGACGATATTGATCACGACTTCCGGCTTTTCATTGACCAGGAAGTCACGGGCTACCAGTTCCTCGGTTGAATAGGCGGTCAGAGAGTAGGTGCCGGGCAGGTCGACAATGGTTATTTTCCGCCCGTTGTCGATCAGGTATCCTTCTTTGCGCTCAACGGTGATGCCGGGATAGTTGCCGACATGCTGCCGGGCACCGGTCAGGTGGTTGAACAGGGTGGTCTTGCCGGCGTTGGGATTGCCGGCCAGGGCAAAGGTGTAGTTCTGGCTTGGCGTGGTCATGCTGATTGTCCGGTTGTGAGATCGTTACAAGTGAGTGCGGTGGTGGCTCGTCGCTCAGGTCGGCGTCACCATGATATGATCCGCTTCGCTGTTGCGCAAGGTAAGAATGGTGCCGCCAACTTTCAGGGCGACCGGGTCCTGGAGCGGCGCCCGGCCACAGACGGTGACGACGGCGCCGGGAATCAGGCCCATGTCCCTGATGCGCCTGCCGAGTTCGCCCCGGGCCCGGACGATGGCGATGACAGCGCTCTGGCCGCGCCTGAGGGTGCGGATGGAGATGGTGGTCATGTCAGCTCCTGGTGTCGGTCTGTTTTTCTTTTTGATCAGCCGTGCAGGATGTGGCTGACGGGCAGCAGCTGCAGCCTGAGTCAAGGCAGCAGGAAACCGGTTTGCCGCTCAGTGCGGAACGCCATTGGCGAAAAAAGCGTCGGCCGATGAAGAAGGCACAGAGCGCGATGATAAGCCAGATAAGAATTGTTTGCCACATACGCCTTTCTTTGATGATTGTTAGGTTGTCCTAATACCAAGGGCCTGAAAAAACCGGCCACAGCCGGTGTCGTGAAACAGTGTGACAGACAAAGAACCGTCAGTCGGTTACCACGATCTGGTCCAGCGTGTCGCGGTCGATTGAAATCGTTCCGCCATGAACCCTGACCAGACAATTTTCACCGTTGGGAGCACTGACCAACTCTATTTCGTTACCGGGATAAAGACCCATGGCGGCCAGCCGGGCACAATGCTTCCGATCGCCGGTGATCGAGCAGACTTTGGTCCTGCCGCAGGTACGCTTGGCGCTCAGCGGTATCTCGGAGCAGGCCTTCAGCCCGCACCGGCCGTTGTGTTTTTTTCGCTTGAAACCGCATCCCTGTCCCAACCATTTTTTGACCATGTCCGTTCCCGTCGTCCTTCTTTTGCTGCAGAGCCAGACTGTTTCCAGTCGGTAAAAATGTGTCTTTTAGGTACAACAAACATTAAGTCCTGTCAATACGTTTCGCAATGAGTCGCAAAAAAAATGAGGGGCTCCTAAAAGCCAGTAATCCCATCGCCGGCACAACGATCCGCCACGGGGACGCGGCACGAAACAGACAGAGACAGAGGCGGAACTGCGACCGGAGTGGTCTTACGGAGAATCGATCTGAACGGTGATAAAGTCTGCCTCGTTGTTGCGCAGGGTCAGGGTTCCGTCCATGACCCGCAGGGCGACCGGATCGTTGAGCGGGGCACGGCCTTTGATCGTGATTACCGTGCCGGGAACCAGTCCCATTTCCCTGATGCGCCGGCCGAGGATACCGGTGGCTTTGACCGCAATGATGGTACCGGACTGGTCTTTCTTCATCTGGCGCAGATTGACGATGGGCATAATGTCTCGACGTCGGTTTTCTATTTGTTGACCTTTGCCCAGGAATCGCGCAGGGTGACGATTCGGTTGAATACCGGACGATCGGCCGTGGTGGCGTCGAGATCTCGGCAAAAATATCCCTGACGCTCGAATTGTACCTGGCTGCCCGGGGCGAGGTCGGTCAGGGATTCCTCGACCAGGCAACGGGTCAGCGTGTGCAGGGAATTCGGGTTGAGGTGCTCCTTGAAGTCGACATCCCTGTCGCCGTCGGGATGCTCGACACCAAACAGACGATCGTAGAGCTTGATGCTACAGGGGACGGCATGGGGTGCCGACAGCCAGTGGATGGTGCCCTTGACCTTCCGGCCGTCCGGCGAACTGCCGCCCTTGGTCTGTGGGTCGTAGGTGCAGTGGATCTCCGTTATTTCACCTGTTTGTGGATCTTTTTCGCAGGATACGCAGGTGATGTAGTAGGCGTAGCGCAGACGGACTTCCCGGCCCGGGGCGAGGCGGAAAAATTTGCCGGGTGGATTTTCGCGGAAATCCTCGCGCTCGATATAGAGTTCACGGCTGAACGGCAGCGTCCGGCTGCCAAGTTCCGGTTTTTGCGGGTGGTTCCGCGCTTCGATGTACTCGACCAGGTCGTCCGGATAGTTGTCGATGACCACCTTGACCGGGTCGAGCACTCCCATTGCTCGCGGCGCGGATTCATTGAGGTCGTCCCGGATTGCGTTTTCCAGCACGCCCATGTCGATCCAGCTCTCCTTTTTGCCGATGCCGATCTGCTCGCAGAAGTTCCGGATGGCCCGCGGGGTATAGCCCCGCCGCCGCAGGCCGGAGATGGTGAGCATGCGGGGGTCGTCCCAGCCGTCGACATGGCCGTCGGTGACCAATTGCAGGAGTTTACGCTTGCTCATTACCGTGTAGGTCAGGTTCAGCCGGGCGAATTCTATCTGGCGCGGGTGACACGGTGTCTGCAGGGTATCCAGGACCCAGTCGTAGAGCTGCCGATTGTCTTGAAATTCCAGGGTGCAGAGCGAATGGGTGATGGACTCCAGCATGTCGGAAAGACAATGGGTGAAGTCATACATCGGGTAGATGCACCAGGCATCGCCGGTTCGGTGGTGCGGAACGCTGAGGATTCGATAGAGGACCGGATCGCGCATCAGGATGATCGGCGATGACATGTCGATCTTGGCGCGCAGGACGCGTTCGCCGTCGCCGTAGGCGCCGGCCCGCATCTCCCGGAACAGGCGCAGGTTCTCCGCGACGGAGCGGTTGCGATACGGGCTTTCCCGGCCCGGTTCGGTCAGCGTGCCGCGGTAAGCGCGGATCTGCTCTCCGGTGAGATCACAGACGTAGGCCTTGCCGAGTTCGATTAAGTGCTCGGCAAAGTGGTAGATCTGTTCGAAATAGTCCGAAGCGTAATGGAGGTGCTCCTGCCAGTCGAAGCCGAGCCAGCGGACATCGCGTTTGATCGATTCGACATAGGCGGCCTCTTCCTTTATCGGGTTGGTGTCGTCAAACCGCAGGTGGCACCGGCCGCCGAACTCATTGGCGATGCCGAAATTGAGGCAGATCGACTTGGCATGACCGATATGCAGAAAACCGTTGGGCTCCGGAGGGAACCGGGTGACCGGGTGCGGGTGTTTACCGCTTTTCTGATCTTCGGCGACGATCTGCCGGATGAAATCAAGAGGCCTGCTGCGGTCGGTTGGGGTGTCGTTGTTCATCACGTCAGGGTTGCTGGGTCTGAAAGGAGAGATAGATGGCCGGGGTTGCCTGCAATCGTTTGACGACAGTGTCGCGGCCGAGGGCGAGCAGGATGTCGAACATCGACGGTCCTGCCAGTTGACCCGTGAGCACGGTGCGCATCGCGTTGATGATGATGCCCGGCTTGACGCCGGCACGCTCCGCGGCAGCCCGGGCCAACCGCTCGGTTTCGGCCAGTGAAAAATCCGGCACCGCCTGATACTCATCGGCCAGTTCGACCAGCCAGAGCTGCAGGTCCGGGGTGGCGGCCAGGTTCTTGCGGAAGGCCTTGTCTTCGATCCGGTAATCATCGCTGAAGTAGGCCCTGCCGAGGGAAGTGAAGTCCTTGAGGGTGTGGAACCGGCTGCGGATCAACTCGGTCGTGGCCAGAAACCACGAGCGTCGGTCGGAGTCGTAGGCGTCGTCCCAGAGGCCGGCGGCCACAAGCTCCTCCTTGACGAGCGGTGCCAGCTCATCGATGGGCATGGTTCTCAGGTAATGCTCGTTGATGGCGATCGCTTTCGGATCGGTGAAAAACTTCGGATCGCCTTTTCGATAGTTGAAGATCGAAGCCGATTTGTTAATCCGTTCCAGGCTGAAGGCTTCGATGAGCTCTTCCCGGGAAAAGATCTCCCGGTCGTCACCGGGCGACCAGCCGAGCAGTACCAGGAAGTTGTTGAAGGCCCACGGGATAAAACCATGGTCCCGGTAAAACTGGACGGCCACGATCTCGCCATGACTCCGTTTCGAGATCTTCGCTTTCTTCGTGTCGAGCGTCAGCGGCATGTGGGCGAAGACCGGGATCGGTGCACCAAGCGCTTCATAAAGCAGCAATTGCTTGATGGTGTTGGTCATGTGGTCCTGGCCGCGAACCACGTGGGTGATACGATCGCGAATGTCGTCGACCACATTGCACAGCAGGTAGAGCGGCGCTCCGTTGGATCGCACGATAACGAAATCGTCGATTTCCCGGTAGCTGCTCTCGATCCGGCCGAGCACCTTGTCGTCGTAGCCGATCTTACCGTCTCGGCGCGGTGTTTTGAAACGGATCACAGAGGGCTGGCCGGCCCGCTCTTTGTCGGCTATTTCCTGTTGGCTCAGCCGCCGGCAGGTGCCATCGTAGCGGACATCGCCTTTGGCGGCCAGCGTTGCTGCCCGCTTTGCTTCGAGATCTTCTTTGGTGCAGAAGCATTTATAGGCGGCTCCTTCGGCGAGCAGGCGGGCGGCCGCACGGCGATGGTCGTCGCTGAATTCCGTCTGGAAATAGGGCCCTTCATCCCAGTCGATGCCGAGCCAGGTCAATCCATCGATAATCCCGTCGATCGATTCCCTGGTGGAGCGGTCGACGTCGGTGTCTTCAATGCGCAGAATCAGCTTGCCGCCGGTCTTTCTGGCATAGAGCCAGTTGTACAGGGCGGTTCGGGCGCCGCCGATGTGCAGGTAGCCGGTCGGACTGGGAGGAAAACGGAGACGGGTTTCTTGCATGATCATTCCTGGGTGTGTCGGGTAGTAATTCGGCCTGCCGTTCTTGTTAACAATTGGTCTTGCCGGCAACAGAGTGCATGGTCTCGGTGATGCCGGGAAACAGCATTCATGTTGACGATAATCTCATATAACCGCCATGACTGATAGTCACAACGAACAATGAAAATCGGCATCGTGGTCG
>CAZUJZ010000113.1:0-12134 GCA_964620665.1 uncultured Desulfofustis sp. | reverse complement strand
GTATCATTGCCTGTCCGGGGGACGGCCTGACGGGTGAAATAACCGATAAAGCGGTTGATCACCCCGAACAGGACATCCAACTCCTCGTCGCGATTCGCTGTGGTGCTCTGTTGTGCGCTGTCGCTGCCGTTCATCCACTTCTTGTACCATGAATCAGCCACTCGAGCCAGACTTATGGGAAGCTTGTGCCCCACCGCAACAGCGGGGAATCATAATGGAAGACCCGGCAGATACCGGGGCGGTGTCTGCCGGGTCAAGTTCTGACGGCTACTTCGGTTCGTGCCGATGTGAAGCCTATCTTGCGGTAATTACTGCTGCATGTTGATCATCAGCATCAATCGATTGCGAAGGTTGCCGTTGACCTGCGATTCTTCGACAATCTCGTTGTATTCGTCCACTGCCAGGCCGGTTTCTTCAACGGCCTCGACCATATCGGCGCCGGCCTCTTGCTGCAGGGCCCGAGCCTGCTCTTCATCTGCGACTTCGGTGAGGCCGTCCTGCAGATCCTGACGGATCTCCGTAATGGAGACGTACGCGTTTGCCACATTCTCCAATTGCTCGTCGCTGTATTCAATTGTTTCTTCTTCCGTTACGCTCAATGCTTTTTCTTGAGCCGATGCTGGAAGCACAACGATCAGCATTATTGCGGCCACGGGTAGAAATAACTGAATTATCCGCTTGTAAACAAACATAGAGTCCTCCAAAAAACGATGAATAAGGATCCGACACCCCAATGGTGCCGGAGATGCGCTACGACTGCTCCGCATGACGCATCATGATCTTTATTTTGCAGATATTGTGCCTGTTATCCAATGTACCGCTTGAGAAAATTAAAAAGTATAATATCAAACAGATATAAAAATCCTCTGAGGAGTATCCCGTCCAGCCCGTGTTTGCATTGTTATCGGTAGTGTGTATAATTGACCCATGAGCCAAAATGATACAGAAGTGAGATCGGTGAGTGAGTCTTCATCGGGGCCCCATCGTTTTACCATGCGCTGGCGCCTGATGATCTATATTGTCGTGCCGTTGATCGCCTCTCTGGCCCTGACCGGCTATCTCTCGCTGAGTTTTATTGAAAAACAGGTTGAGCAGCGATTGCAAAAGGACCTTGAACTGGTGGCCCGGGCGATCAGGCTGCCGCTCGGGCATGCGCTGCAAAAACAGCGCCCCGGAAGCGTTGCCAGTGCCTTGCAGTCTGTGTTTTCTCTGGGGTCCGTGTACAGCGCCTATGTCTACGATACCGAAGGCCGGCAGATCGCCTCGGCCGGCCGGAGCGATCCGCGCCTGCAACGGGGCAAAGTGACCGAGTTGGCCGGTAAGGGGCAGCACACCGGCGAATACGGCACTATCGGTAACCGCGGCGTGTATTCGTATTACGTGCCGTTGACCGATTCCGACGGGCAGGCCAGAGGACTGCTGCACCTGACCCGACGACAAAGTGACTTTCGTGATGATATCAATACGATTCGCTTGTACGGGGTCATTTTTCTCGGGGTAGGAGCGTTGATCATGACCGGTCTGGTTTTGATCGGGCACCACCAGGCCCTGGGGCGAAATTTTGCCCGCCTCACCTCGGGTATGGCCAAGATCGCCGCCGGAGACAGGCATTATCGCATGCCCCTGACCGGCCCGCGGGAGATGGTGGAGATACTGTCCGGTTTCAATGTGATGCTGGACAGTATCGAGCAGAGCCAACAGGCCCTGCATCGCCAACGGCTAGAACAGCTCGAACTGGAAAAACAGCTCAGGCATAAGGAAAAATTGGCGGCCATCGGCCAATTGGCTGCCGGTATCGCCCATGAACTGGGTACCCCGTTGAGCGTGATTTCCGGCCATGCCCAGCGGGGTGCCAGAGCCGAGGGGCTCGGGCCGGACCTGAGAGACAAGCTGGACCAGATCAGGAAAGAAGTCGACAAGATGACTTCTATCGTTCGCCAATTGCTCGAGTTCAGCCGTCATGAAGAGGTGCGGCGAGCACCGGTCAACCCGGAACAGGTAATCCGTTCCGCTGTCGCCTCGGTACAGGGAGACGTGGATTGTTTCGGAGCGACCCTGACCTGGGCGATTACCGGTGAGCCGGCCGATGTGCAGGGTGACCCGGTCCGTCTCGAGCAAGCCGTTGTCAACCTGTTGCGCAACGGGATCCAGGCAGGGCGACAACCGGTGGTACGGCTGCACTGTTTTGCCGAGCAGGGCCAGGTCTGTTTTCAAGTCGACGACAACGGGCCGGGAATCCCGGACTCCCAGCGGGAGCGGATCTTCGAGCCGTTTTTTACCACGAAACCGGTCGGCGTCGGGACGGGATTGGGATTGGCCGTCGTTCACGCCATCGTCCAGGAGCATGGCGGGACCATTGACATTGGCGAAAGCGAGCTGGGAGGAGCATCCTTTCGCCTCTGGTTGGCGGAGAAATCAGCTGTACATGAAAAGGAGGGGTGATCGTGACGGCATCGAACGTCAGTAAAGTGCTCATCGTCGAAGATGATCCGGGGCTTGGCCGGCTGCTGCAGGATGAAACGACAGACGGTGGCCTGGAGGCACGGTGGGTGGACAGCGCCGCCCAGGCGATGTCGGCCATCAACCGTTGGCGCCCCGATCTGGTGGTCAGTGATCTGCGTTTGCCGGACAGCGACGGGCTGACCCTGTTGCGCCAGGTCAAGACCGGGGAATATGAGGATGGCCCTGATTTCCTTATTATTACCGCCTTCGGCACGATTTCCACCGCGGTTGAGGCGCTCAAGGCGGGGGCTGAAGATTTTTTGACCAAACCGCTGGATCTGGAACACTTCATGTTGAGCGTCAATCGGATTCTCGAAAAACGCCAGCTTCGCGAGGAAGTGGTGCGAATCCGGAGCCTGATGGATGGGAGCAGCTTTCACGGGATGTATGGGCACAGCCGGTGCATGATCCGGCTCTTTGACCAGATCAGGCAGATTGCCAAGGCCGAAGGGCCGGTCCTGATTGCCGGCGAGAGCGGGACCGGCAAGGAATTGGTTGCCAGGGCCATTCATCAGGAGGGCAAGGGAAAGAGCCGGCCCTTTCTCGCCGTGAACTGCGCCGGTATTCCCGAGCAATTGCTGGAGAGCGAATTTTTCGGTCACGAGGCAGGGGCGTTCACCGGTGCGGCCCGCGGGCGGCGCGGTCTATTCGCCGAGGCGGAGGGCGGGACATTGCTGCTCGATGAAATTTCCGAGATGCCGCTGTCGCTTCAGGCGAAACTGCTGAGGATGCTGCAGGACGGCAAGGTTCGGCCGGTTGGCGCAAACAGGGAGCAGCAGGTTGATGTGCGCGTTTTGGCAGCAACCAACCAGGATCTTGATGAAGAGGTGCGGCGCGGCCATTTTCGCGAAGATTTGTTCTATCGTCTGGAGACGTTTGCGCTGCGGGTGCCGCCCTTGCGGGAACGCGAAGAAGACGTCGAGTTGCTGGCCGGTCATTTCCTGCAAACCTTTGCGCTGCGCAGCAGGAAGCAGATAACGGGCTTTTCCCCTGCGGCCGGCGAGTTGCTCCGTCGCTATTCGTTTCCCGGCAATGTCCGCGAGCTGCACAATAGTGTCGAACGGGCAGTCACCTTCTGCCATCAGGAAAAAATTCTTCCCGAACACCTACCGCTGCGGATTCGCAGAGCTGCAGATGACAGTGATAAAGTAATCGACAGTTACCTGAGCCAACTCGCACCCGATCAAGCCGCGATGCCTTCGCTGGCCGAAATCGAAGCAGGTTATATCCGTCGCGTCCTGGAGCGGGTACAGGGCAATAAGAGCCGTGCCGCATCGATTCTGGGGATCGGCAGGCGCACCTTGTATCGCCGGCTGGGCATGGCCGAAAACGATGAAGCCACTGAACGCTGATGTATCGGCGGCTGGGCATAGCCGAAAACGATGAAGCCGCTAAACGCTGAACGGTCAAACCGGCCCGGTCACTCAGGCGAGATGCAGCATCTCCGAGCGTTCATCGCCACCAGGCCTGGAAATGGTGAACCGGTCCGTGCCCGGAGCCAAGCTGATACAAGCTGCCGGCTTCAAGCGCCCGGGCGAGATAGGCAATAGCCTGCTGGATTGCCGCCGCCAACGGCAGCCCCTTGGCGAGGTGGGCGGCAATTGCCGAGGACAGCGTACAGCCGGTACCGTGGGTGTTGGTTGTGCGGATACGCTGATGGGAAAAGGGCGTGATCGCTCCGGTGGTCCGGTCGAAGAGGACATCGGTCAGCTCTTCGCCGAAGAGATGACCGGCTTTGGCCAGGACCGACAGGTGGTATCGGGTGCCGAGATCCCGGGCGGCCTGGTGCAGTTCATCGTCGGATCCAATCGTTTGTCCGAGAATAATCTGGAGTTCCGGGATATTCGGGGTGATGAGGGTGGCCAGCGGGAAAAGCCTTTCCTGCATGGCCGCGACACCATCGTCCTGAATCAGGCGGTCGCCGCTGGTGGCCACCATGACCGGATCAAGAACGATATGGGAGATCCGGTATTCCGCGAGCAGACCGGCCACACAGTCGATAACCTCGGGCGCATGCAACATGCCGATCTTGACGGCATCAGCTCCGATGTCGTCGAGTACCGCCCGGATCTGCTGCTCGAGGAAGGGGACCGGGACCGGGTGAATAGCCATGACCCCGACGGTGTTTTGGGCGGTCAGAGCGGTGATGGCGCTCATGCCGTAACAGCCGCAGGCGCCGATGGTCTTGAGATCGGCCTGGATTCCGGCGCCGCCGCCGGAATCGGAACCGGCGATGGTCAATACGGTGTGATAACGGTTCACGGTAGTCTCCGTAACGATAGATATCAAAGAGTGATGTTGTCCAAGCGTAATCTACGACAGGTTTCCCTGTCCAGTTCTTTTCCCGGTGATCGAAGGTCGGCGGCGCGGGTTTTCAATTCCTAGCCGGGCGCCGATCAAGCTTGCCGGCGCAGGGGATGCGCGAGCTGAACCTGGCGGCGCCGGGCCGAGAAAGCCCCGTTGTTTCTTGCCTTTCCACAAAGGAGCACTATCGTTTTCCTGTACATCCCGGCGCTGCGTGTCGCACCGGAGACAGAGGCAGCGTCATTGTGAAGACATCATGAGTCGTCTTGTTGGAGACGGCTGTGCAGGAGGTTGTTATGATACGGTTACTCGTTATCTGGGCGGCGCTGGTTACCCTTGTCGCCACACCGGCTTTTGGTGCCGGAAAAGCGGTTTCATACTCGGTTGACGGCGCCGACTACGAAGGTTATTTCACCGGCGCGGCCGATCAACCGCTGTTGTTGCTGGTCCATGATTGGGACGGCCTGACCGATTACGAGATCAAGCGGGCGGAGATGCTTGCCGACCTCGGTTATGCGGTTTTTGCCGTCGATCTCTTCGGCGCCGGAGTCCGTCCGACGGAAACAGCTGACAAGAAAAAGTTGACCGGAGCGCTCTATGGTGATCGCCAGAAAATGCGCTCGCTGTTGACCGCCGGCTTTGAGCAGGGCGTTGCCCAGGGCGGTGACGGCTCACGGGCGGTGGCCTTTGGTTATTGTTTCGGCGGCGCCGCGGTGCTTGAGATGGCTCGGTCGGGTGCCGAAGCCAAGGGATTCGTCAGCTTTCACGGCGGACTGACCACACCGGAAGGTCAGGATTACCGTCAGACCACGGGCATGGTCTTGGTATTCCACGGTACTGCCGATACGGCCGTTACCATGCAGGATTTTGCCGATCTGGCGGTTCAGTTGGAAGAGGCCAATGTTCCTCACGAAATGATCACCTATAGCGGTGCGCCGCACGCATTCACGGTCTTCGGGACGGATCGCTACCGGGAGGAAGCCGATCGCCAGTCCTGGAATCGCTTCGTCCGCTTTCTCCAGGAAACACTCAACTGATCGACAATAGTCGCGGGATTGCCGAGAGATCCGCTGCCGGCTGATCAGCGCCGGCAGCGATCGATCACCGACAACGCCTTATCCAGGGTGCTGCCGCTGAAACGGAGTCTGCAGCCGTCGTGCAACGCGTCACAGGTGATGGTGGCCGACTCGTCGCAGAGAATGGTCAGCGCGGCGAGCGCCTGATCCCGCGCACCGATACCGAGATCAGCCGCCGGAATATCGATGATCCGGGCCTGCGATGGCGGCAGATCCACGTGCTCGCCGCGAATAACCAGGTCTTCGGGGGTCAATGCGGCAAAGACGCGCCGGCGGCGCAGCACCCCTTCGGCGGCCAGGGCGATGACAACATCGGGCTTGTCGATGCCGGTGTAGCCGATGGGTTCGCGATCGAGAATGACTTCGCTCACCGAATGACCCCGCAGCACGGTGATCGGGTAATCGTTCTTCTGGCTGACGTGCAGGCCGCCGCTCATGGCCGCCAGGCAGAGTACTTCACCGGCGGTATTGATGCGCTGGCCGGCTGCACCGAGCAGCAGGGTCTGGCACCGACCGGTCAGTGCGTGGTGCCGGCGCGTCTCGATCCGGGCAGGTGGCGAGCTTGTGGGTGCTGCGGCGGCGAGTTGCCGATAGTGAGCACCGTATTCGGGATGCTGGTTGGCGGTGACAATGGTGTCAGCCGGTGGCAGGGCCTGCAGATCGGCCTCGATCTGGCGCAGGGACGTGCGGTTATGCTTGCTGAACCGTCCCGGACAGATGCCCCGAATATCGAGCAGGGCGAAACCGTTAAACGCGATCGCCCCGGCCAGGCGTTCGCTCAACTTCCGATCCGGGGCCGCCAATCGATCCACCCAGGGCGCGCCGGCGGCACCGGCCACCGTGCAGATATCGAGGGGGGCTTCGAGCCGGTTCAAAAATCCCGACGAGGTCGTTGCGTCGGCAGGGGTGGTTGGCGAACATTGCCCGCCGGTCATGCCGTAATTGAAATTATTCAGCACCAGCAGGGTGATATCCAGGTTTCGTCGACAGGCGCTGAGCACATGGGCACCACCGATACCCAGACCGCCGTCGCCCATGACGACGATGACGGTCAGCTCCGGGCAGGCCATCTTCAGCCCGGTGGCGTAGGTCAGTGCCCGACCGTGCAGGCCATGCAGCGCATGGGTATGAAAAAAGGTGTCGAACAGTCCGGAGCAGCCGATATCGCTGACCACTGCCACCTGGTTGCCGGCACGACCCAAGAGACCGAGTGCCCGGTCAAGGGCGTGGACGGTCAGTTCATGGGAGCAGCCCGGGCAGAAAACCGGCGGACGCTGATCGTTGAGCAGACTGGTCATGGCCGGATCACCGCACGGATCTCCTCGGGACTGATCAATTCTCCATCCATGCGGGCATGATGGATGACTTCCTTGCCCGAGCACAATCGAGCTATTTCATTGACATAAAGGCCGAGATTCATCTCGATCAGCACGATGCGGCCGGCGGCACTGATGGTTTCCCGGAGTATCCTGGCGGGCACCGGGAACAGGGTTTTCACGATCAGCAGCGAGATGTCGTGTCCGCTCAGACGCAGCGCGGCAACCGCCTGCCTGGCCGCCCGGGCGGTCACCCCGTAGGTGATGAGGAGTGTTTCGCAGTGCGGTGTGCCGTCCATCTCGTAAAAGCTGAAATCGTCAATACCACGGTCGATCTTGCGCGCCAACCGGCGGATGGTTGTTGCGATCTGGTCGGTGTCGACGGTGATATAGCCATCGGCCCCGTGTGTCGAAGAGGTCTGCCGTACCAGCCGATCACCGCCCATGGGCAGAAAATACGGCACGTCACTGCCGGCCGATGCCCGGTAGGGGAGAAATTGTTCGTCGGCGGGACACCGGGTCCTGTCGACAATCGGTGGCAGCTGTAGTTTCGCCAGCTCGACGCTCTCCCTGGTCATGCCGATTTCCTTGTTGGATGCGATAAAGACCGGGCAGCGAAAGCGTTCGGCGAGATTGAAGGCATGACCGGTGAGCTGATAGCAATCAACCGCGTCGACCGGAGCCAGCACGATTACCGGCAGACCGCCGCTGGTGCCCCAGCGCAGGAACTGAATGTCCCCGTCGGCACCTTTGGTGGCCGATCCGGTGGATGGCCCGAGACGCTGGACATCGACGATCACCAGCGGGATCTCGCCGCCGATGGCAAAGGAAAGCTGCTCGCTATAGAGGCTGATCCCGGGACCCGACGTGGCGGTCATGGCCTTCATTCCGGCCATGGACGCGCCGATGCAGAAACCGATCGAGGCAATTTCGTCCTCGCCTTGCAGACAGATGCCACCGAGGGGCGGCAGCATCTCGACCATCCGGTGAAAGATCGTGGTGGCCGGAGTGATCGGGTAGCCGGCGAAGAAGCGGCAGCCGGCATCGATGGCCGCTCGGCTGATTGCTTCGTTTCCGTCAAGAAAGCAACGGGCCATGATGCTCCCCGGTTTCAGTGGTCACTGTCAAGACGTGTCGCCGCTCCATTTCCTCGCCTATTTCAGCAGAAAACCTTTCGACTGCAGGAATGCATGCATATGCGGCCGTGCTTCTTTGATCAGCATGGCGGCGATCTGCTCGCTCCAGGAGTTGTCTTTTGTGCCGCCGGTCCTGGTTCGATAATAGGTTCGGACCTGCTCATCGTAGAGACGAATGGCGGCTTCGTCACGGGTATCGTCGTATCGTTCCTGCTTGAGAACGACGGCGAGCGGCAGCCGTGGTTTGGGTTCCGGATCCTGGGCCGGATAGCCGAGGCACATACCAAAAACCGGATAGACCAATTCCGGCAGATTCAGCAAGCGATCGGCTTCACCGATCCGATTTCTGATTGCCCCGATATAACAGCCGCCAAGTCCAAGAGACTCGGCGCCGGTCATCACGTTCTGGGCAAACAGCGCGCAATCCAGGGATGCTGTCAGGAATTGCTCGGTAAAGCCCGACAGCATCGCTGAATCATGCATTGAGCAGGCCAGCCGGTGACGCTGCATATCTGCGCAAAAGACGAGAAAGACGGGGGCTTCCAGTACATATTTCTGGCCGGCCGTACACTCGTAGAGGGTCTGTCGCGATTTCTGGTCGTTGACCTGAATGACCGTACATGCCTGGATAAACGAAGATGTTGCGGCGCACTGCCCGGCATGGACCAACTCTTCGACAAGGTTCTGATCGACGGGACGAGCGGCAAATTTTCTGATGGAACGGTGGGCGGTGAGCAGCTTGAGTACGTCATTCATGGTGGGCCATAGGGTTCGGGTGATCGGGATAATCGTTCTGGTCGATCACCGCGTCGGTGATCATCACGCCGTATTATACTGCAGCTGTAACGGATTTCCATCCCGATCTCTGTTGATGGTGAATCGTCAGTTTATCGTCAGGTACGCTCTATGGCAGTCGGCCGGTTAATCAATCGTTGTTAATGTCCGGCAAAACAGGTAAACGAAGGGGCATGAGAATGCGGCGGGCGCTCCTTCGTGCCGGAAACAGCGCCTTACAACCCGTTGCCTGTCGCTGTGCCAGGTAGTTCCGGGATACCCCGGAAAGAGGAAAGAGATGCCCTTCAGTAAGAATGGTTTGAAGACAACCTCCATGTTCTGGATTTCAGAAAAGCACGTCAACGCCTATTTCAATACGATCGATCTTTTTTTTATCCTCGGAGTCGGCCGTTCCGGCACGACCCTGCTGGCCAGGCTGCTCGACGGCCATCCTGCAGCCGCCGTTTTTCATGAACCGATTTCCGATGATTTCAGGGCGTTCGTCCAGGCCCACAAATCAGCGGCGGCGGCCCGGCGCTATCTCCAAACGTTTCGTAAGAAAATGATGTATCTGCTGGTGAGGCGCCGGAAAATCACCGCCTACGGTGAGGTCAATTCCGCGTTACGCTACCATGGAGCGGCGCTGCGTCAGTGTTTCCCACAGGCCAAGCTGCTGCACCTGGTCCGTGATCCGCGGGATGTGGTGCGTTCGCTCTATTCACGAAAACATTATACGGCAAAAGGAAAAGATCATCATCTGCTGGCGCCGTGCGACGACGATCCGCTGGCCGACAGCTGGCATGAGATGTCACGTTTCGCCCGGCTCTGTTGGCTCTGGGTCGATGCCAATCGGCGGCTGCGTCAAGAGGTCGACCGGCTGCTGCATTTTGAGAAAATAATTAGCGATTACAGCTATTTTCATAGGGAAGTTGAAGCGTATTTGAACTTGAGTGTCGGCGAAGAACGCTGGCGGCAGGCCGTTGATCGACCGGCCAATCGCACCGATAGTCACCTGCTCCCGCCGTGGCCGCAGTGGAGCGAGGAGATGACACGGACGTTTCTGGATATCTGTGGAGACGAAATGGACGCCTGCGGTTACCGGTAGCAGGTTCGGCCGATATCGGCGGGGCGAAATTCTAGGAAATGGTCGCATCGACACAGATGCGATAGGAGGTCGGGCTGTTGTGACCGCAGACGGTAACGGTGCTGTGCATAACGTATCGCCCCTTCAAGCGGGCCGCATCCTGGATGATGCCCTGGGTGGCGGCAAATCGTTCGCGTGGCTGAAATTCATAGAGATGGAGCCGGCCGGACGGACGCAGATGCTTGAGGGCCAGATCGAGAAACTGCCGGGCAGAGCCGGGCAGCGGCATGATAATTCGGTCAAAACTGCGATCAAGCCCGGGTAAGACAGTGACAACGTCCCCGTGTATCAAAGAGACCACGGCCTGTGCTTTGTTTCTTCGCACGTTGATGAGTCCATAGTGATGGGCTGCACTGTTTTTTTCCACCCCGACAACGGTGGCGGCCCAACTGTGCCGGGCGAGTAGCAGCGGATAAGGCGCGGCGCCGGAGAACATGACCAGAATCTGCTCCGGCCTCACGACCTGGTCGGCGACCCGTTTCCTTTCGTTGCCGCTTCGTGGCGAAAAATAGACTGCACCAAGGTCAAGCTCGAGAGCGACGCCGAATTCCCGGTGCACTGTTGTTAAGCGTTGCTCCCCGGCAATAACGGTGAGGGGCAGGGTGCGGTATTCGCCTCCGTGGTGACCGGACCGGCGGGCAACTACTTTGATACGTTTGTTCATCGACAAAATGGTATCGCCGATCAGGTGCTCTCGATGGTGGAGCGGAGGCGGGATGATGACGACCGCAATGTCTCCGATCAAATCGTAGGAGCGAACGAGGTGAGACAATTCATCGGCGGGGAGGGTGCTTTGCAGGGCCTGTTTCAGATTCATCGAGTCGGCAGCGATAGCTGTAAGCTTTGGCAAGAAGAGAAGCGCTGGTTGTCAGTATCGGCAAAATGTAATTTTAATGCAATTCAAGTAGACAATCCGCTGGGAAATCGGAAATAATACTGGTAACGCCTGGTGACCAGACGATAGGAAACCTTGAAAAATTGCCATTTCGCCCAACCTGATCGTTACGCAAGCAAATTTTATCCTCGGAATATCATCTATGCCTCCGGTAAAATTTTCACGCGCGTCTCGATCCTGAGCGAAAGTTCGAATTTTTCAAGCTTCCCGATAGACGATCTGTATAAGCATAACAAGAGGGGAAATGCTTTGAAAATCCTGATTGCCGAAGACGAATACACGACGCGGTTGATGATCCAGGTCTGTCTGGAGAAATGGGGCTACCAGGTGGAGAGCGTTGCCGACGGGCAAGCCGCCTGGCAGCTGCTCGATAAACCGGATGCGCCGGAAATCGCTTTGCTCGACTGGGAGATGCCGGAGATCGACGGTGTTGAGTTGTGCCGAAAAATCAAGGATCTGCCCCGAGACAATCCGATCCACGTGATCATGGTCACCGCCCGCGACAGTCACAGCGATATCCTGCAAGGGTTTGACGCCGGTGCCGATGACTATATCACCAAACCGTTCAACGATGATGAACTTCGAGCCCGTATCAGGGTCGGCGAGCGAATTGTCAGAATCCAGTCAACATTGTCGCAGACCTTGCTGGAGTTGCGCCAGGCCCTTGATCTGGTCGATACGCTGCAGGGATCAATCGCCATTTGTAATGTCTGCCAGATGATCGAAGGCGAAGACGGAGTCTGGCATGAGCGGGACGACTACCTCAGCCGAAAAACAGATGCCCGCTTCATCTGGACTCAATGCCCATCATGCAGTAAATAAAGAAGAAAAAACGAGGGCAGTCCGTACGGAAGCAACACTCTACCATCAAGTGCCCCCTGGGGATTTGTCCGTGCGCCAGCGGTTCATGGAAGTGGCGCCTGAGTAATCAGGGGTAGTAAAGTACCTGGTAAAAAAAAGAAAAAAAAGGGGACAGACCCGTTTTAA
>CAZUJZ010000112.1:0-12184 GCA_964620665.1 uncultured Desulfofustis sp. | reverse complement strand
TGCCGGAGGCTGCATCGCGAAGGCCCGGCGGGCCGGAGAATCAGGCCCGAAGGGCGGCGGACAGGACGTCCGCCGTCGGCGGTCAGGCCATGGATGGCCTGTCTGCCGACCTCGGAGGCCAGCCGGTCAGGCCGCAGCGCAGCAGCCGGAGGCAGAAGCGGCCAGCCCTTCCGACCAAGGCGATGATTTTCGTTGTTCGATATAACCTCTGGGCAAAATGGCTCATTTAGGTGGGACAGGTTCAACCCTGCCCCGCCGTTGGGAGTTAGCGGAGGACAGGTTGAAACCTGTCCCGCCGTTGGAAGGGTTTTACTTGGCGAGCCGGACCCAGGAGGCTTGCGGTCCCTTGTCGCCGAAGGTCTCGCCGTAGAGGACGCTGTCGCCTTCGGTCAACTCCTCGATGGCGATATTTTTCAGTGAATTTTCGTGAAAATAGATCTCTCTTTCATCAAACGAACGGATGAACCCGTATGATTCATGCGGGGAAACCATATTGATAATACCGGCCTTATCAATTTCCAACGGAACATCGGTGCCTTTTTTCACTTTCCGGATCTTGCGGAGCTTCTCCTTGAGCTGCAGGGTCAAGACATCAAAGGCCTCGATGAGCAGTGGTCGAACTACTTCACCTTTTTTGCTGACAACCATGGTGTCGTTTGGTACCGAAGCCACGATCTTGACTTCGTAACCGCCCTCTTTGTGATGAGTCGTGGCCTCGATGACGACGCGAAGATGAAGTACGAAACTGGCATAGTTGCGCAGCAACTTCTCCTTCTCCTCCTCGATTTTCATCTGCCAGCCTTTTTTCAACTCAACATTTCGGGCTTCGACTTTCAGTTCCATAGAATTCCTCCATAATTTGTTCCAGCGGCGGAACCCGCCACTAAAAACATGCACCCATCAAGGTGCTCCACGACGCACGGTCACCGGCCCGCCTTGGGCAAACAAAGCGGCACCGCCACGACATCGACAGATATCGATCAGGCAGGTTACTACGGCAAATGAGACAAATGGAAAGAGCAGAGGGTTGGGGGGTCGGGTCAAAAGCAGTTTCGGCATGAGAACCGGACTCTTATGAGCGCTTGTGGAACAGTCGTTGCAACCATCCCTTTGTTTATATTATATGCGGCTGGCGAGCAGAATCAAGAGGCAGCGTTCGATTTTCAGAATCCCTCACTCCACCGCCCCGCCAGGCTGGGGAGAACACCAGTTCGGGCTTTGCCCGGCCCGCTCTTTATGGTATGAAAGACGGATGAACACCTTCACAGAGCATCTCGAACACCCATGACCCGGCCGCGCACCGGTATCGTTCTGCTCAATATGGGCGGGCCGGAGAAACAGGAGGATGTCAGGCCGTTTCTCTACAACATCTTTTCCGACCGGCAGATCATTCGCCTCGGTCCGCGGCCGCTCCAGAAACCGCTGGCCTGGCTGATTGCCCGAAAACGCGCCCCGAAAAGCGCCGCCACCTACGCCCTGATCGGCGGTGGATCACCGATTGCCACCATTACCAGCCAGCAGCAGCAGGCCCTGCAGCAGGCGCTGGCCGACGACGGCGACTATCTGGTGACGACCGCCATGCGGTATTGGCACCCCTTTACCGGGGCCGCTGTCGACGAAATGGTGGCGGCGCAGGTGGAGCGCATCGTCGCCCTCAGCCTCTACCCGCATTATTCCCGAGCCACCACCGGCTCATCTCTCAATGAACTCAGGTCCCGACTGGCCGGGGCCGCCTACTCCGGCCGGCTGCTCGAGATTTCCTCGTGGCCGGATCAACCGGACTATATCGCCTGCCTCGCCGAACGAATCACGGCCGGGCTCGATCTCTTCGAGAACGAACCGGTGCAGATCGTCTACAGTGCCCACAGCCTGCCGGTCTCCTTTATCGAAGCCGGCGACCCGTACGTCGAACACCTGCGGCAGACCATTACCGCGCTGGAAGCACACACCGGTCGACCCGGCAGACTCTGCTACCAGAGTCGAAGCGGTCCGGTCGAATGGCTCTCGCCGGCAACGCCGGAAATGATCAAGACCCTGGCTGGCGAAGGCTGCCGGGCTATCCTGATGGTACCGCTCAGTTTCGTCTCCGACCATGTCGAAACACTCTACGAAATCAATATCGCCTATCGCACGCTGGCCGGCGAATACGGGATCCGCCTGGAATCGACGACGGGACTCAACACGACGCCCCGCTTCATTGCCGCCTTGAGGAACCTGGTACTGGCCCGAGTGGCCGAAGGGTGATTCGAACGCTCAGCCGGTTACGGTATGCCCGTTTTGAAAACGTCGCATCCTGACATTGAACAGAATGCCCAGACCGAGCATCGTGGTCAGCAGAGAAGACCCGCCGTACGATACGAGCGGCAGCGGGATACCGACCACCGGCAGCAGTCCGAGAATCATCAGCAGATTAATGACCGCCTGCCAGAAAATCAGCATGACGATGCCAAACGACAGCAGCACCCCGAACCGGTCCCGGGCGAACATGGCGGAATAGAGCCCCCAGATCAGCATCAGAAAATAGGTGCCGAGAAAGAACATCGAGCCGAAAAACCCCCACTCCTCGCTCCAGACGGCAAAGGCGAAATCGGTATGGCGCTCGGGTAGAAAATGCAGGTGCCCCTGGGTCCCCTCGAGATAGCCCTTACCGAACTGACCGCCGCTGCCGACCGCGATCTTTGACTGCATGATCTGGTAACCGTGCCCCATCGGGTCCGCCTCAGGGTCCAAAAACGTCTGTATCCGCTGCTTCTGGTAGGGTCTGAGCAAGTGTTGCCAGGCAAAGAAAACGGCCCCGAGCCCGCTGCTGCCAAGGATCACATAGACCGACAGACGCAGTTTGACGAAGATCGTCATCGACATGAAAATAAATCCGAGCATCAGCGCCGTGCCAAGGTCGGGCTGGAGCATGATCAGCAGAAACGGCACGGCGGTGAGCAAGATCGGCACAATCAATTGTCTGATCGTGTAACCGTCGGTTATTTCTCGTCGGGAATAATAGCTGGCCAGGGAGATCACCAGCATCAATTTGGCCAATTCGGACGGCTGCAAATTGAAAAAGCCGAGCGATATCCAGCGTTGGGCACCGCCCGCACTCCTGCCGACAAAGAGAATCACCACGAGCAGAATGACGACAATGGCATAGAATACATAATTCCAGAAGTGGAGCTCCTGGTAATCAAACCCGAGAATGACGACGATGGCGGCAAACCCCATCAGAAAAAAATAGGCCTGTTTCAGATAGGGCGGCGTGCCCCACGGCTGAGGGGGGTAGGAGGCGCTGTAGAGATTGAACAGGGCCATCATGCACACCAGCAACAGCATGATCAGCAGCGCCCAGTCAAAATGAGAAAGCAGCCTTCGGTCAAAGCGAATCATATAACCCCATATCCTCTTCTTGACGACATCTATCCATCATCCGAGTCACGCCTCTCCGTCTTCCCGTTTGCTTTTTTCGGCCTTCGCATTGGCCAGTTCGGTGAGTCGATGTTCAAAATATTTCTTCAAAATCACCCGGGCCACCGGACCGGCACCGGAACTGCCGTGCAGGCCATGTTCCACGAGCACCGTCACGGCAATCTTCGGGTCATCTGCCGGGGCATAACAGGTAAACCAGGCATGGTCCCGAAACTTGTAGGGAATGTCCTCGTCCTTGAGCCCCTTGTAGACCGCCAGTCGCACAACCTGAGCGGTACCGGTCTTGCCGGCCACCGGCAGTCCCTCGATACGCACCAGCCGTGCCGTTCCCCGCTTGCCGTGCACGACTTGGAGCAATCCGTCCTGGATAATGGGCAAAAAAGACTTCTCCCGGTCGGACAGTTCGGCCACCACCTGTGGAGAAAAACGCTCAATCATCCGGCCGTCGGGACTGGTCACCGACTCGACCAGTTGCGGACGATAGACTGTGCCGCCATTCGCCACGACGGCAGTCATCAGAGCGACCTGCAACGGTGTGGTCAGGTTGAAGCCCTGACCGATGGCGATCGACAGGGTTTCTCCCTCCTGCCATTTCTCATTGTGGCGTTGCTGCTTCCAGGCCCGGGTCGGCACCAGACCGGCTTTTTCGTACTCCATGTCCACGCCGGTCAGATTTCCCAGGCCGAGCTTACGTGCATATTCGGCCAATTTGTCGACACCGACACGTTGGCCGACCTGGTAGAAGTAGACGTCGCAGGACTCGGCCAGGGCCCGCCGGATCTCAACCGATCCGTGGCCGCCGCGCTTCCAGCAACGATAGGTGCGATTGCCGAACCGGTAGTGACCGGGGCAATAGATAACCGACTGCTCATCGATCACCCCTTCGGCCAGACCGGCCAGAGCGGTGACTATTTTATATGTTGATCCGGGAGGATAGGCGGCCTGGGCAACCTTGTTGATCAGCGGGTGTCGGGGGTTGTTGAGCAAGGCATCCCAGTTCTTCTGAGAAATGCCGCCGATAAAGTCCTCCAGGTGGATGGTCGGGGTACTCGCCGCCGCCAGCAATCGCCCGGTCTCCACCTCGAGCACCACAACGGCACCCGCCTTGTCGCCGATGGCCATATACTGCTCGGCGGCCTGCTGCAGCTCCGCATCGAGGGTCAGGTGGATATCGTGCCCCGGCAGCGGCTCGATATTTTTCAGCTGCTGCTGTTCAAACCCGCGGGCATCGACTTCGGTGGAACGCCGTCCCTTCTCTCCGCGGAGATCTTTTTCCCGCAACAACTCGAGCCCGCGCTTGCCGACCAGATCGCCACCTTCGTAAAAGCCGTCCGGATCTTTGCTCAATTGCTCGCGATTGATCGAACCGATATAGCCGATCAGGTTGGCGGCCAGATCGCCATAGTGAAAGGTGCGCACCGGACGGACCTCGATCCGCACACCGGAAAACTTGTATCTGTTATTCTCCAGGAAGGCCAGGGTTTCCCAGTCGATATCCTCCTTGAGCACGATCGGCACGTGCCGCGGGGTCCCTTCCGCTTCCCTGATCCGCCTCCATAACGCTTCGATATCTTCACCGAGGACCGGGCCCAGTCGTTTCAAGACATCACCGATCTCATAGGAATCTTCCCGGGTCATTACCACATTGAAGGACGGCCGATTGCTGACGATCTCCCGCCCGTAGCGATCAAGGATATGACCGCGCGGCGGCGGCAGTGAAATCAAGCGGACCCGGTTGGTTTCCGCCTGCTGGCGATACTGCTCGCCCTTACCGACCTGCAGATACCAGAAACGCGCAACGATCGGGAAAAAGAACGCCAGCACGAAAAACGGCGCAAACAGGGCCCGGCGCTGCAGCATGATCAGGGCCCGATCGTCACGATCGCTGATTTCTTCGATGTCTTCGAGGAAGACTTTATCCTTCATATTCCTATCTGAACCGATTACCGGATTTTCGATGAATAATGCGCGATACCGTCCTGCGCTGCTGCAGGTATTCGTAAAGCACGTTGAGCAGCGCGAACCCCGGAATGGTGGCGGCCACGACAATGACCGTTTCCCGGCTCAACCGCCCCCATGACCATGGCGGCAGCGATTCGGAGTCGATCATGGTCAGCACGCCGTAGACCAGCACCTGGATCACGAAATAAACCAGACCGACCAACGGTATCTGGTAGGCAGACTCCTTGACCGGACTGTTTTGCGCGAGCACGCTCAGAGCCAGGAACACGAGCAGATACTCGAAAACGAATACTCCCGGAGAACTGGCCGCCACCACATCCATCATCCAGCCGCAGCCAAACACAAGCATCAGTCCGCGCAACCAGTCGAAGCGATAAGCGATAAACGAAACGAGGATGAAGACCAGATCGGGAGCACGGAACCAACCGGGCCCGAGTTGCAGAACCGTTGTCTGCAGCACGACCAGGAATACGGCAAGAAGAAAAAAAATAACGGTTCGCATTGGGACTACCTGCCACCGGGAACGATACGCTCCTGGGAAACCGACTGCTGCAGGGACAGGTTGAGTTGAACGAATTCCAGGCGCTGGAAATCAACGGTCGGCTCCACCGCAATCTCCAGGAACATCCCCCGTTTCTGGCGCTGTACATCTGACACGACACCGACTGGAACCCCGGGGGCGAACAGACCGCCGATACCCGCTGTCACGACATGGTCACCCCGGCCGACATCGGCATTTTTCAGCACGTAGTGAAGCACATAGCCGTCCTGGCCGGCTCCCTTGAGGATACCGCGAATCCGGTTCTTCTGGATCAACACATCGATGGCGCTGCTTGGTGCAATGGCTAGCAAAATCTTGCTGTAATTGCTCGATACCTGAATGACCTGGCCGACAACTCCCTGCGCCGTAAGCGCCACCATGCCTTCCATCACGCCGTCGGTCTCGCCGCGATCGACGATAATGGTGTGGAACCAGAACGCAGGGTCCCTCCCGATAACGCGGGCCGTCAGCGGCGGAAAGTCGGTCGCCTGGCGAAAGCTCAGTTCTTCCTGGAGACGCAGATAGGTGGCATACGACTCCCGATACTTGGCCAGTTCTTCCTCATAAGCAACCAGCAGGGTCTTCAGGCGCACGTTCTCCTGGCGGACATGTACCAGATCGATGTAGCTGTCCCACACCCGTCCGACCTCGGCGGTCACCCTGGAAACGGCGGACTGCAGCGGGCCCAGCGCCTCAAGCGTCACCTGGTGAAAGGCCCCGAAACGGCCGCCCAGTGTCGAGGCAAAGAGAACCAGACACAGCGACAATATAAGAAGAAACAGGAGCAACGTCCGGAAACGCAGCGGCTTGGCCCTGCTCTTCCTGTCCTTAGCTTGCGTATTCACAGCAGAATGGCACCTGCTTTGCCATCGCGGAAAAAGGTGTGCCTCGCGTTACTCAGTCAATGCAGACTTCTTTCAGGATCGCTATATTGTCGAGCGCCTTACCGGAGCCGAGCACTACCGAGGAGAGTGGATCATCGGCAACGATAATCGGCATCCCGGTTTCTTCCTTCAGGCATTTGTCGAGGTTTTTCAGAAGTGCGCCGCCACCGGTCAGGACGATGCCCTGGTCGACGATGTCGGCAGCCAACTCCGGCGGCGTCACCTCGAGAGCGACACGCACCGCTTCAACGATCACGTCGACCTGCTCGGCTATGGCCGATTGGATCTCATCGGCTCCGACGGTGATAGTCTTCGGCACACCCGATACCAGATCCCGACCTTTGATATCCATGGTCTCATAGGGTTCTTCGGGCATCACATTACCGATGGTGGTCTTGATCAACTCGGCGGTCCGCTCACCGATGGCCAGGTTGTGCCGGCGCTTGATGTACTGGAGGATCGCCTCATCCATCTTGTCTCCGGCCACCCGCACCGATTTGGCATAGACGATGCCGGCCAGCGAAATAACCGCAACCTCGGTGGTACCACCGCCGATATCGATGATCATGTTCGCCGTCGGCTCGGTGATCGGCAGGTTGGCGCCGATGGCGGCAGCCATCGGTTCCTCGATCAGGTACACCTCCCGGGCGCCGGCAGACTCCGCCGATTCCTTGACGGCCCGTTTCTCGACCTGGGTGATACCGGACGGCACCGAAATGATGATCCGCGGATGAACCAGCGTCCGGCGGTTATGCACCTTCTTGATAAAATAGCGGAGCATCGCCTCGGTCACTTCGAAGTCGGCGATGACACCATCTTTAATCGGCCTGATAGCACTGATATTGCCCGGTGTCTTGCCGAGCATCAGCTTGGCCTCCTTGCCGACGGCCAGCACCTTGTTCATCCGGCCGTCCTGCCGCACAGCAACCACTGACGGCTCCCGCAACACGATCCCTTTACCTTTGACGTAGAGCACCGTATTGGCCGTACCGAGATCAATGGCCAGATCGTTGGACAACCAGCCGAACAAAAAATTGAATGGCGAGTACATATAGTCTTCCTTATCGGGTGGAATATCGAGATACTGCCTGTCAACCCTGCGCTTCGGCTGCCCTTTTCCAAAAACCGACGCCGAAGCGGATCGATTGGATAATAAACTCTTTATGATACCAGTTAGCCGGGCTCTTCGCAAGACTAATGGAAAGCTCGTCCCACTCTGATTTTTTATTGACAAGCTCGACGATTCCCTGGTATAGGACACATCTCCATCCGCACCGCACCACGACACCAACAGCCGGAGTGGGGCTATAGCTCAGCTGGGAGAGCGCTTGAATGGCATTCAAGAGGTCGTCGGTTCGATCCCGTCTAGCTCCACCATCAATATCAAGGGCTCACAGCGTATCGCTGTGAGCCCTTCTTTTTTTGTTTTTTGGGTTGCCAGGCAATTAAAAAAAACATTCGGCAACTGTCTGCAGAGCTCTATCGTCGTATTTCTCCCATGCCCCCCTGGAAAATCACTGCCGAGCAGTTATACTAAATCAAGACGTACTCTTTTTTATCAGCATGATGCTCCTGGTCGTACTCGACAATCACGGCAATCATAGCATGCAGCATCTTCCGGCGGTCTCCCTATTCAACCGGGCTGCCGGCCATGGATGGTTGCCTTTACCCAATAGAGCGTGATCGTCACAGTATGGATTGCCATGGAAATACCGCATAAGCGGACACATTTCAAGGAGGCCTGTAATGCATATCGGGATCCCGAAGGAAGTTCGGCCCGGGGAGAAAAGAGTTGCTACAACCCCCGAAGTCGCACGCCAGCTCATCAAGCTTGGCTATCACGTCGCCATCGAGTCCGGCGCCGGCGCCCAGGCTGCTTATACCGATACCGCCTATGTCGAGGCAGGGGCGGAGGTCCTTGCCGATGTCCGTGACCTCTACCGAAAATCAGACATTATTCTGAAGGTCAGGGCACCGCAGGGTGATCCCGGCCAGGGTCTCAACGAGGTGGAACTGATCAGGGAAGGGCAGATCTTGATCAGTTTTCTGCAGCCGGCCCAAAACGAGACCTTGCTCAACGATCTGGCCACGCGCCGGGCAACGGTACTGGCCATTGATGCGGTCCCCCGGATCTCTCGAGCCCAGAAAATGGATGCGCTCAGTTCCATGGCCAACATTGCCGGCTATCGGGCAGTCGTTGAAGCTGCTCAGCATTTCGGCCGTTTTTTCACCGGCCAGATTACCGCCGCCGGCAAGATCCCGCCGGCCAAAGTACTGGTGATCGGGGCCGGGGTTGCAGGGCTGGCCGCCATTGCCGCTGCTCGCAGCATGGGCGCGATCGTCCGGGCATTCGACACCCGCCCCGAAGTCAAGGAGCAGGTCGAGAGTCTCGATGCCGAGTTCCTGCTGCTTGAATTCGGCGATGAGGACGGTGCCGGGGAAGGCGGCTACGCGAAGGTCATGAGCGACGAGTTTATCAAGGCTGAAATGGAGCTTTTCGCCCGGCAGGCCGAAGAAGTGGACATCGTCATCACCACCGCCCTGATTCCCGGCCGTCCTGCCCCGGAGTTGATCACCGAGGCGATGGTCATGAGCATGAAGGAAGGCAGCGTTATTGTCGATCTTGCCGCTGAAATGGGCGGCAACTGCAAACTGACCGAGGCCGACCGGGTTGTCGTCAAGCACGGGGTGACGATCATCGGCTACACCGATTTGCCCTCCCGGCTGGCAGCACAGGCCAGCCAGCTCTATGCCACCAATCTTCGACATCTGCTTGCCGATCTCACTCCCGGCAAGGACGGACGGATCGTGACCAACATGGATGACGAGGTCATCCGCGGCGCCACCGTCGTCCACGACGGCACCATTACCTGGCCGCCGCCACCCCCCAAGCAGGCGCCGGCGAGCCCGAAGCCAAAACCGGTCGCGGCCGAGCCGGCCCCGCCGCAGAGACCGCGCGGCGCCGGCCTGGCACTGCCCTTCGCCCTCGGCGCCCTGGCACTATTGGGGCTTGGCGCCACGGCCCCGCCCGAGTTCATGTCACACCTCACCGTTTTCGTTCTCGCCTGCTTCGTCGGCTACATGGTGGTCTGGAATGTCACCCCCGCTCTGCATACCCCGCTGATGAGCGTCACCAACGCCATCAGCAGCATCATCATTATCGGGGCGCTGTTGCAGATATCATCTTCAAACATGCTGATCATGATCCTGGCAGGCATCTCGATTCTGATCACCAGCGTCAACATCTTCGGCGGCTTCGCCGTGACCCAGCGCATGCTGGCCATGTTCAGGAAGTAGGGGGGCGCAGATGACACACGGCTATATCTCAGTCGCCTATATCGGCGCCACGATTCTGTTCATTCTCGCCCTCGGTGGGCTGAGCAGGCAGGAAACCTCACGGCGGGGCAACATCTTCGGCATGATCGGCATGGCCATTGCCCTGCTGGCCACCATTGGTGGTATTGTCACCGATAACTATATAATCCTGCTGAGCGGATTTCTCATCGGCGGCACGATTGGGCTGGTACTGGCCCGTCGGGTTGCAATGACCCAGATGCCGGAACTGGTGGCCATCCTGCACAGCTTTGTCGGCCTGGCCGCGGTGCTGGTCGGCTTTGCCAATTTCCTCGACCACAGTCTGCTGCTTTCCGGTGCCGCGAAGACGATTCACGATATCGAAACCTATCTCGGCATCCTGATCGGCGCCGTGACCTTTTCCGGCTCCGTTGTCGCCTTTCTCAAGCTCAGCGCCAGAATCGGCGGCAAACCGATGCTGTTGCCCGGCAGGCACTGGCTCAATCTGGGCCTGCTGCTTGGCGCCGTCTGGTTCGGGGTGTTGTTCGTGCAGCAGTCCGCGGCCGGGGGTGGCAGTATGCCGCTGGTATTGATGACCATCATTGCCTTGCTCTTTGGTGTGCACATGGTCATGGCCATCGGCGGCGCCGACATGCCGGTGGTCGTGTCGCTGCTCAACAGCTATTCGGGGTGGGCCGCCGCGGCCACCGGCTTCATGCTCAGCAACGATCTACTCATCGTCGTCGGCGCACTGGTCGGCAGCAGCGGCGCCATCCTCAGTTATATCATGTGCCGGGCGATGAATCGCAGATTCCTGGCGGTCATAGCAGGTGGCTTCGGCACCGCGGGCGGCGCCGTGGCGACCGCAACCGGCGAACCGGCCGGGGAAGTCGTGCCGATCGAAGCGGACGAAGTGGCGGAGCTGCTGCTCGACGCCCGCGAGGTTATGATCATTCCCGGGTACGGCATGGCTGTCGCCCAAGCCCAACATGTCGTCTACGAGATAACCAGGAAGCTTCGGGAACACAAAGTCAACGTCCGCTTCGGCATTCACCCGGTTGCCGGCCGCATGCCGGGACACATGAACGTCCTGCTCGCCGAGGCGAAAGTGCCGTACGACATTGTTTTCGAACTTGACGAGGTAAACGATGACTTCCCCTCCGTCGATGTATCGGTAGTCATCGGCGCCAACGATATCGTCAACCCGGCAGCCCAGGAGGTTCCCGACAGTCCGATCGCCGGCATGCCGGTACTCGAATGCTGGAAAGGGAAAACCACCATCGTCCTGAAACGCTCGCTTGCCACCGGCTATGCCGGCGTTGACAACCCGCTGTTCTACAAGGAGAACACGAGAATGCTGTTCGGCGATGCCAAGGACAGCCTGGAAGCGGTTCTGGGGACGCTCTTAACTTATTAACTTAAAATCGTGCTGATGCCGGCAACTCTCAGCCAAAGCGCCGAGATTGCCCTCCGTTCGCCAGTGGATTATCTCGCGCACCGCCGTCTCGACGATCTTGTCCGATCTGGTTCGGGGATAACCTCGATCTGGACGACTTTGGCCGGTATGCGCCAGACAGGACCGAGACGCGCCATCGACGCCGGTCGCTCTCCTAGCTTGTCTGAAGCGTCACTTTACACTATGATACTGATGTCATCATGCGGCGTTGGCACGCATGCACGGATCAACCTGTCGTGGATATACCCGTCATGAAAAAGACGAGGACCTTCTTCTGGAAGCTGGTTTTCCTGGCCCTGGCGGCAACGCTGGTCTTTGTCTTTGTCGTATTGCTGCTGATCTGGAACCAACTCGAACAAGGCCAGATCCACCAGTTGCAAGCCATCGCTTTCGATCACGCCTATTATCTGCTGGCGCTGATTACCATCGTACCGGTGGCCCTCTGGGTGATTTTCGAAGTCTGCTATACCAGATTCTACCTTCCTCTGAAACGCATTCCATCCGAAATATCGGTTATCTACCGGACCAACCCGGCCCATCGTCTCGAACTACAGGGAAATCGAGACATCAGGGAACTGACCGAGGCGATCAACGATTTTGCCAAGCGCTACGAATATCTCAACGACCATA
>CAZUJZ010000111.1:0-12217 GCA_964620665.1 uncultured Desulfofustis sp. | reverse complement strand
TGTCCCGCCGTTGGTCGAGATTCAGCCGATCAGGCCGCAGCGCAGCAACCGGAGGGAGGACCGACCAGCCCCGTCCGACCACGGCGCCGATTTTTCATGCTCAGGCATGTACACGATATTCCATAAATAAAATGTGTTCGAGCAACGACGAGATTGGGCGGAATGCCAATTTTTCAAGGTTTTCTAGATGATGCCGCCCGCCCGCAACGCGTCGATTTTTTCCTGTGAATAGCCGAGACCGGCCAGAATCTGGTCGGTATGTTCACCGAGGTCCGGGGCCTTGCAGCGATTTTCCGCCGGAGTCTTGGAGAGTTTGATCGGGTTATTGAGCAGCTTGATCGGACCATACGTCGGGTGGTCCCAGTCGCCGTAAAAGTCGTTGGCGATGGCCTGCTCGTCGGAGACGACTTCCAGCGGCGTCTTGACCGGGGACCAGACCAGCTTGTTACGGCTGAGGATATCCATCCACTGCTCATAGGTTTTCTGAAGAAAGATCCCTTCCAGGATGGCCACCAGTTCGGCGGCATGAGCGGAACGATCCTCCTGGGTTGCAAAGCGCGGATCGTTCTCCAGTTCCGGGTGTTCGATGGCCTGGCAAAAAGCCGGCCAATAGTGCTGTGAATTGGTCATGCCGAGCATGATCCAGCGGCCGTCGCTGGTCGGATAAATATTGCGGATCGGATTGCCCATTGTTTTGCGCGCCGGTCGGACCGAGTCCTCGCCGCTGATCAGGCAGCCGGTGATGTCGGTGCCGAGGGCGAAGGTGGCCGTATTGAACAGGGAGACTTCCACCTCCTGTCCCTGACCGGTTCGCTCCCTGATGAACAGGGCGGCCATGACGCCGGCCAAAAGACTCTGAGAGGTGAGACTGTCGCCATAGGCCGGCCGGGAAATGTTGGGTGGACTGTCGGCCTCGTGCATCAGGTCCATGACCCCGCTGCGGGCCCAGAAGGCGACCGAATCGTAGCCGCCGACGTTTTTCTCCGGCCCGCGCAGGCCATACCCTGTCAGGTTGGCGTAGACGATCCTGGGGTTGATAGTTTGGAGCTTCTCGTAGCCGAGATTGAATTTTTCCATCTCGTAGGGGCGCAGATTATTCAGGAAGACATCACCGTTGGCCACCAGGTCTTGGATGATCTGCTGGCCCTCCGAAGAGCCGAGATTGACGGTCAGGCTTTTCTTGTTTCGGTCGACGTGCTCCCAGATGTAATTGACCTCGTGCGGCCGCGCCCAGCCAGCCATGCCGGCGGCTAAGAGATAACGTTGCAGGTCTCCCCGTTTCGGCGGCTCAACGTGGATTACGTCGGCACCCCAGCTGCCCATCAGCATACCTGCCAACGGCATTGCGAAAGCTCCGCCGACCTCGATCACCTTGATACCTTCAAGCCCTGTGGTCATTAGCTGTTCCTCCTGGAGACGGTGTGTGGGCGCTGGGCCCCGAGTGAGCCATTGTCGATATTGCAATTGTCGACAATTTTACCGGTTGACTGTGGGAAGGTCAAGGGATTTGACCCAATACCCGATCGCACCGGCCCGGCACCGCGTATGGATGATCGAACTGCGGCACAGGGGCTCGTGACCGAGACAAAGGCGGGGATCGATCTTATAGTAGAAGTGCCAGGCGGTACCCGGCTGGGTGCCGCTATCTTCACAATCACCTCAATCGGGAGTACCGATGATGAGACAGGTTATCAAATCGCTTGTATTTTTTTTGATCGGTCTGGCCGGGCCGGTCATGGCCACCGATGTACCGACCATGGATGCGCAGGAGTTGAAAGATCGTCTCGGCTCTGCCGATCTGGTGGTAATCGACGTTCGCACCAGCGGCGATTGGGATTCGAGCGGGCACAAAATTCTCGGTGCAATTCGGGAGGATCCGGCCCGGGTCGCCTCCTGGGCGACAAACTACGACAAGGCCAAGACCATCGTTCTCTATTGTGCCTGACCGAACGAATTTACCAGTGCCGGTGCGGCACGGATAATGATTGATCAGGGCTTTGGCAACGTCTTTGCGCTCAAGGGGGGATGGCGGCAGTGGCTGCGTAATGATTTTCCGACCGAAGAGAAATAATCCCGGTCCGGGTGCATCCGCTTGCCGGCGACAGGCAGTTAAGGAAGCTTGATCCGCTTGTCGCCGGGGCGCTTGGGATTGGGCCGATAGAGCAGCAGAGTCTTGCCGATCAATTGCACCAGACTGCTGCCGGTGCGTTTCGGGATCACATCGGCGGCACTTTTTTTGTCGAGCGGTGTGGTGTTGAGCAGTTTGACTTTGATCAACTCGAACGAGGTGAGGACCGAATCGATCGCCTCGACCACGTTGTCGGTGAGCCCCTCTTTGCCGATGGTGACCAGCGGTGTCAATTCATGCCCGAGTCGGCGCAGCGTTTTCTTCTGGGCGTTGGACAAGACGGCAGGGGCGGGTGTTTGTGGGTCAGACATAAGATCTCCAATCAGCGGGGAGTACCGTGTAACGGTTACCCGGCCAGGTTCTTGAGTATTTCGTACCCGCCGATATAGGTGCCGACGGCCGAACCGAGGCCGGTCAGCAAAAAGACGAGGAAGACGCGCAGCAGCTTGTTTCGCCACCAGCCAAACAGGCTGGCCATATCCGCGGTAACCGTCTCGAATTCCCGGACCACCGGCGGTCGGGTCATGACTTGGACAAAGGCGGTGACGTAGCCGGCTCCGATGACCGGCGTGAGACTGGTCAGCGGGGCGGCGGCAAAGGCGGACAGTGTCGTGAGCGGGTGAGCCAGGGCGAGCAGGGCGCCGATCGCCGAGGGAATGCCGTTGGCCAGGATCCAATAGACGATATTGTCGCCGGCCGCCTGGGCGCCGTGACGGTAACCGATCAGAGCGATGGCCGTCAGGATCAGGATCGGGATCAGCCAGCCGATCAATTTCCAGGTGGGAGAAACCGGCGGAATGGCTGACACCTCGGCTATCCGGCCCTGCAGATCGAGGGGCCAGCAGCTCTTGATGCCGGGCACGTGACCGGCACCGACCACGGCGACGATCCGTGAACCGGGGGTCTGTTTGATCTTTTCGGTCAGATAGACATCGCGTTCATCGATCAATACCCGCTTCAATTCTGGGAGCGAATCTCCGAGTTCCGCCATCAACTCGCCGAGGCTGTCGTGGCTTTTCAATTCCTCGAGTCGTTTTTCGTCGATCTTTTCGTTATCGAACAGGCTGACCAGCAGGGTTGAGAGCAGCGTCAGTTTACGGAAAAACGACGTTGACTTCCAGACTCGGCGCATGGTGATGCGAATATCCCGATCACAGAGAAACACCGGTGCCCCGGTCGCTTCAGCGGATTTGGCCGCGGCGATCAGTTCCGCTCCGGGCATGACGCCGAGTTGATCACCGAGCCGCCGCTGGTAGGAGGCCATCAGCAGGGAGACGAGCAGCGTTGAGAGTTGCTTTTTCTTGATGATCGTTTTCAGGTCCAGGCTCTGCCAGCGATGCGTATCGGTCAGCGCCTGGTATCTCCGCTCGTCCAATTCAAGACAGACCCCATCGGGCTGTTCGGCGGTGATGACACGTGTTACCAGGTCGACGGATTGCTTGGAAACATGGGCGGTGCCGATGAGCAGAACGGTGCGTTCCCCGTCTTTCAGCAAGTGGACGTCGGAGGGGTAAGTCTGCCCCGGGAAAACTTCATCATTCATAGAGAATCAACGCTGCACCGCGGACCGCTGCGCGGCAGGAAGGGGCGATTGCTCGGCTGTCCGGCATCAGACATCAATCAACTTGAGCCGGTTTCCGGGATGGATAAGATTTGATTTCAGATTGTTCCATTTCTTGATGTCGGCCGGAGAGGTGTTGAAACGCCGGGAAATGGTCCACAGCGAGTCGCCGGTGCGCACCTGGTACCATTGTTCGATAGCCGCTGCCTGCCGGTGCTCCTGCCGGGGGGGTAATTTTTTTACCGTTGCCAGCACCATGACCTCGGCCGTGGAGCCATGCTCCTCCGCGCGGGCGGTTGTTGCCCCCGGCTCGCTGCTGCCGATGTAGAGGGCGAGCTGCTGTCCGGCGGTGATCCGGTGCGCGTTGGGCAGACCGTTCCAGGAGACGATCAACTCGGCCGGTACCTGGTATTGCCGGGAGATTTTTGAGATGGTGTCCCCTCTCTTGACGGTGTGCAGCTGCAATTCGTCGCCGGCGGCACGGCGTGGATCCATCCCTTCCGGCAGCAGACGATAGGCGATGGTCCGGTACGGGATGCGCAGCCGGCTGCCGATTATCAGCTTGTTGCTCTTCAGGTTGTTTACCTTGAGCAGCGTGGTGGTGTTGATATTGTATTTCTTGCAGATCTGTGCCAGTGTCTCGTTTTTCCGAACGATATGGGTCTTGTAGTCGGTGTTGGCGACACGATGCAGGCGGGGCAGGTTGTTCCTGGCCAGTTCCCGGGTACCGGCCGGGATCTTCAGCTCGTATTGCTCGCAATCCAGCGGAGTTTTGCCGCTGAGCAGTTCCTGGTTGAGCTGTTTGAGCAGGGTGTCCTCGGAGTCGGTGATCAGGGCGGCTGCCTGGAGGCTGAGACCCGGCCCGACGGTCAGCGTCTCGAAGGCCAGCGGCGCCTCGTAGACGATATCGTTAAAACCGTAGGTTGCCGGATCTTTGGCGATAATGATGGCGGCAATCAGTTTCGGGACATAGCGCTTGGTCTCAAGATGGAGGTATCTGCCCTCGGCGATCTCCCAGAAATCACTACTGCCCGAGTGCTTGAGCGCCTTGCGCATGGTCCCCGGTCCGCCGTTGTAGGCCGCTACCGCAAGATACCAGTCGCCGAATTCACTGTAGAGACGTTTGAGATAGCTGACGGCCGCCCGGGTCGACTTTTCGGCATCCCGCCGCTCGTCGACATAGCGTGAGACGCTCAGACCGTAATCGCGTCCGGTTCCGGCCATAAACTGCCACAGCCCGACGGCCCGGGCCCGCGAGTAGGCGCGTTGGTTGAAACCGCTTTCGATCATCGACAGGTAGACCAGGTCGAGCGGCAGGCCGGCTGCCTCCAGTTCCGCCTTCATCATCGGCATATAGCGTCCGGAACGGGCGAGCCATTGGCTGAAATAGGGACGCAGTTTGCCTTGGAACAATTCCAGATACATTTCGACCTGGCGATTGATAACGATGGGGAAATCATACGTAATCGCCGGTGCCAGCTGGTTGTCGATTGGCGGGATGGGGTGCTCGGTCTGCGGTGCATCCCAACTGCCGGTAGCGGCGAGCGCTTCGAGTTCTTGGTCCAGACAGATCTCCGACTCGGCAACAACCGGCTGTAGCTCCGGGTCCTGGGCAACCGCGGCGGTTTCTTCCCATGAGAGAAAATCGATGTCGAGCCAGCTCAGCTTTTGGTTGTTGGCGCAGCCCGAACCGGAAATCATGATCACGATCAGCGCAACATAAAAACAAGGACGAATCGTGGTGAGTAATAAGAGAGATCGAACCATCGCCTGGTATTGTGTTGTTCCGGCCGGATTCACCGATGCGTGCTAAATCCGGCTTGAGTTATCGGTGTTAACAAGGTACATTCTCCCCATTTGCGGGGTGAGTGCAAAATTGTGTTAATAGACCCTGAAGTGACTTTTATCGCAAGACAATTGTTCCCGATAACCGTTTCTCTCGGTTGTTTCACGCCTAATATCTTTCGCAGATTCCTCTGATCTTCGCGGCAATGATCAAAAAAATCATCCTCACGCTGGCGGTTTTTCTGCTGCTGGCCACTCTTACCGCCGGCGGTGCCCTGTTCTGGTTGATCGCCGTGGAACCGGGTGAGGAGATTTCGCTGGATAATATCCGTTCAATTCTGGGGCGGGAGAGCCCGGTTCTTTATAACGACGGAGTGACTCCGCTCGGGGTGTTTTTCGCCGATGCTCACCGGCGCTATATCGATTATCGGGAAGTGCCCGATGTCTTCGTCAATGCCCTGGTCGCCGCCGAAGACAATCGTTTCTTCAGTCATTACGGTTTCGATATCATCGGCATCAGTCGGGCGGCAATTAAGAACATCCAGGCCGGACGGATCGTCCAGGGTGGCAGTACGCTGACCCAGCAGACCGCGAAAAACCTGTTCAAACGGGAGGAGCGTTCGTTTCAGGCGAAACTGAAGGAGTTGCTCTACGCGCTTCGTCTTGAATACCGCTACAGCAAGGAACAGATTCTCGAATTCTACGTCAACCAGTTCTACGTCAGCGGCAATGGCCTCGGCCTCGGTGTTGCTGCCCGTTACTATTTCGACAAGGATCCTGAAAACCTGACGCTGGTCGAGTCGGCCTTCATAGCCGGCAGCGTGAAACGGCCCAATGCCTACAATCCGTTTATCAAGAAGACCAGAGAAGAAGCGGCTCAGGCCGAGGAGCGAGCCCTGGCCCGGATGCGCTACGTGCTCGGGAAAATGCGGGAGTTGGGAATGATCAGCGAGGCCGATTTCCGCCGGGCCGTCGCCGGGCCGATCCCGTTCAATCAGGGTACGGTCGGTTTTCCCCTCGACTACGTGATGGCCATGGCCACCGATGCGGTTGCCTCGGACCGGGTGACGACGGCCCTTGCCGCGCATGGTATCGACAATATCGCCACTTCCGGGGTCAGAATCGTCACCACGGTCGACCGTGACATGCAGCACTCAAGCCTGTCGGCGCTGCGCAGCCATCTGTCCTATCTCGATGTCCGTCTGCGCGGCTACGAGCATGACGAGGTGCAGGCGGAGTTGGAACAGATCGACTATGGAGGTGATTCAGTGGTCGAGACGGGGGCCTTTCTGTTCGGCGACGTTCGTTCGATCTCCGGGGCCGGCGATGATCTCGCCGTCAGCGTCGATTTCGGCAGAAAACGCGGCGCCGGCATTATCGATCGACAGGGGCTCCTCGATCTGGCCGATGCCCGGGTCAAATGGCAACAGCATCGCTGGACCGAGGCCGGCGAGAAAGATGTGGACGGATTGCTGGCCCAGATCAAAGAGGACGACCGGGTCTGGGTGCGGGTCAGGGAGATCGAGGAAGACGGCCGAGTGCTGCTTGACCTCGCCCGTTTTCCGGAAGTGCAGGGAGCGGCCATCGTGCTCAGGAAGGGACGGATCCTGGCTGTTGCCGGCGGGGCGGAGAACCGATTTTTCAACCGTGCCGTTTACGGCAGGCGCACCATGGGGTCCTCCTACAAACCCTTTGTTTATACCGCGGCACTGCAGCTCGGCTGGAATGCCGCCGACCTGCTGAACAACAAGCGGGAGGTCTTCGTCTACCAGAAGCGGCCCTATTTCCCCCGGCCCGATCACGCGATCGAACACGAGCAGGTCAGTATGAACTGGGCCGGCGTAAAATCGGAGAACCTGGCCTCGGTCTGGCTCACCGCTCATCTCTGTGACCGGCTCGACAGCAGCGAATTCACTGCGGTGGCCGAGCGACTTGGGCTGACCCCGCGGGTCGTTGACGGCGAAGCCGAACCGTACCGATTATTCCAGGCGCGCATCCGGGACCGCTACGGCATCGTCCTCAACCGGGAGACGATCCGCCAGGCGGCTTACCGGAAGACTCTACAGACGATCGAGACGGATCTCATTTTCGAAGGGCTCGACACCGAAACGCAGACCATCCGGTCTTTGCACTACGGTCTCGGTTACGACTCGTTTCTTGCGGAAATCAACCGCGATCTCGAAAATGGGAATTTTGGCGAGATCGGAGAAGAAGAGTTGCAACTGCGCCGGCGGCTGCTCAGTACCACCTTTCTGACGTTGGCGGGATTGCGCCGGCACCTTGCCGCATATCTCGGTGACGAAGAGTTCTCGCCGACTTTATCCGACGATTCCGACTTTCCGACGGCGGCAGAGGGGGGCCAGCTGTTTTACCACCAGGCCAGTGACAGCTATAGTTTTGCCCGCTCGGCGCCCGCCGGGGGACAGGCGGTGGTGCTGAGCCGGCTTCGGGTGCAACGCTACCTGAGCGGTCTGGATGGCGGCGAGCGCCGTGCTTTTCTCGACGGCATCAAGTTGGGCAACGTGCTTTCCGTGGCGGCCTTCGATGTCGTCGATCGTCACCTCGAGGAGGAATTTCAACGGCTGCTCGAACACCCTCCCTACCGTATGGAAGTCCTCGAACATGTCGACGATTACCGTATTCTCGTCGGCCTTCACTATTTGATGTCCCTGGCAGAAGCGATGGGGATCAGAAGCGGTCTCGAGCCGGTCCTCTCTTTTCCGCTCGGTTCGAACTCGGTTACCTTGCTGGAAACGACCAGGGTCTACGAGACAATGGTCAGCGGGGAGAGCCGGTTTTTCACCGAGGAGGACGGCACGATTAACGAAAGTCTGGCGATCATCGATCGTATCGAATCGGAAGACGGCGCGGTACTTTATCGACCGCAGCAGAGCAGCCGTTTTCTGGTCGACCCAAAAACATCGCTGTCACTCGGTCATATCCTTGAGAATACGGTCAAGTTCGGTACCGGCCGATATGCCGATCGACAGGTCAAACTCACCGATACCGGCGATGAGACCATAGATGGGATGGAGCTTTCCGTCCCGTTACTCGGCAAGACCGGGACGGCAAATCGCTACACCAACGCCTCGTTTTTCGGCTATCTGCCGGCTATCGGTGATACCGGGGCGGGCTTGACCCTGGAAGACGGGTTGAGTGTCGGGGTCTATGCCGGCTATGATGACAACATGCCGATGCGTCGCGGATCCACCCGTGTTACCGGTTCTCTCGGGGCATTACCGGCCTGGACCGCCATCGTTACCGACACCGTTGCCCGGCAGGCCTATGCCGCCGACCTCGATCCGGTGGATCTGTCATTTTACGGGTTGACGATCAAACGGCCCGATCTCGGTCAGAAAAACCTGGCCATCGACGCTGAGCAGGGCGGCATCCCAAGCGTGCCGGTGCGGCTGGTCGATCCGTTTGATCGCTATCAGCCAACGATCATGACCTTCGGTTCGATCGCAGGTGATCAAGGCTTTCAGGCGCAGCGAACGGTTGCCCCCTTCTGGTCACTCGATATTCCGCTGCAATCCGCTCCGGAGCCCTCCGCCGAAGGCCCTTCCCACTCCGGCGGCGCCGATCTTGCCGAGAGCCGTTAAACTCTTTTGCTTTTTCTCCGATAGATTAGTAAAATTAACACCGTATCTTCACGAACCATAAACCGATTCGTCATCAGGTGACGCATACAGAGGAAAACTGTTCCATGAAATCGGCATCCTGTCTTGTTATTTCACTATGTTTTGCCGTCTTGTTCAGTGGTTGCGCTCAGAAGTCGCTGCCGAGAAACGATTCTGCTCCCACCGCCGACCGCCGGCAACCGGCGATCACTGAACGCAGTATCGACGCTCCCGATAGCCGGGAGGACGAATCGGTGAGAAGCGGTCCCCAGCCGATTGCCAGTCCGGTACTGGAGCCATTCGAAGCGGCCCCTCCCGACGTCGCAGATCAGGCGGCGCTGTTACCGGTCGGGTACGTCAACGACCGGATTTTTGAGTATGGCAGGAAACTGGAGCGCTGGAAGGAGCTGGATAACCAGGCGGTCGTGGTGCAGCTCGACAAAGAGCAGAGCGAGGCGATGGTCCGCTGTTTCCGTGATTTGCAGGCAGTCCTGAACGGTTACCAGCAGATGCGTGATACCCTGCTCCAGAGAAATGTCATTACCCCTGAAGCGGTCACTCCCGAGCAGGTGCTGAACCTTCAGCGGCAGGATATCAGTTTTTTAGAAGGGATCTGCGGCAGGATGCTCGGTCAGGCGCACGACGAAGATGCCGGCTGGCAGCAGCGGCAGAAGGGGGCCGATCTCAACCAGGTAGAGACCCTGATCGAGCGATATTCCGCCAACGGCGAATACCATGAGGTCGTGCAGGTCTGGCTGAAAATTCCGGCTCACCAGGTCGATCGAGTCAGTCTCAAGACAAGGATCCTCTATGGCAACGCCCTGATGTATCTCGATCAGCCGGAGCAGGCGGCCCAAATCTATCAACAGATCGTCGATGCAATGTCCGACTCCGAGGAGCAGCCCACCGACCTGCTTTCTCTGCGAAAGGTGCTCGCCGATCTCTATACCTCCTATGGCAATTATCCCGCCGCCCAGCGACAATACAATCAGATCAGCGATGATTACGAAGCGATCGGTTCGATCCAGCAGTGGGCGAATTTGCAATTATCCATTCTCGAACGGAGCGAAACAGGCAGTCCGGAATTGAATGAATTCTCTTCGCTGCTGCGCGGCTATCTCGGTTATCTCCCGCGCCGCGACGGTTACTCGATCGTCTGGCAGGCCGACACATTCCTTGAGACCTATCCCTATTCACCGGTTTCATCCAATGTCGATGCGATCAGGGAAGATGCGCTGCGCCGGGCCGATGCCTGGTTTAACGACTACCTGTCGCGTTCCGCCGAACTGGCCGAGGAACGAAAATTTCAGGATGCCATGGAGCTCTTGCAGACGATTCCGGAAGACCTGGTCGGTGAGGAGCAATTTCAGCGGGTGCAGGATCGGTTGGAGGAGTTGGTGCTGGCCGAGGAGGTTGAGCGCGAGACCCGGAAAATCGAGCGGATGCAGGAGCTGCAACGGACCTGGAATGACGGTATGCTGCGTGCCGACGCTGAAGATTATGACGGTGCCATCGAGGTGTTCACCACCTTGCTCGACAGTGAATTCGGCGCTCGGGCACAGGAAAAAATCAAGGAATTGTCGCTCAAGGCTGCAATGAATGAGCGCCGCAGGGCCGCCGACCTGTTCATCCGCTTTTCGAAGACGACGGATATCGAGAGCAAGAAACGATTGCTCGTCGAAAGCCGCCGAGTACTCAAGGATATCCTGGTCAAGTATCCCGAGGTTGAAATTGCCGACAAGGTTGTCGGTAATATCAACCGGGTCGAGCAGGAAATGAACGCTTTGGACCCGCAACTGCTGCCGACCATCAAAGAGGAGGAGCGCCGGCAGGAACTGTTGCAGGACGAAGGGCAACAGAGTGTTCCCGTTGGCGTTGATGTCTTCGACTTGCCGCTGTCCACCCCGGTCCCGGAGTCTCCGGCGACACCGTCGCCATCGGAACCGCTGCCGGTACGGACCCCGGATCAGTTGTAGACGTCGGCGACTGCAGTCGCGGCCCTGATCGGGCTCCAATAGCTGATTTCCGGCTTTCATCGCCGTCGGTGAGGACGCCGCCGGAAGTCGACCGGGACGTTGCGGGACGAGTGATCCGGGGAGACCATGTACCTGACGACCATGATCCATCGGGACGAACTCTTCGACCTGACACTGCGTTGGCTCAATGATCGTTTTGAGCCGCAGGACGGCAAGACCGTCACCCGCATTTTCCTCTACGAAAGCGCTGTGTCCACCGTGCTCGTCGATCGTTTGACCGGCCTGTTGACCAGATTGTTCAGCGGTCCGTTTCACATCGAGCGTATCTGGCAGAAGCAGGAGCTGCGCCAGCGTCTGATTCATTACCTGCCCCGCCAGAGCGAGCGGGTCCGGCAGCTGAGCCGGCGTTTTACCGACAATCCCGAATATTTTTTCCCTCGTCTGCCCATTGACGCACTGCTGGTAACGGGTCCTGACTCCCGTTTGCTGGCGATCGGTCGTATCAAGCGTCTGTCGCGGGTGGCGGAAAAGGTATCGTTTCGCCTGGTGGACGCATTGTTCAAGGAGATCCAGGCAGAGGCCCGGGCGATCGCCAGCCGACGCGCCGCCTCGTCCGGGATCTCGCTGATCGATCTGGTCAGTTCGGAAAGTGAAATGCACACCGACTTCACCGCCGCCGAGACCGAGGTGGCCAGACGCTTTCGCAACCATAATGTCTGGATTCCCCGCCGAGCGATGACCGTCAATGATCTGCTGGGTTTCAAGATCATCGGCGACCAGGAGCTGATCGATCAGGTACCGTCGGTGCTGCAGCAGGAGCCGGGCGTGGCATTGATCGAGACCGAACGGCACAGCGGTGACTACAATGCCACCAACCTGCTGGTGGAAATCACGCTGCCGACTCCGGACAGACTCATGGCCCGGCTGAAACAATTCGACTGGTCCATTGCCCGGCAGCGCGGTCTCGACCCGGAGGAGACGCGGCGAGGGTTTGCCGAGTATCTGGCCCGGGGGGCCGAGACGGTCCGGATAGAGATCATCCTGACCACGTATGATGAGCTGATGGAATCGGAATTCGGGCGATCGACCCATGAACTTCGAATATTGCGGCTGCGGCAGCGGCAGGCCTACAACGGGCCGATCGCCC
>CAZUJZ010000110.1:0-12280 GCA_964620665.1 uncultured Desulfofustis sp. | reverse complement strand
TTTCGTCGCCGGCTTGTTCAATATCGTCACCGGCCCCCTCTATGGTGTTACAGCCTGTGGTGAAAGCCGCGAGGGAAAGTGCCAGTAAGAGCAACAACAATAGTTGTCGGATTTGATCTTTCATGTTTTTCTCCTTTTTGCTTTCTCCGTCTTGCCATTGGCGTTCCAGGCGGCGGAACGTCTCTTTCCACGAGGTATCTGCCACCCGGGTGCTTGCAACAGGGCAAAAAGACTGAGGCGCCCCCGGGAAACTATGCCATGTCCGCCAAATGGTTACGGAATTATCATGATGATCATTTCTCAGTATTTTCAACTCACCCACCATTTCCCGGACACGTGATGGGCGCACTATTGGTTATGCATATTTTATGCCACATCTTTTGTAATCCGCTGTGATTGGGTTGCCCTTTTCTCTTGCTCCCTTTCCGGCCGGCCTGCCTCCTGCGGAGGGATCATGTCTTCGTCTCGGTTTTTGCTTTTTTCTTCCTGGACTGCACATGAGTAGGTGTTCCATGAAACAGTTGGGCGGCTTCTCCCAGCGTTTCCGAAAATGTCGGGTGGGGGTGGATAATCAGGGCCAGATCTTCCGCCACGGCTCCCATTTCCACGGCTACCGAACCTTCGGCGATTAATTCGCTGGCATGCCTGCCGGCAATGCCGACACCGAGAATCCGACCCGAGTCGGAATCGATGATATATTTGGTGATACCGTGCGGGAGGCCCATGCCGACAGCACGCCCGGATGCACGCCAGGGATATTTGATGATTTCCACTTCCCGCTCCTGCCGGTCGGCTTCCGCTTCAGTCAACCCGGTCCAGGCGATTTCTGGATCGGTATAGAGAACGAACGGCACGGCCTGCGCATCGAAGGCGGAAGGCTTCCCGGCAATTGCCTCGGCAGCTATTTTCCCCTGATGAAATGCCACATGGGCCAGCATGGTTCCGCCGATGATATCGCCGGCGGCAAAGATATTTTCAACCGATGTCCGGCCCTGCTCATCCACCCGGATAAATCCTTTTTCATCCAGTTCCACTCCGGCCGTGTCCAGTCCCATATCCTGAGATTGAGGTCGGAGACCGATGGCGATGAGCACGCGGTCAAAATCCTGTTTTTGATTTTCAATCTCTCCGTCGAATTCAGCCGTTACCCGATCATCTTTTTCTTCCAGGTTTGTCACGGTGGTATTGGTATAAACGCCGGCAAACTGCTCTTCCATTTGTTTTTGCAAAAGCTCGATGAGATCGCGGTCCGCCCCCGAAAGGATTTCCCCTTCCATTTCCACGAGCGTAACGCTGCTTCCCATTGCGGCATATACTGAACCGAGTTCGAGACCTATGTAGCCGCCACCGATAACCAGCAGTTTTTCCGGAATATCCGGTACATTCAGGGCACCCTGATAGGTCATTATCCTTCCTCCCTCCCTGATGTTCACGTCGGGGAGAACAATGGGAAGAGCGCCGGTGGCCACAATTACCTGCTGGGAGGTAAGTCTGGATATCTCGGACTTGGTATCCAGCAGCCTGATTGTGGTGCTGTCTTCGAAAACCGCCCGCGCGTTGATATACTGGATCTTCCGGTTATCCATCAACTGGTTCAGGCCATCTGTCAGCGTAGTAATGGATTCGTCCTTGAACTTCCGCACCGTGTCGAGATTAATCTTTGGCCCGGAAAAGGCAAAACCCATGGCTTCGGCCCGACGGGCATCCCGAATAAGAGTTGCGGCGTAAAGCAGGGACTTGGAAAAAATGCAGCCTCGGTTCAGGCAAACGCCGCCGGGATTCGCCTCTTTGTTGATCATGGTGACCTCAAAACCCAGATCGGCGGCACGGAAGGCGGCTGCATAACCGGCCGGCCCGCCCCCGATAACCAGGACTTCCGCTTCCTGAGTAAATTCGCCCATTACCATTATGTTTTCTCCTATAAAAATAACAGCTGTGCTTTCGGTGCCTCAGCCACAGACCTGCCATGTCTATGAAACATCGAACTAAATATTCATCATCAGGCTATCGGTACGGTGCAGATAGGTGATGACCTTGTTCATGAATCGGGCCGCCTCCGCCCCATCGACCAGGCGGTGGTCGAACCCCAGAGCAAGCGGCAGCATCAGTCGCGGCACCACCTTGTGTTTTGGCGGTATTCCCTGGACGACAGGCTTCCACACCGAACGGGCTATGCCGAGAATCGCCGCCTGCGGATAGTTGATGATCGGCGTGAATCCCGTTCCTCCCAGCGAGCCGACATTGGTTATGGTGAATGTCGCCCCGGACAGCTCCTCTCGTCCGGCCTTACCGTTTCGGGCGCGTTCGGCACGTTCGAACAGCTCCAGGGTCAACTCGGTAAGACTCTTACGGTCCACGTCCCGGAGCACGGGAACCAGAAGGCCATTTTCGGTGTCCACGGCTACCCCGATATGATAGTACCGTTTGTAGAGTATCTCTTCTGATTCGGTGTCGAGGCTGGCGTTGAACCGGGGGTGTTCTTTCAGCGCCGCTACCGCCGCCTTGATAATGAACGGCGTCAAGGTGAGCGGGGCCCCGTGGGCTTTTATCGCTTCCTTCCGGCTGGTGCGGAAATCTTCCAGGTCGGTGATATCGACCTCGTCTTCATGGGTGACATGGGGGATCCTGCGCCAGGAGTCTGCCATCCGCCTGGCTATGGTTCGCCGTACCGATCGCAGCGGCTCCCGATCCACCGGGCCCCATTTTGAAAAATCCGGCAGCTTGTCAATTCCTCCCTTTTCAGGGGTTTTTCTATCTGCCGCCGCTTTTTCTGCAACGGTCTCTTCCTCCTGCGGCTTGCCTTCGGCGGCTTTGCGGATATCTTCATCAGTTACCCGGCCATGCGGGCCGCTACCGGAGACCGCTGCCAGATCGACTTCCAGCTCACGGGCAAGGCGTCGCGTGGCCGGTGATGCCGGGACGGGAATTTGCCCCTTTGTCCGCTTTTCCTCCTCTTCTCTTTCTTTCTTTTTTCCCTTTCCGGCTGATTCTTCTGCTTTTGAAGGTTCTTTTGTCGGCTGCTCTTCTGCCGGCTCTTTCTCTGCCCGGTTTTTTTTCTCTTCCTCGCCGGTTTCGTCATCGACGGTGAAGATCATCAAGACCTCGCCGACATCTATGAGCTGACCTTCGTCTACCCTGATTTCCTTTATCACCCCGGAAAACGGAGAGGGAACTTCATTGGCCGCCTTATCGGTTTCCACGACGATAACCGATTGGCCTTCTTCGACACTATCTCCCTCTGATACGGGTATCTCAACAACTTCAGCCTCATGGATACCTTCCCCGGGATCAGGTAGCTTGAATTCCTTGTCCATACATTTTCTCCTGGAATGTTCAGGCGTTCAATGTCCTTTTAACTGCGGCCACGATCCTGTCCGTATTCGGTATATACATCTCTTCCCGCTGAAAGAGCGGCATGGGTGCATCGAAGCCGGTCACCCGTTCCATGGGTGCCTCCAGGTACCAGAACGATTTTTCGATCAGCCGGGCTATGATTTCCCCCGCCGGCCCGAAACTCCTCGGCGCCTCATGAACAATGACCACTCGGCCCGTGTTGCGGGCAGATTCGGTAAACAGAGAGTCATCAAGCGGGGAGATGGTCAGCAGGTCGATAACCTCTGCCTTTACACCTCCCTCCTTCTCCAGCAGGTCAACCGCTTTCAGCACCGGCTGGAGCATGGCCCCGTAGGTCACCATGGTCACATCCCCGCCTTCCCGAACCTTTCTCGACCGGCCTATGGGGAAACTCTCTTCATCGTCGGGCACCTCCTCGCGAAAAGCTCTGTAGACCGCCTTGGATTCGAAGAACACCACGGGATCGGGATCCCGGATAGCGCTTACCAGAAGGCTTCTGGCATTTCTCGGCGTAGAGGGAATAACCATTTTCAGCCCCGGCGTATGGGCGTAATACACTTCCCTGCTCTCCGAGTGATGCTCAAGCGCCCGAACTCCTCCGCCGTAGGGCATACGAACCACCATGGGAACCGTGAAACCGCCGAGACTGCGGCCGCGCATCCGGGCGGCATGGCTTTCCAGTTGATGGAAAGCCATAGAGGAAAATCCTGAAAACTGAATTTCGGCCACCGGTTTCAAGCCGTACAAAGCCATTCCCACCGCCGCCCCAACTATCACCGACTCCGCCAGCGGAGTGTCGATGACCCGCTCTTCGCCATAGGTTTCGAAGAGGCTGTCGGTGACCCGGAAAACACCCCCGTCCACACCGACATCCTCACCGAGAACGATCACGTCCTCATCCTTTTCCATTTCCTGGTGCAGCGCCAGGTTAATGGCCTCGATCATGGTCCGCTTGCTCATGCGAAGATTCCTCCTTTTCGAAATTTGCTTTCTGTTCCTTCATAAATGGTGGCAGTTCGGCAAATACATGGTCGAACATCGCAGCGGGACCGACCGGGGTTTTCTGTTTTTTCTCCCAGGAATCGACAGCGTTATCGATTTCCTCTTCTATTTCAGCTTCCATGGACGAGATGTTCTCGTCCCCGAGCAGATCCCTTCCCTTCAGATAGGAGCGGAAACGATCCAGCGGATCTTTGCCGCGCCACTGTTCCTCCTCTTCTTCGCTGCGATATTTTCGCGGATCATCGGCAGTGGTATGAACGGACATTCTGTAGGTGACACACTCGATCATCGTCGGGCCATCTCCGGTACGTGCCCGCTCCACGGCTTCTCCGGCTGCCGAGTAAACCGCCAGAATGTCGTTGCCGTCTACCTGGATGCCCGGCATCCCGTAGGCCAGTGCCTTCTGGGCCAGGGTTTTTGAGCGGGACTGCCGGCTGCGGGGTACCGATATCGCCCACTGGTTGTTCTGGCATACGAAAACCAGCGGCACCTGAAAGACAGCTGCAAAATTCATCGCTTCATGAAAATCACCTTCGGAAGTGGCGCCGTCCCCGAAGAAGACCATGCCGACCTCTTCGCTCTTACGGTATTTTGCCGCATACATCATGCCGGCAGCATAAGGAAGGTGGGTGCCGACGGGAATGCATACCGGAAGGATATGTTTTTCCGGTGGGATTTGCCCTCCCTCGTTATAGCCGGTGTAAACGAGCAGGATATTCTCCATGGTTTTGCCCCGCCAGATTTCCGCGGCCATCTCCCGAAACGACGGAAACAGCCAGTCGTTCTCCTGCAAAACCGCAACCGCTCCCACCTGGGAAGCCTCCTGTCCCTTGATGGGGGCAAAAGTCCCCATGCGGCCCTGACCGTGCAGGGAAAGCATCCGTTCATCAAAGCGCCGGGCCAGCAGCATGCAGCGGTACATATCTTTGAGAAGGTCGTCGTTGATATCCGGTTCCAAATCGGTATCCGCCTTGCCGGTTTCGTCCAGGATCGACAGGTAATCTATGGAAGTCGGAATATCGATTGTCTCTCTGGCCATGGGTGTGCTCCTTTGGTCTGAGGTTGTGGTTTGGTGTCAATGGCTTGAGCAGGATATGTCCGGATCATATGCTCTGGTCGCTCTTTCTTGCCGCAGTACTTCACTTTCCCTGTTTTTCGACCAGAGCCCCTGACGTTTCACCGAGGGCAGGTTTTGGATTTTTTGGGCTTCTCCCACGAAAAGATGCTGATGAAGCACTTTTCATGATCAATTCTTCTTTTCTGCGGGCAAGAAGAGCCGCCTTTTCTCTTTTTGGATGTTCCATGCGGACGCCTGCCGCCCTATGCCGTCGAGCGGTTCTTTATCCCTCTGCTTTTACAACATCCATGCCACTCTCCCGCAGTAATGCATATCGCCGCTTTTTCGTTGTCATTTGCAGCGACGGCGGGGGGAGCACCCAGCAGGCCGGCAATCTGGCTCTGCAAACAGCGACGCTGACAACGAAGGCATGGCCAAAACATGTTGCCTGATTTTCCCTCTGCCGAAACAACGGCTCTCCTATCCGTCCTCATTTTCCGGATCGTGTCCGAACACATCGGACAGTCTGGTCGGCGATAGCCGGGAGCAGGCTCGGGTTCAACATAGTTCCGGCAACCGGCTTCTCATTTCTGCCGGACAGACCGTGTTGAGACAGGAAAAGAAGACAGGTCCAGAAGACTATTTGTGATCCTCAAACCTGCTGAAAGGATCACAATTTGCATAATAGGTGATGTCACCGAATAGGATGCCTGCGTCGACGGCAACGATGTCGAGAGACTCATTTTTTTTAGGACCCGTTATGGATCTCATGCTGAAACTTGTCGGGGGAGTGATTTTGTTTTTGACGCTGATCACGGCCTGCACGATGGGGCCGGATTATCAGGAAATGGAGACTCCCGTGAGCGGGTTGGCAACATTTTACAATGCACCCGATACAGAAAACCAATTCATCTCCGGGAAGCAATTCAGCCGTTGGTGGCGTCGAATGAACGATCCCTGGCTGGACGAGTCCGTCGAACTCCTTCTTGCCGACAATCTCCAGCTCAAGGAAGCTGCGGCACGCATATGGCAGGCCTGGGCACAGCTGGGGATCGCCAGAGGAAGTAGATTTCCCAGCCTTTCCGCTTCCGGTTCTGCTTCGAGGAGGTTTCAGGGCATTGACACGGGTGTTTCAGCCTTCGAAACCGCGGAAACAGGAACCGGACAGCCCTTCGACGGCGCCGGCACGCAGCTTCAGGGAAGCGAAACCGGGCACGTTTATTTTACCCAGCTCGAGGCGGGCTTGAGTACCAGCTGGCAGGTCGATCTTTTTGGCGGGCTGGAACGCAGCAGCGCCGCCGCTCGTCTGAATTATCTGGCTTCCCTGGCCAATGCCGAAGCCCTGATCCATTCCCTGATCTCGGAACTGGCACGGCGCCGCATCTCTTCGGCCACCTTGCAGCAGCGGATCAATGTGGCCCGGGAGGCTGAAGAAAATCGAAAGGCGACGTTGAATATCGTCGAACGTCGCTATCGCCGGGGGGTTGCGGGAACCGGCGTGACCGATGTCCATCTTGCCCGCGAGAATCTGGCCGCGGTAACCTCGCGGATACCGGATTTGCGGCGTCGGCTCAAGGAAGAATTGCACCTGCTCGATGTTCTGCTGGGACGCCCACCCGGAAAAACGACAGCGGAGGAAATTCACATCCCGCCGCTGCAGCCACCGGGAAGCGTACCGGCCGGTCTGCCAGCGCAACTCATTGATCGTCGGCCTGATCTGCGGGCCAATGAGCTTCGTCTTGCGGCTTCAGTCGAGCAGGTCGGGGTGGCCGTGGCCGACCTCTATCCGGATCTGACCCTGACCGGGTCGATCGGTCTGCGCGGCGACGAACTCAGTTCATTCTTTGGCAGCACTCATCTTTTCGGCGCTGTTGCCGGGGACATCATGGTGCGTTTATTCCAGGGCGGCAGGCTTCGTGCCAATATCAAATTACAGGAAGCGGAGGTGCGGGAGATGGCCGCCGCCTACGCAGGAAATGTGTTGACGGCGCTTGCGGAAGTGGAGACAGCCTTGAGCAACGGCCGATATTTATCCGAGCAGCTCGATCACCTGGAAGATCGTTTGCAGAATACACGCACGGCTGCACAGCGGTTAACAGAGCAATACCGCAGTGGGCTGGTGCCTCTGCTGGACGTGCTCGCCGTTGAGCGCCGACGCTTCGAGGCGGAGCAGGAATATGTGTTGGTCGGCCAGGCGGCCTGGAATAACCGCATTGCCCTCTATTTGGCGCTTGGTGGAGATTGGCTTGACCGGCAGCCGGAGCTTATACCCGTTGATCTGCCCCAAGAGAAAAACGATTGAGACGTTGTCAGCCACGTGTCTTTGGGCGTGCAAAGTAAAAATATTGTCAGGCGAGATGAGTGCCGGAAAGAGTACACATAAGCGTAATAAATCAAATGGTTGGCTCCAACTGACGGTTGTTGTCCTGTTAATCGGTGGCGCATTCCTGCTCTCTCGTATTCTCTCCTCCTTGCAGATGGAGCCGGAGATCGAGACAACGGCGGGAGAGCTGGAACTGGTGGTGCAGGCAGTGGCCGTGGAACCACAGTCATATCGTCTCCGCTTCAGTACCACGGGGACAGCGCAGGTGCGGGCATATGCGGAGATTGTGCCCCAGGTCAGCGGCCGCATTGTTGCAATCGACGATAACGCTTTTGCCGGCGGCATGTTTACCGCCGACACCGGGCTTTTTCGGATTGACAAAAAGGACTACAACTTGGCGCTCAAGCAAGCGCGGGCCGAAGTGACCCGGGCCCGAGCCGAGTTTCTGTTGCAGAAAGCCCGTTCGGCGACGGCGGCGGCTGAATGGTCGGAACTCCATCCGGAACAACCGGTCCCTCCGCTGGTGGGCGAGGAGCCCCAGCTGGAAGCTGCCCGATCCGCGTTGGACGCGGCACAGTCGCAGCTTGAAAGAGCCCGGCTGGATCTTTCGCGTACCGAATATCGGCTGCCTTTCACGGGGCGAATCAGCGAATTCGACGCGGAGGTAGGGCAGTATGTCGTTGCCGGTCAGCCGTATGGCAGGGCTTACGGTCTCGAAAGCATCGAGATCGTCGTTCCCCTTGAAGAACAACAACTGGCATGGTTGCTGGAAAGCGAAGAACCCGTCATCACCGTGACCGGTGAATATCTCGAAGAAGCCACCATTCCCGCCTTTGTTAAGCGGGTTGGGAGCGATCTCGATCCACAGACTCGGATGAACCGTATTTTTCTGGGACTCAAGAAGCAGGATGTCGCACTGGTTCCGGATGTGTTCGTCAGCGTAGAATTCATGGGTCCCACCAGAGACAATGTCTGGCTTCTGCCTCTTGATGCATTGCAGCAGGATAGCAGTGTCTGGACCGTTACTCCGGAGAACAGGCTTCGTCTGCTGAAGTTGACCATCATTCAGATAACCCGAGAAGCGGTAGTGGCGGAAAGCAACGGTTCAACCATCAAGGTGGTACGTGGCAATCTGCCGGAAGCAACCGATGGGACACCGGTACGCATGAAAAACAAAAAAGAACACAGGGAAGCAAACGATGGCCGGCAGGAATAGCCCGCCCTCCGATGCCGGTTTCATTGCGTGGTTCATCGGCAATCATGTGGCAGCCAATTTGCTGATGGTCTTTCTTGTCGCCGGCGGCATCTTGGCGCTGTTAAATATGCGCGTGGAGTTATTTCCTTCCATTGACCCGCGCACCATTACCATCAGTGTTCCCTATCCCGGAGCCACGCCAAACGAAGTGGAAGACGGAATTACCAGGCGCCTTGAAGAGGTGGTTTTCGGGGTCGAAGGCGTCAAACAGGTGACAGCCGTGGCCCAGGAAAATGTCGGCGTGGTCACCGTGGAAGTGGAGGAATTCGTCGATATCACCGAGGTACTCGATGACGTTGAGAATGAGGTGGATCAACTTGTTGATTTTCCACCGCAGAATGCCGAAGAGACGATTGTAACCGTGGTCAAGTCCCAGCCGGCCGTAATCACGCTGGTTCTCCATGGCAGTGTGCCGGAGTTGACCCTGAAGCGCTGGGCGGAGCGGATCAAAGACGACATGCTGAGGATCGACGGCATCTCTCTGGTAAACCTCAACGGCGACAGGGACTATGAAATTTCCATCGAGATAACGGAAGAAAATCTGCGCCGTCATAATCTGACACTGGAGGAGGTTGGCGCAACAGTTGCCAACTGGTCCCTGGACATTCCTGCCGGAACGGTTGAATCGGCAGCCGGTGACATCCTGTTGCGCGTCCAGGAAAAGGGGTATGCCGGAGAAGACTTTGCCGACATGGTCGTCAGGAGTCGGCCGGACGGCTCGTTGCTTCACCTGGAGGATATTGCCGATATCGTCGATGGCTTCGAGGACGACAATCTGATTACCCGCTATAATGGCGAACCGGCTATCTTCATAGAAGTTTCGCGTAGCGAAGCGCAGGATTCCCTGGCAGTGGAAGGAGCTGTGCTCGACTTTCTCGAGGAGGTGCGACTGCCGGAAGGTATCCGGCTCGATATTCTCGAGGACCAGACGGTAATCCTCAAGCAGCGGATGAACCTCCTGCTGCGCAACGGCCTGCTGGGCTACGCCCTGGTGTTTCTGGTACTTCTTCTTTTTCTCGATCTGAAGCTGGCCTTCTGGACCAGTCTCGGCATTCCCATTTCCTTTCTGGGAGGGCTGCTGATTGTCTATCTTTTCGGGATGAGCTTCAATATGATTACGCTTTTTGCCCTGATCATCGTTCTTGGCATTGTGGTTGATGATGCCATCGTCACCGGAGAGTCCATTTTTTCCGAACAGGAGGCAGGCAGAAGGGATGCCGATGCAGCACTCAGTGGTGTGAAATCGGTGCGTGCGCCGGTCACCATCGGGGTGCTGACCACGATGGCCGCCTTTGCTCCGCTGGCATTTACGACCGGAACCCTGGGGCAGATCATGCGGCCCATCCCTCTTTTCGTGATCAGCATTCTTCTGGTCTCGCTGGCCGAGGCATTTACCATCCTGCCGGTCCACCTTTCCTCGTCCACTCGCTGGAGCCGCGGTATCGTTTCCCGAATCAGCCGAAAATTCAATGAAAATCTGTTCCATTTCATGGATGAATTCTTCCTGCCCCTGCTGCGTAAAGCCATCGGGGTGCGCTATGCTGTGCTTGCCCTCTTTATTGCCATGTTTTTTATCATTTTCGGTCTGATTCGGGGTGATATCATCCGTTTTATTTTCTTCCCACAGATTGAAGGGGATCAGGTGGGCGCCACCCTGATTATGCCGGTGGGTACACCCTTTGAGGTGACCGAAGCCCATGCCGAACGGATCCTGGAGGCAGCGGAGTCGGTACGGCGGGATCTGCAGGACGAGGCAGGCAAGGATCTTTTTAAAAGCACCTCGATAATTATCGGCTCTCTTTTCGCGGAACAGAGACCGGTGGCGTCACAGAAAGGTGGAGCAACGACCAGCAATCGCACCGAATTGCGCATCCAGTTGATCGACTCCCCCCGGCGCTCGATCTCTGCCAAAGAGATTGAGCTGCAGCTGGAGAAGGCGGTTGGTACGATTCCCAATGCAGATGAGCTTTTCTATGAAAGCAGCCTGGTCAGGGCCGGAGAGGACATCGTGATCGAGCTCGCCCATAAGGATGTCGATGTGCTCTCTGAGGCCGTCGACCGCTTGCAGGAGATAATGCGCAGCATGACAGGGGTGAGTGAGATCGCCGATACCCTCAAAGCCGGTAAACTCGAATATGTCTTCGAACTGACATCAAAAGGTATGGCCGCCGGTCTGCAGCCGGGCGATATCGGCCGGCAGCTGCGAAATGCCTTCTACGGTTATGAAGCCCAGCGCATACAGCGAGAGCGTGAAGAGGTGAAGGTGATGGTGCGTTATCCGAAATGGGCGCGCGAACGGATGTCTGCTCTGTATGATTTCAGGATCATGCTTCCGGAGGGGGTCCGAGCCCCAATCACCGAGATGGCGACTATCAGTGAGCAGCGGGCCTACGCGAAAATCATGCGGGTGGATGGCCAGCGGGTTGCCAATGTCAGCGTCGACGTTGATGAACAGCGTACCACCCCCAACGAAGTGCTGAATCTCGTCATGGCTGAGGACATCCCCGATCTCCTACAGGAATTTCCAGGACTTTCGGCGCGGGTTGCCGGTGCGAGCGAAGATCGGCGAAAAGATATGGCCTCTCTTGGCAAAAATATGCTCATTGCCCTGTTGATCATCTTCGTTATGCTGGGCGCACAACTGAGAAGCTACATCCAGCCGCTGATCATTATGGCCGTCATTCCCTTTGGTCTGGTGGGCGCCCTGCTCGGCCATCTGCTGCTGGGCTTTGATCTTTCCTTCATCTCGATATTCGGCATGGTCGCCTTAACGGGAGTGGTCGTCAATGATTCCGTGATTTTGATTGATTTCTACAACCGGCAGCGGCAGGAAGGGGAGCTGAACTATGTGGAAGCGGTAATCCTGGCAGTCCGGCGCCGCTTCCGCCCCATTCTGCTGACTACCATGACAACCAGCCTGGCTCTGTTGCCTATGCTTCTCGAAAACAGCCTCCAGGCTCGCTTTCTTATTCCGATGGCCGTCAGCCTGGCCTTCGGCCTTCTTTTCGCAAGTTTTGTGCTGCTGTTTCTGCTGCCGATCATGATAGGGATCGACTCTGATCTTCGGCAGCTGCCGGCACGCATCAGGGGAAAAATGTAGGTCGGTGCAAAAACTTCAAGCAGTGATCATCATCCGGCACTTTTTCACCGGGAAACAATGGGTCTGGATTACGAGGCGGACATGGCGCGGAGCGAACTGCCCCGACATATCGCCGGGGCAGTCATATGTCTTCTGGATTGAAACAAAAATCAGATGAGCCATTTGCAAAACAATCTTTTCGCCCAAACT
>CAZUJZ010000109.1:0-12433 GCA_964620665.1 uncultured Desulfofustis sp. | reverse complement strand
CCCCTGATGGCGGCGGCGACCATCATTATCGCGCCCCTGGTCGTCGCCTTTTTGTTTGCCCAGCGCCGGTTCATCGAGGGCATCGCCCTGACCGGCATTAAATAAGCAAAAAAAACAAGGAGTATGACATGTTGAAAAAATTACTTGCAGCCGCCGCACTGGCGAGCCTGACCGTCCTGCCGAATGTGCAGGCCGCCACCGAAATCGTCGTTCAATATCCTTACGGGGAGTTGTTCAACGAAACCCATCGGCAGATCGCCGCGGAATTCACCAAGCAGCATCCCGATATCACGGTCACGTTTCGCGCCGCCTACGATTCGTATGAAGAGGCCACCCAGAAGGTGTTGCGGGAGGCGGTCACCCGCCAGTTGCCCGATGTTACGTTCCAGGGGCTGAACCGGGTGCGCATCCTGGTCGACCGCGAGATAGCCGTGCCGCTCGATGATTTCATCGCCGCGGAAAAAGATTTCGAGAAGGAAGGCTTTCACCAGGCGATGTTCGACATCGGCACCCAGAACGGCAAGGTCTACGCGCTTCCGTTCGCGATTTCCCTGCCGATCACCTATTGGAACCTCGATCTGGTTCAACAGGCCGGCGGCGATCCGGACAACCTGCCGACCACTTGGGACGGCGTCATTGATCTGGTCAAAAAGATCGATGATCTGGGACCGGATATCAACAGCATGACCTATGTCTGGGATATCACCGGAAACTGGTTGTGGCAGGCACCGGTATTCGCCCAGGGCGGCAGCATGCTCATCGACGATGAATCAGGGGTCGCCTTCGACGGGCCGGCCGGGCAATTCGCGATCGATACACTGGCCCGTTTTGTCACCGAGGCGAACATGCCGAACCTCTCCCAGCCCGATGCGCGGGCCACGTTTGCCGCCGGCAAGACCGGCGTGCATATCACGTCCACCTCCGATCTGGCCAAGACGACCGAGATGATCGGCGGCAAATTCACACTGAAAACCCATGTCTTTCCGGATGTCCGGCCCGGTGACGGGCGCTTGCCGGCGGGCGGAAATGTGGCGATGATCGTCTCCACCGACCCGGAGCGGCAAAAGGCCGCCTGGGAATATGTGAAATTGGCCACCGGCCCGTTCGGCGCTTCGATTGTCGCGAAAACAACCGGCTACATGCCGCCGAACCGGGTAGCCAACGAAGTCTACCTGAAGGACTTCTACGACAAAAACCCGAATAACTACACCGCCGTCAAACAACTGCCGATTCTTACCAAGTGGTACGCCTTTCCGGGGGAGAACGGCCTGAAGATCACCGATGTGATCAAGGATCATATGAACTCGATCGTTACCGGCAATCGTGCCGGTGAGCCGCGCAGCGTCCTTCAGGATATGCGTGACGACGTGCAGAAATTGTTGCCGAAAAAAACCAGTTGATCCTTCGTTTCATCATTTTAAGCGGGACCGGTAGACAGCCGGTCCCGCGTTTTCCGTGAGGAGCGCAATGAAACTGATCCATGTGACCGATACCCATCTGGTCGGTCGTGACGAGGAACTCTACGGACTTAATCCCTGTCAACGCCTTGAAGCCTGTATCGCCGACCTGAACTACCTCCATGCCGATGCCGAGGCAATCGTCATTACCGGCGATTTGACCCATTTCGGTGATCGCCGGGCATACATCTGCCTGCGCGAGATTCTGGCCCAATCGCTGGTGCCGGTGCACCTTCTGCTTGGCAATCACGATGAGCAGAACATGTTTCACGAGGTTTTTCAGGATGCGCTGGTCGATGATCAGGCCGGCGGTTATCAGCGCACGATGGAGTCTGATGTCGGCCGGCTTTACTTTCTCGATACCACGGCGCCCGGCTCCCATGCCGGCCACTATGACGAACAGCGGCTCGATTGGCTGGTCGAGCGACTCGAAGAGAGTCCCGGTCAGCCGGTTTTCCTGTTTATGCATCACCCGCCGTTTCGGGTCGGGATACCGGCGATGGATCGGATCGGCATGGTCCAGATAGAGCTGTTCAAATCCCGGCTCAAACCGTATTTCTCAAGAATTCGCCATATTTTCTTCGGCCACGTCCATCGACCGATGGCCGGCTCCTGGTGCGGAATACCGTTCAGCACCCTGCGGGCCACAAGCCACCAGGTCAGCCTCGATTTTTCCGAAACCGGCGATATCCCCGGCAGTCATGAGCCGCCGGCGTATGCGGTGGTGCTCATCGATGCGGAGCAGGTGATCGTGCATTTCCACGATTTCCTCTACGACGGTCCGCGCTTCAATCTGAGCGACGTCGGCTACGACTTCTGGGAAGAGCAACAACGCCGCAGCACATCCTGAACAACCAAAAAAGGACCAAAATGGGGACAGACCCCTTTTTCTCAAAAAAGGGGTCTGTCCCCATTTTGGTCCTTTTCTTATTTGATGCCGGCGCGCATGTAGGATTGAACGAATTGTCGCTGAAAGAGCAGAAAAGCGATCAGCAACGGGGCGACGGAGAGAAGGGTTGCCGCGGAGATCACGGACCAGTTCACGCCTGACTCGGGGGCGCCGAGCCCGACGGTCAGCGGCCGGGTGGTGACCGAGTTGGTGACGACGAGCGGCCAGAGGAAATTATTCCAGTGGTGACTGACCGATACCAGGCCATAGGCGAGATAGGTGGGTCGTGCCAGGGGGATGTAAACCCGCCAGAGAACGCCCAGTGGCCCGCACCCCTCCAGCCGGGCTGCTTCTTCAAGCTCCTTCGGGGTTGCCTTGAATGTCTGCCGCAATAAAAAAATACCGAAAGCGCTCGCCATGTATGGGAGACCGATGCCGAGGATGGTGTCCGTCAGGCCGAGATTGACCAGGGTTTTGTAGTTCTCGACGATCAGGATCTCCGGGGTGATCATCAATTGGATGAGCACCAAAGAAAAGACCGTCGTCTGGCCGCGAAAACTCCATGCGGCAAACCCATAGGCGGCAAGAGTGCAGAGCACCAACTGGGCGGCGAGAACCATCGTGACGAGCATGAAGGTATTCAGGGCATAGCGGGGGAACGGGGCCTGGCTCAGGGCCAGACGGAAGTTCTCCAGGGTCAGGGGGGCAAAGAGATCGAAGTGCACCGCGTACCGTGCCGGATGAAAGGCGGCCCAGAAAGCATAGAGCAACGGGGCAATCCAGAGAAGTGCCAGTAACCAGGCCGCCACAGTCTCCAGCGCCCGGCCGGAGAGAAAGGATTTTTTTAACCGAGGAATCATCGATAATGTACCCGCTTATCAAGCACAAAAAACTGGAAGAGCGCCAAGAGCGCCAGCAGGATCAGCAAAACCACGGTGAGGGTGGCGGCATAGGGTGTGTCAAAATAGGAAAATGCCGTTTCGAAGAGGTAATAGAGCAGCAGGTTACTGGCGTTATTGGGACCGCCCTTGGTCAGGATAAAGAGGTGGTCGACCAGTTTGAACGCGTTGAGACAGGCGTTAATCAGGACGAACAGGGTCGTTGGCATCAGAAGCGGAAAGAGGACCCGGCGAAAAAAATACCAGCGGCCGGCTCCTTCCAGGCGGGCCGCTTCACGAAGTTCCGGGGCGATATTCTGCAATGCGGCGAGATAAAATATCATGAAAAAACCCGCTTCCTTCCAGATGGTCATGACAATAATGGCCGGTAATACCGTAGCCGGATCACCGAGCCAGTTGCGACCGGACAAGCCGAACAGGGAGAGGAATTGATCGATCAAGCCGATATCCGGCGTGTAAAAAAACAGCCAGATATTGGCCACGGCGATCATCGGCAGGATGGTCGGGGTGAAGTAGGCCATGCGCAGTAATGCCCGACCAGGCAGCCGGCTGTTGACGAACAGTGCCATGAGCATGGCCAGGGTGATCGAGGTTGGGATCGTGCCGGCGGCGAACCAGAGATTGTTGATCAGCGCTTTCCAGAAGACCGGATCGTCAATCATCCGCTGGTAGTTGCTCAGGCCGATAAATCGCGTCGGGCGGATGGCCGTCGCTTTGGCAAAGAAACTGTCGTAAATAGTCGCCAGAGTGGGGTAGTGGGTGAAAGAGATAAGCAGAATTACGGCAGGCATCAGCATGAGCCAGCCGTAGAGGTGCCGGGTGCGCGTTGAGAATCTCATATTCCGGGCGGTTCGTGGCCGCTGACGACCCGCTTATCGGCACCGTGTCGTCAACGTCGTTGGTAACAGGGGGAAGGGCGTTTGTCGCCCCTCCCCCCTCCATGTTTTTAACGATACGGTTTCAGCAGTGTCTCTGAAATCTGCTGGGCCTCCTGCATCGCTTCTTGCGGCGACTTCTCCCCGATCAACGCGGCCTGGATAGCGTCGTCAAGGGCCTTGCGCACTCTGCCGGTTTGGTACGTGGACAATTCGGCGGTTGCGTACTGCAGTTGATCGCGGGCTACCGCTGCCGGCGGAAACTCTTTTACATAAGCCTGCAACTGATCGGTCTGGTAGGCGGCAGGGCTGACGCCCATATAACCGGTCTTGATCGACCATTGTGCAGAGCGCTCCGGGGCGGTCATGAAACGAATCAGGCGCAGCGCGGCTTTTCGCTCCTCAGGAGTCGCTTTCTTGAACAGGTAAAAGTTGCCGCCGCCGGTGGGTGAGCCCGGCCGTTTGTTGGCGGGCAGCATGGCCACGCCGAAGTCGAAGGCGGCGGCCTCTTTGACGGCGGTCAGATTGCCGGTGGAGTGCCACATCATCGCCGTTTTCCCCTCGAGAAAATTTTGTCGCAGGGTGCCCCACTCGATGGTGCCTTTCGGCATGACACCGGACTCATTGCCGAGGCGATGCCAGAACTGCAGGGCCTCGACAACCGGCGGAGCGTCGAAATAGGTGGTATCTCCCTCGCTGTTCATCAGTACCTGACCGTTTTGGATGGCAAGGGCACCGAACATCCAATACGGATAGCCCGTTGAAGGTATCATGATGCCCCAGCGAGAACCGTCGGCTTTGGTCAGCTGTTTGCCCATCGCCTCCAGCTCGTCCCAGGTCTGCGGCGGCTTGTCCGGGTCGAGTCCGGCTTCGCGAAAGGCGTCTTTGTTGTAGTACATGACGATGGTAGAGCGTTGAAACGGGATACCCCAGGTTTTGCCGGCGGTTTTCCCATTTTCCATGAGGCCGGGGTAAAAGGAGTCAAGCCAGGCCTTTTCTTCCGCTGATTCGACGACATCGTCAAAAGCTACGATGGCGTCCTGTTCGATCAGGTCATAGATGTCAATGGAGAACAGAACAGACAATTGGGCCGGCTGGCCGCCCTGGAGCGCCGCCAATGCCTTGATGCGGGCGTCGTTGTAGTTTCCCGCATAAATCGCATTCACCGTGACGTCTGGATTTTCCTCCATGAAATCGGCGACAATGGAGTCGACGACTTGAGTCAGCGGCCCTCCGACCGCCACCGGGTAATACATCGTCAGCTCGACGGCGGCTGCCGCGGAGGTGAACAATGCGATCGACATGATCGATAGCAGGTACATCTTCATCGTTTTCATAGGTGCTCCTTTGGTGTTGGTGTTTCAGGCGTTGGTTTTCATTCTGAACAAGATCCGTTCAAGCCTTGGCCATCAGCCGGGTTCCCCGGTCATCGAAATAGTGTGCCGAGCGGGGGTCCCAGCCGAACTGTAGAGTTGATCCCGGTTCTATTCGGGCAGTTTCCGTGGTGCGCATGTATACAAGGTGGTCCTGCCAAACAAGGCGGACCAAGGTTTCGGCGCCGAGATAATCGGATGAGACGACCCGACCGCTCAGGCCGTTGCTTACCGGGCGGATGTCTTCGGGTCTGATCCCGAGCATTTGCCCGTGCGGCTGATGCAGCCCGGGGGAAGGGGGACGTGTTTCTCCTTGTTCATCCAGCGCTGAACAGGGAAGAACGTTCATCGGTGGAGAGCCGATAAAGCGAGCGGCAAAGACCGTGGCCGGCTGTTCGTAAAGATCGCGCGGGCTGCCGGTTTGTTCGATGGTGCCGTTTTGCAGCAATACAACATGGTCGGCCATAGCCATGGCCTCGATTTGATCGTGGGTGACGTAGACCATCGTCAAGCCGAGTTTCTGCTGGAGGGTACGAATATCGTCGCGCATCTGGGCACGGAGCTTGGCGTCGAGATTTGACAGCGGCTCATCCATCAGGCAGACCGGTCGTCGCGAGACAATGGCCCGTGCCAATGCCACCCGCTGTCGCTGGCCGCCGGACAGTTGCGATGGCCTGCGGTTCAGCAATTCGGCAAGACCGACCATCCGGGCGGCCTCTTCGAGGCGAGCCGTTCTCTCAGAGGGCGAAACACCGCGAACTTTGAGGCCAAACAAAATATTTTCCCTGATATTCAGATGGGGAAAAAGAGCGTAGGATTGAAAGACCATGGAGACCCCGCGGTGAGCTGGATCAACAAAGGTTACATCGGTTTCGCCGATTTCGATGGTTCCGGTATCGGCGTCTTCGAGCCCTGCGATGATCCGGAGAATCGTTGATTTCCCGCAGCCGGAAGGACCAAGTAGAACGGTCAGGGTCCCTTCCGGCACCTCGAAGGTGACGTTATCGAGCGCGGTGATGTCGCCCCACGTTTTTGCCAATTTGGTAATCCGTAGTCGGCTCATGTTTGACGGTTCCCTTCGGGGACGACCAATGTCGCCTCGGAGCTGGACAGCATGCGGATGATTCGAGGTGAGGGCAGGCGGTCGCAGAATACTTTGGTTGATTCGGTAAGATGTCCCCCTCGAACATGGGCTGTCCTGTCAAATTTGGTGTGGTCAAGGACCAGGAAGGTAGTGCGGCTGCAGCGTCTGATGGCCTGGCGGCCAGCGACTTCTTCTTCGTAAAAATCAAGGAGGGTGCCGTCATCGTCGACCCCGGCAACGCCGTAGATACCGATATCGACCTTGTAGGCGCTGAACAGGGCCTCGGCGTTCGAACCGACCGCATCGCGGTCTTCGTTGCGCAATCGTCCTCCGGCAATGGTCACCTCGAAGGTTGGATTGGCACAGACAATCATCGCGACATTGAGATTGTTGGTGAAAATGCGCAGGTTTCGGTGGCCGAGCAAGCGGCGGGCGACGATCTCAGGAGTTGTACCGATACCGATGGCCAGGGAGGCCCCGTCGGGAATGTGATCGCAGACGCAGTCGGCAATGGCGTTTTTGCTGCCGACTTGCAGAATCTGACGTCGGGCGTAGGCGAGATTGGCGGCGCCGGAGAAACGCTGCACTCCACCATGGCGGCGCTGGGCAATCCCCCTGCTGCACAGCTGGTTGACGTCGCGCCTGATGGTTTGCGGGGATACCTGAAAGTGGTCGGCGAGACTGTCGATACTGCAAAATCCGCGCTGGCGGACCAGATCTTCAATCTGGGTCTGTCGCTCGCTGACGTTGTTACCTGAGGGTATGTTCATGTGATCGTTCATTTGAAAGACACTGTCTGTGTTTTCCGCTTCTTTCATAATGAACGACCATAGATGACGATCGTTTGATCTTCGTTTCAATACAATTATGTTTGGGTCAGAACAGCAACAGGATGTGAATCGTGTACGGCTTCATTGCAAAACGTGAGACCCGGATTGAAGGTCCTCTCATCTCCGCTTTTACGGGAATTCTCTTTAAGAACATGATAAAGACCAAAGAGGTATTGACCGTGATGGCCACGGGGATAGTGTGTGGCACTAATCTCATTTCTCAACGGGACCACATGAAGAGCAGGACCAAAGGTCAACTGGAAGCGGAAATCTGCGAAGCCGTCATCAGGTTCGAAAAAGAGTTCATGGGCCGGGGCCCGCTGGAAACCAAGACCTACATCATGGATGATCTGGTGCTGGTGAGGCTGCGAAACGTCCTGACAAAGGCCGAACTCAAGCTGGCCGAGGGAACCGAGAACAAGGACGGACGAGAACTTGTCAAACGCCTTCGGATCGCACTGCTGGAGCAGGGCCGCCCGCTGCTTGAAGAGGCGGTGGAGAAAATCGTAGGGGTGAAGGTGAAGAGCCTGCATACTGACATCAGCACCATCACGGGCGAACGGGTGATCATCTTCTCTTTGGTGTCTTCGCTGTCCTGGTCGTCGAATCCCCGTTTTGCTTGACAAAGACCGCTGCATTAATGTATAAATCAACTCGATCTGTCGGAACAAAAGGTGCGCAGCGAAACACTTCTTGTTCGAGGGGTCGGAAAGACAAAACAATACCTTAGCGTTAAATCGACCCCTTCAAACCGTTGAAGGGTGCGTGATAAAGATAAGGCCACTGCTCGTATACCCTACGAGCAGTGGCCTTTTTTTTTGGCCGAAAGAGTTTCCCCGGCAGCGTTTCGTTTTTGCGGCAGGGGGACTGCGAAAAAAATCAAGAGGCTTTGCGCCGCTTAACAACTCAAGAGCAGAGGAGCAAGCGAACATGATCCAGAGAAATCATGCCGGGGATAAGCCCCACGTACATCCAACCGCGTATGTTCACCCGTCGGCCGTCATCATCGGCAATGTTCGGATCGGTGAAAAGGTCTTTGTCGGACCCAATGCCGTCATTCGAGCGGATGAGCCATGCCCGGAAGGAAAGGTGGAAGCAATTGTCATCGAATCCGAAGTCAACATCCAGGACGGGGTGATTATTCATGCCCTGGGCGGATCTCCCGTTTTTATCGGCAGGGGCGCGTCCCTGGCCCATGGGGCTGTGGTACACGGTCCGTGCGATGTGGGAGAAGGTTGTTTTATCGGCTTCAAGAGTGTGGTGTTCAATTCGACCCTGAAACATGGCGTTGTTGTCCTGCATCAATCCTTGGTGGAGGGAGTCACCATTGAGGCGGGCAAGCATGTGCCATCCATGACCGCCGTGCGCAATCAGGAAGAGGTGGAAGTCCTTGACGAGGCCCCGGCCGAATTGGCGGCCTTTGCCGGCAAGGTCCGACAGACAAATGTGTTTCTCGCGGAGGTCTACTAACATGACACCGGCAGCAGAACCATCTCCGATAGTAACCATCGTCATGGGCAGCAAGTCCGATTACGACGTGATGAAGGAAAGCGCCAGGGTGTTGGCCGAGTTCAAGGTACCCCACGAGGTGCGCGTGATCTCCGCACACCGGACACCGGATCGCGCCCATGAGCTTGCAACCGGCGCCGAAGCACGAGGCATAAAAGTAATTATCGCAGCGGCAGGCAAAGCTGCCCACCTCGGTGGTGTCCTGGCGGCGCTGACCACGGTGCCGGTTCTCGGCGTGCCCATGGCCACTTCTGATCTCGGCGGTCTTGACTCCCTGCTCTCCATTGTCCAGATGCCGGCGGGAATCCCGGTGGGGACCACGGCCATCGGCAAGGCCGGGGCCAAGAACGCCGCTCTGTTGGCCGTTGCGATCCTGGCATTGTCCGACAGTGAACTAAACGACAGCCTCAAGCAATATCGCCAGCGAATGCGTGACGAGGTGGAAGCCGACGATCAGGAAGTGCGCCGGATCACGGAGGATTGAAAGGAGTTGCAATAAGGGATGCACAGTTTATTACAGGACCGGATCGGGGGGCAATCCCTGCTCTTGGGTAACGAAGCCATTGCCAGGGGGGCGCTTGAAGCCGGCATTGCTTTTGCCGCAGCCTATCCCGGTACACCTTCTTCCGAGATCGCCCTGCAGTTTTTCCAGATCGCGCGGGAGAGCGATCTCTATTTCGAATACAGCGTCAATGAAAAGGTGGCCCTGGAGATGGCTGCGGGCGCTGCCATGTGCGGTCTCAGGACCATGGTCACCATGAAACATGTGGGCCTCAACGTGGCCTCCGATGCCTTGATGACCCTGGCGTACACGGGGATCACCGGTTCCCTGGTCCTCGTCGTCGCCGACGACCCCTTCATGTTTTCCAGTCAAAACGAGCAGGACTCGCGCTGGTACGGCAAACTCAGCGGACTGCCGATTCTGGAGCCTTCCACGGTTTCTGAAGCCAAGGAAATGACGGTGTACGCGTTTGAACTTTCCGAGAAGCTCAAGTTGCCGGTAATCGTGCGGACGACGACACGGATCAACCACTCCAGCGGCATGGTGACCTTCGGTCCGCTGCGTCCAAGGGTGACCCGGGGGCAATTCAACAAAAATCCTTTTCAATATGTTTGCATCCCGTCCGTATCCCGCAATCTCCACCCCAAGTTGCTCGAAAAAATAGGGGCAGCGGCAACGCTTTCCGACGAGAGCCCCTGGAATCGGATTGAAGGCGATGGCCGGTGGGGCATCATCTGTAATGGCGTAAGCTATGGCTATGTCAGCGACGCCTTGGGCGAGCTTGGTATTTTCGAGCGGTGCCGTGTTTTGCGGGTCGGCTTCTCCCATCCCTACCCGGAAAAAATGATGCAACGATTCCTGGAGGGGTGCGAAAAAGTACTGGTTGCAGAGGAAGGCGAGCCATACCTGGAAGAGGCGGCGCGCAACAGTGCGCAGAAGATCGGTTTGACCCTGCCGATCGAGGGCAAGGGTGAAGCGCTCTTTTCCAGGTTGTATGAATTCAACCCGTCGCTGGTCAAACAGGTGCTCGCGACCTTTTTCGAGCTGCCGTTTTCGCCCGCTGTCCCGATTCGAACCGACGATCTGCCCACTGTTCCGGCACGCCCGCCCAACCTGTGCCCCGGCTGCCCACACCGCGCCACCTATGGAGCGGTGCGGGCCGTATTTGGCGATGACGCGATCTATCCCTCGGATATCGGGTGTTACACCCTCGGCCTGCTGCCACCGCTTCGCATGGGCGATTTTTTGATCGCCATGGGTGCCGGCGTGGGGACGGCGGGCGGTTTCTCACGCGCCACGGGGAAAAAGGTGGTGGCCTTTATCGGCGACTCCACGTTCTTCCACAGCGGCCTGTCCCCCTTGGCCAACGCTGTCTACAACAAGCACGACTTTCTCCTCGTTGTACTGGATAACGGCACGACGGGCATGACCGGTCATCAGCCGCACCCCGGCGTCGACCTCGCTCACCAGGATCTTGACCGCAACCCGATATCCATCGAGCGGGCGGTAGCGGGGCTGGGGGTGGAAAAGGTAATCACGGTCAATCCCTTTCATTATCGCAAGACCGTCGAGGCCCTTCATGAGTTGGACGGCCACCGCGGGGTATCGGTTCTTATCGCTCACGCCCCCTGTCCGTTACATGACCGGACCGTGCCGGACCACCGGAAAAGGCGGCCATTTAAAGTGGACCCGGTAAAGTGCCGCGATCACCGGACATGCGTGGAAACGATAGCGTGCCCGGCTTTCTTCGTCAGCGATGGCAGGGTGGCAATAGATCCTGAACGGTGCACCGGTTGCACGCTGTGCGCGCAGATCTGCCCGGAAAATGCCATCCTGCCTATGCAGGGAAGGGAGGGCAAGCGATGAATACAACACGCATTATGCTCGTAGCGGTAGGAGGGCAGGGCAATATTCTCACCGCCCGTCTGCTGGGGGAGGCGGCGGCTGCCGCCGGAATCGCGCCGCGCATGTCGGAATTTCACGGTATGGCTCAGCGTGGAGGCGTGGTTGAGTCCATGGTCCTGCTCGGAGAAGGCAGCGGTTACTGCATTGCCGATGGCGAAGCCGATGTGCTGCTCGGTTTCGAGCCCTCGGAAACAATACGGGCGGCGCAAAAATGCAGCGGCCACACCATCATTATCAGCAACACCGCACCCCAGCCCCCTTTTACCGTGGCCATGGGTCAGGACAGCTATCCCGACATCGGGGCCGCCATGGCACTGCTGGCTGGTCGCGTGCAAAGACTTATCGCCTTTGATGCCCTCTCGCTGGCGGTTCAAGCGGGATCCCCCGTGGCGATGAACATGGTCATGCTGGGCGCACTGGCCCAATGCGGAGCCGCGAATATTCCCGTCGAGACCTTCCGCGCGGCAATCAGGGAAAAAACGAAGCCGGCATTTATTGCAATAAACCTCAAGGCTTTTGATCTCGGTAGAGACGCAGCCGAATAATCTCTGGCGATCAAAAAAAAAGGGGACAGACCCGTTTTAAAACGGGTCTGTCCCCTTTTTTTTATAAAGAATTCGGCGGCGACCTACTCTCCCACACAGTTGCCCGTGCAGTACCATTGGCGCAGAAGAGCTTAACGACCGTGTGCGGAATGGGAACGGGTGGAACCTCTTCGCTATGACCACCGAAAAGTGGGTATAAAACAGCGATAATTGAATAGTAGAGCAACAACAGCAGCTGTCTAATCAGGATAAGACCAGAGTCCGGAAGAAGAGGGCAGGTTTCTGTCCTCTGTCTTCCGTCCTCTGTCAAACTGATATGGATAAGCCGCACGGCACATTAGTATCGGTAAGCTCCACGTGTTACCACGCGTCCACACCCGACCTATCAACGTCGTCGTCTCCGACGTGCCTTCAGATGGCCACTACAGCCATGGGGTATCTTATCTTGGAGTGGGCTTCCCGCTTAGATGCTTTCAGCGGTTATCCCTGCCGAACGTAGCTACCCAGCAATGCCGCTGGCGCGACAACTGGATCACCATTGGTTCGTCCATTCCGGTCCTCTCGT
>CAZUJZ010000108.1:7265-12438 GCA_964620665.1 uncultured Desulfofustis sp. | reverse complement strand
CGGGAAGAATGTTGACGATATGAAAAATTTCCTTCTTTATTTTATAATTCCCGATACGTTCTGGACGCTTACCTAGTTCTGTCGGCAAGAATTCTGCCTTTTCGCTGCTCAACCGCACCGCTTTCTGTCTTTTTTCGCTCGGCATTCCAGCTTGATTTTCTCGGCAAGGAACGATTTCACTGCCGGTGTCTGCTGCTGTGGACCCTGGGTCGAAGCTCCAGGCTGATGACGACGGTGATAACGTTGTCCACCTATGGTTACCATTACCGGAAGATATGTGAGCTCCATATTTCCGGGGTCAGGTGATTATCGCGACTGTGATTGCCTTTTGGGTACAGACGTGCCGGAAAAGAGGGCGGCGCCGGTCACTGCTCTGGTATGCTACGGGCAATGCCGGGGATCTCGGTGTCGATGCCGTCAATACCTTGTTGCACAAGGCCATGCTCTCATAACGTGAAGACGGGCGGGTGGCACGGGAAGAAGAATCGTCCGGCTGGGTCCTGCGGTGACGGAGAAATTACCTGCGCTGTTGAATACCGGCAGACCCGTCCGGCATTTACCGGCAGTTGTCCCGGTCATTCTGAAGCAAAGAAAAAACTACACAGAATCATCTCTTAAAGAACCCCGAGCCATATGATAAAATGAAGCGTATCTGTTCTTCCCGGTATCTTCTCGGGTCATTGCCGATCGTCTTGTGCTTGTCCCCCACGAAAAGTAATCAGCTATCTGGAACCAATGGGCCATATCGTAGACAAAGATAAAAACGGATCAGCGCGGTTACAGATTGTATTTAAGGTCTTCGGCAACATCCTCGATTCGATTCGCGAACCGCTGGTCTTCCTCGACTCTTATCTGCAGGTGGTAAAAGCCAATCGTGCCTTCTACCAGACTTTCGACGTCAATCCGGAGGAGACCGAGGGCGAGGTGATTTTCAATCTAGGCAACCGCCAATGGGATATTCCCAAGCTAAGGAAATTACTGGAAAAAGACCTGACCCAGAATGTGGCCTTCGACGACCTGGAGGTGGAACATATCTTCGAGACCATCGGCCGCAAGGTCATGCACTTGAACGCCAGGCGGATCTTTCACAAAACAGGCCAACCCGAACTGATCCTTCTGGCGATCGAGGATGTGACCGAGCGGGGGGATCAGAAGAAAGATCTGGAGGAACTGGTAACCAGGCGGACGGCTGAGCTCATCGTTGCCAAGGAAGAAGCCGAGAAAGAAAAAGACGCGGCAGAAAGGGCCCTTGCTGAAATCAAGACGCTGAAGGCCCAGCTTGAGGCGGAAACGATCTATCTGCGGGAAGAGATCAAGCTGGAATACAACCACGAGAAAATCGTCGGGCACAGTGATGGCCTCAAATATGTCCTCTACAAGGTTGAGCAGATCGCCGGTAGCGACACCACCGTCCTGGTCTTGGGCGAGACCGGTACCGGCAAGGAGCTGGTCGCTCGAGCCATCCACAACCTGAGTCTGCGCAAGAGCAGGCCTTTGATCAAGGTCAACTGTGCCGCTCTTCCCGCCAACCTGATCGAAAGTGAGTTGTTCGGTCATGAGAAAGGGGCCTTCACCGGCGCCCAGACCAAACATCTCGGGCGCTTCGAAGTCGCCGACGGCGCTACTCTTTTTCTCGATGAAATCGGAGAATTACCGATCGAGCTGCAAGCAAAGCTCTTGAGAGTGGTCCAGGACGGGGAATTTGAACGGTTGGGCGGCTCACATACGAAAAAAGTCGATGTCAGGATTATTGCGGCAACCAATCGCGACTTGGAGGAGGAGGTCCGGAAGGGGGGCTTTCGCGAGGATCTCTGGTATCGGCTGAATATCTTTCCGATCACCATGCCGCCGCTGCGGGAGCGACTGGATGATATCCCCCAGCTGGTGGAATATTACGTCGAAAAGATCGCCAAACGGATGGGCAAGAATATCACCCATATTTCCACCAGTGTCATGGGAGAGCTGCAGAGTTATCGCTGGCCGGGCAATATCCGGGAACTGGAAAACGTGTTGGAGCGGGCGGTAATCAACTCATCGGGCCCCAAACTGCACCTTGCCGATCAGTTGAGGAAACCACCCAGGTATCTCTCTACCGGTACGGATACGCTGGAAGCGGTGGAGAGAAACCATATCCTCCGGGTGCTCGAACAGACCAATTGGAAGGTGAGCGGGAAGAACAGTGCCGCAGAAATTCTCGGGCTGGACCGGAGCACCCTGCGCGCCCGTATGGTCAAGCTCAATATCCACAAATCCTGATTGCTCTGTCGACTGGCCGAGAGCGTTCATCTCTCAAAGCAGTGCAGCGCAATCCCTGCTGATAAAGGAGTCGGCCGAGCCGGTGTTATCGACAGAGTTTTCCCGTCCCACCTCTTGTTTATTTCCAAGCAGGGAATCCTGCGTTCCGATTTTTCCCCTCTCACACAAGATGCGGTGTCGTTATTTGGCATCTGATATGTATTGCGGTGATGGGAAAAGCCGTGATATGAAGCCATCCTCCACTGCTGACGGCGTGGTTACGGCGACAATCTGCTCTTTGGCTGCTTGTCGATTTTGTCCTTGTCTTTCTGTTTTTGCTTTTTGTTATTCTGTTTCTGGCTCTTATCCTTGCCTTTCTTGCCGCCCTTGTCTCCCATGGTCGAAGTTCCTCCTTCACTCTTTTTTTTTGCTGTAGTGAAACCGGTCGCAGTTGCCGGGGCTCGTTCTCCAGCACACGGTTTTCTCCGATTAAGACGAAGGGACCCGGTACCGGCGAGAACGGAATGCTCAGACGACGGTGAGCACGGCCTAAAACTCGCTCGTTCCGGATCGCTCTGGTTGAGCAAATAATATGGGCCCATTTCAGTGCTTCTTGATCTGACCGTTTTGTCCTCTGTCTGGATGTGCTCGGTCCGGTCGAAATCCACGCCATCAATTTCTGGATTGAGGTGGTCGATCACTGTAGCGAAGGACTCATGAAACGTGTCCCTGGCTGCCCTTTACAAAGCAATCTTCATGCCGTTCATTGATTCGCTCCGGACTGTCTGGCAACCATCTGTTTTCATGGGATACATGGCATGCAACGGTGATACGTGCGATCGTGATCGACAGGGCCGGCGGGGGGTTATATGCGACCATTGGTCATATATGACCTCGTTTTTCCTGTTCCTTTGACCGTGGATTTTTTTCGATCAGTCCAAATTATATAAAAAAACAGACCATTGTGTTGCTTTGATCGAACAGTGGCAAGTGGCGCGAAGATTGCTTTATATCCTGTGATCGAAAATTTTTTGAGATCACGTGAACGATACGGTGACCAGCGCATCATCTGTGTGAATGCGTGAGAGGTCACAGCCCGGCAGATCTGCTGCCGATAGAATTTTCAGGAGGTTTCTTATGCAATTAACGAAAGAAGCGCTCAAGGTCGCGATCCTTGAAAAAGCCGAAAAATCACCGAAAGCACAATTGTACATAAAAGATTTCTATGCTTGCGATCCGGAGACAAGGCCCCGTGAACTGAAAAATGTGGCCAATGATCTCGTCAAAGAAGGAAAGCTCATGTTTTGGTCTTCAGGGTCGACAACGATGTATGCGCTTAAAAGCCGGATTAAAAACGAGGAGAATGTGGGCGGCATTTGAATGCCATTCATTACAAATGAGCCTTTTGCAAAACTTAGATTTTCGTTCAAAATCAAGGCATGCGAAACATTTTACCACAGGCATATAATTGATATTCCGAGGATAAAATTTTGAGCATAACGCAGAGATTGGGCGAAAAGATTGTTTTGCAAATGGCTCAAATACATGTCGTTTAAACGGTTATCTTGTTCTTTCGCGGAGGAGAGTAAACGATGCAAAAAGGTGACAGCGTTATGACTGACCACCCTGACAGCCGGGGGCGAGAGCCTGTCAGGTTTTATGGTGTTGTGCAGGAAATTACCAAAGCAGGAGGGGTAATCATCAAAATGGCAGACGGCTCGCTCATAGACCGCCATGTGAACGCCATTGCAGTTTACATACAACCGCCGCCGAATTGGCAGGAATTGTACGAGCAGCAGATTGTGTGCGCCTCACGAAAGCAGACACTGATGGTCCGCAGATCATATGCCAAAAGGCGGAACGGTGTCTCTTCGGACATCGATATCGATTAATACGGTATATATTTATAGCTCATTGATAATTTTTGAAGCGCCGTACCGGTTGAGTTTGTACGCAGGCGAAAAGACGGGCCGATTGGATGACTGCTCCCGGCGATCGGCCTTATTACCGTTCTGACGTTCTGCGAGTACCCCGCGAAGATGGTTCCCCTGTTCCGATAGTGGCCGAGTGCTTCAATGACGTTCGGGCATGAGGTCTTCCAGCCATAAAAGTCAGATCGGACCCGGATACCTCCATGCTATTTGCCCCGCCGGGCGTTGAATCCTCCCCAGGTTTGCTGCGAGACGCCGACGACGACGAAGGCCTGGGGATCGACGCGGGAAGTGATGAACTTCACATCGTAGATCCGTGAGCGGAGTACCGTCAGATAGAGCATGGTCCGAGATTTTCCGGAATAGCCGCCGGTCACCTCCCAATGCGAAACGCCGCGCCGCAACTCGTGCATGATTGCATCGCGGATCGGTCCGGGATGTTCGGTAATGATCGTCACGGTCCGGGTCTGGCTGATTCCCTCGAGGACAAAGTCGGAAAAGATGCCCACCAGCACCAGGGTGATCAGGGCCAGCAAAGCAATTTCCATGGAAAAGGTGAAACCGGCGAGCAAGATGATGATCAGATCGGTGGCAAGATACGATTGGCTCATCGGAAAGCCGAACTTGTTGTAAATGATCCGGGCGGTGATCGAGGTGCCGCCGACCGTACCGCCAAAGCGATAGACCAGCCCGGAACCGATACCATAGAGCACGCCGGCATAGATGGCGGCGAGTAACACGTCGTCGGTCAGCGGGAAAGACGGGTCCCAGATGGGGATGTAGTAGCTGAACAGCTCGGTGGCGACGGAAAAGACAACAACGGCAACGATGCTCGACCAGACGAACGACCAGTGGCCGAGAAAGTAATAGCCGAGGACGAACAGCGGAATATTGGCCAACAGAAAGAAGGCGCCGACCGGAACCCCGGTGAATTCGTTGACGATGATACCCAGCCCGGCGATACCGCCGGCGGCGATTTTATAGGGGACTTGAAAAACCACATAGCC
>CAZUJZ010000108.1:0-7165 GCA_964620665.1 uncultured Desulfofustis sp. | reverse complement strand
GCCCGGCGATACCGCCGGCGGCGATTTTATAGGGGACTTGAAAAACCACATAGCCAAGTGCCGAGAGAATACCGCCGATAACCATCATGCTCTGCTGGATACCGATGCGGATAATTTTCTCCCGGGTGGTGAGGGTGAGTTTGTCCCGTATTCTCTGTGAAATACGCATTTGTTTTACCTCTTGTGCTGAAATAATGGTGCAACCGCCCTGACCGGCACCTGAACGGGGAGCCGATCGGTTCCGGCCCTTGCCTCCGGTGGTGCATAAAGGGTGTGTCACCAGTTAACAGATCCTGCGCCACAAAGCGACCCTTTCAGGTCAAAAACGCGTCGTTTTTTGTCTGGTCAGAGAACTATGAAAACTGCGGAAAAGAAAACAATCCAAGGTGTGGTATAGATCCGGGGATTTTCCGTCGTTTGAGGGCGTAGCCGGCGATCAGCGACCAGGGCGAGCATTCCCCAAACCACGCAGCGCCAGGGTGCCGACGAGGGGGAAGAGCGCCATGATTCCATAGGTCATCGGGTAGGAGCCTGACACACTGTAGACGGTGGCAAAAAACGTCGGGCCGACAACCACTCCGGAAAAGGTAAAGAACAGCACCATGCCGGTCATCGAACCGACCTCTTCCGGCCGGCTGATGCGGGCGACTTCAGCGAGAAAGACACCGTTCCAGCCGATGGCACAGGCGCCGAAGACACATAACAGGGCGATCACGGCGGCAAACGGCCAGGCCCGGTCGATACATACCATGACCAGCGACGAGGTGATGGAGAGGATGCCGATGATGATCAAAACCGGTATCCCCGAGGGAAACCGGTCGGCGATCATACCCCAGAACATCCTGCCGAAAGCGCCGAACCCCTGCATCAGGGAAACCACGGTGCCGGCCACCACCAGCGACATGGCCAGATCCTGGACGAGCATTGCGACGGTAAAGGACATCAGCGAGAGTTGGGTGGCGGAAAAGCAAAACGCCATGATCGAGAGTCGGATCAAGTCCGTGCGTTGGAAGAGCAGACGCATCGCGTAGTGCATGTTCTTGCGCAGCGGTCGCCCCGGTTCCCGGTCGCTATCGAAGTGGCGGCGGTAGAGGTGCAGGACGAGGAACAGGGCGGCGGAAAGAACGGCGCCGGCCAGCAGGGCGATCCGCCAGCCGGCCAGAGCGGTCAGGACCGGCAGCATCAGGCCGGCGAGTACGCCGCCGAGCGGCACCGCCGTCTGTTTGATGGAAAACAGCAGGTTCCGATGGGCCGCCGGAGCAAAGCGAAAGAGCAGGTGGGAGGCCGCCGGGTTGGTCAAGCCGTAGCCGGCGCCGATCAGCAGGGATCCGATAACGACGACCGGCAGGTTGCCGGTCGAGAGACCGAGTACCCCGGCAATGCACAGCAGCAATGCGTACTGGCTGGTGGCCACTGCCCCCCAGCGCCGTACCAGCGTGCCGGCAATCAGGGAAATAGCGGCGGCACTGATGTAGATGATACTGACCTGGTAACCGACGAAATGAGCACCGACTCCGAAACGCGCTGCAACTGCCGGCGCCAGTGTCGCCAGCGACAGGACCGACAGGGTGGCCATCGCCTGGACGCCGGTTACCAGAATCAATACCAGTAACAGGTTGTGGCCGCGGCCAGCGGATGATGACGGTTCGGTGCTCATTTCCCTTCAGATTGGCCGTACCCCGGCAGCAAGAGTCAAGGAACAAGGGGGTTGCAAACAGCACCATTCTATAAGATAACGCTCAAGAAAGCCACCGTCGGTGATCGTGGCGGAATTCAAACCGGCAGCGTCCTGTTCAGTCTGACTTCGGGGCGACGACCCAGTCACTTTCCGCCTTGAGGGTCTCGTCGAGGCAGAGAATGTCTTCGAATTCGTTGATGCAGTTCAGGTCAAGCCCCATCGAGATATTGGTGACCGGCTCAAGAATACACTCGATGACGACCGGCACCTGGTACTGCTCCATCATTTTTTCCGCACGGGCGAAAGCAGCCTTGAAATCTTCCGGTTTGTGGACACGGATTGCCTTGCAGCCGAGGGCCTCCGCCAGGGCGACATGATCGACTCCGTAGTGGGCCGGGGCGTCGTCTTCCTCGGTGATGTTGATGTTGTCAAACCCGAGACTGACTTGAAATTCCATGTCATAGCTGCGCTGCGACTGGCGAATCAACCCGAGATAGGAGTTGTTCACCAGGATGTGCAGATAGGGCAGTTTGTGTTGGGCGCCGACGGCGAGTTCTTCGACGAGAAACTGGAAATCGTAGTCGCCGGACAGGGCGACGATTTTCTTGTTCGGCAGGGCGGCCCGAACACCGAGCGCCGCCGGCATGGTCCAGCCCAACGGGCCGGCCTGGGCGGCGTTGATCCAGTTTCTCGGGTTGTAAACCCTGAGGAACTGGGCACCGGCGATCTGCGACAGGCCGATGGTGGTGACGTAGCAGGTGTCCCGGTCGAGCATATCGTTCATCGCCTGATAGACCCGTTGCGGTTTCATCGGCACCTGGTCATAGTCGGTCCGGCGAAGCATGTTTTTCTTGCGGTGCTGGCATTCTGCAACCCAGGCCGATCGGTCCGGGAGCAGGCCGGCGGCCCGGCGCTCCTCGGCCACCTCGATGAAGCGTTGCAGGGCGGCGCCGGCGTCGGAGACGATACCCAGGTCCGGAGCAAAAATCCTGCCGATCTGCATCGGTTCGATATCGACGTGGATGAAGGTGCGTCCCTTCGTGTAGGTCTCGATCGAGCCGGTGTGCCGGTTCGCCCAGCGATTGCCGATGCCGAAGACGAAGTCCGAGCGCAGAAAGGTCGCATTGCCATAGCGGTCGTTGGTCTGCAGGCCGGCCTTGCCCTGCATCAGGGGGTGGTCGTAGGGGATCGTCCCCAGGCCCATCAGGGTCGGTATAACCGGTACATTGACCAACTCGGCAAAGCTGACCAGCAGATCCGAGGCATCGGCGTTGATGATACCGCCGCCGGCGACGATGACCGGCCGCTCTGCCGCGCTCAGCATGTCCAGTGCCTTTTCTGCCTGGGCCCGGGTCGCCGACGGCTTGCTCGGTAACAGCGGTTGATAATTGTCTGGATTGAAGTCGATCGGCGCCATCTGCACGTCGATGGGCAGGTCGATCAGCACCGGGCCGGGGCGGTCCGAGCGCATCAGGTACATCGCTTTCTGGAAGATACTCGGCAGCCGGGCCGGCTCCATGACGGTGATCGCCATCTTGGTCACCGGCGTGGCGATGGCGGCAATATCCACCGCTTGAAAATCTTCCTTGTCCAGTTTGTCGCGAGGCGCCTGGCCGGTCAGGCAGAGAATCGGAATGGAATCGGCGGAGGCGGAATACAAACCGGTGATCATATCGGTGCCCGCCGGTCCCGAAGTGCCGAGGCACAAGCCGATATTGCCGGCCGCCGCTCTGCTGTATCCTTCGGCCATATGGGATGCCCCCTCGACATGGCGGGCGAGATAATGCTGGATGCCGCCCAGTTTCTTCATCGCTGCATAGAGGGGATTGATGGCGGCGCCGGGCACGCCGAAGGCGGCGGTGAACCCTTCTTTTTTCAGGATATGGACTGCTGCTTCAATTGCGCTCATTCGTGCCATTGTCGTTCCTCCATGGTCTTTGTTTGCTCTATTGCCTGTTGTGTGGACGTGATACAGGCGTGCCGTACTGCTCGTCGCTGGTGAGCTGTCTCCGGTGCTCGCCGGCGGGGAGGATACATCATGATAGCGTATCATACCCAAGGGCAACAAGGGGCCCATCTGCAAGCGATGCCGCATCTTGCGTTATAATTTAAATGGACATACCAAAATAAATATAAACTAAAACAATATGTAGTAATAAATTGTTGGTATGACCAAAACAGCAATAATCAGAAAATAGCAATAAGCAGAATTGAAGTCAATAATAAACGCATCTGTTCTTCCTGCGGGAATGTTTTGCCAAAGGTGGCCGACCTGTTTGACAAGAGGCAGTTCCTGGTGGAGAACAGGTTAGGTGAGCAGCAACGGGGCTCCGGTTGGCGTATGACGAGCGAGAATTGGTGCAGGGAGGTGGCGCGTGATGCCTGAGGATGGGGATTGCTGCAACTCAGCGTTCGGCAATCGGGAAACCGTTGGAGTCGAAATTCCAATCGGTAAAGCCGAACATATACTGGTGTTCCCGGATGCTGAAATGCCAGATGTTCCGGTGGTTCATGCGGATGACCTGGTTCATCGTGGCAAAATCGAGTTCCCAGCCCTGCCCGTTGTTTTCCAGAAAGTAAGGGTGGTGGGTTCGATGGGCCAGCGGAAAACGGATGACCGCATGGTTTCCGGATATCAGCACCCGGTCGAGCGTCGTTTCCCGGAGGCTGCGCAGGGCGTTGTCCTGCTGGGCGTCGGTGACGACCCAGGCCGACAGGAATTCTCGAGTTCGCCGGTTGTAGAGAGGCAGGTTCGGCTCTTTAACCTTGTTGCGTAAGACCTGCCGGTAGATGGCCAGGCTCCGCTCCGGTGTCGTTCCGGGGCGATAGTCTGCAGGATTGGTGTCGGACGGTTTATCTGTTATTGGTCCCGAACCGATGGCAACCTGTTGACGGGCGCCGCCTCCGCCCGAGTAATGGTCAAGAGTACCAAGTTCGACCGCGGCATCGAATAGTTGTCCATCAGAAGCGCGCTGGATCCGGCTAACGAACAATTCCTCGGTTGCCTCGATCCCCTCACCGACAAGGCCTTGCCGGAAAAAAGGAACCATTTGCCGGCGTTCGATATAACCGACGAAAGCATCGGGAAAGATGTGCTCGAGGTCGTAGCCGACTTCAATACGCACCTGCTCGCCGAGCGGATCGACGAGAACGAGCAGGCCGCGGGCCTGACCGGTCGAAGCACCGAGATCGGCAAAAAGTTCGACGGCGGCGGTGTTGAGGTCCTCGCTTGGATGGGCGAGGGTGACGAGTTTCCAATGGATGTCAACGTCTGCCAACAGGGAGCGGTGGTAGGCGATGATTCGTTGCCGTGCCTCTTGGTCCAGAAGCCCAGCCTGATCGTCGAGGAACTCATGATCATTGGAACCGCCGCAGGAGGCGGCAAGACAGGCGACCGGCAGCAGGATAGACCAACGCGTTATCATGTGCATGGCTGCTTTGACCGAGGAGATCAGCCACTGCTTTGTCCGCTGTCGGTCGACGGGGCGGGCGCAATGTGTTGTGGGGGTGTGTGTCATCGGGAAACGACCGGGTGTTGAGCAAGACCGCGCCGGTTCTGTTCTTTATTGGTTACCTGTTTCAAACTGCCACAGAAACAACGCGCGATCAAGGACAAATCAAAGGCTGTCAGTCCGGAAACGCTGCGTCGGGCCGTTATCGAAGACATCGATGTGGTGCAGGATGTGGTTCGGAGGGCAGGTGGAAAAGGAAGGATCGGAATGAGTGGTGGCGGAAAAAGGAGCCCGGATTGAGAGCATCGTTATGCTGCGTCAGAACCACTTCGGATTTCTTTTCGTGCCTTTGTTTACCCGATAGCTGGGCACTGATCAGGAGATAAAGCAATAGGGATCGCACTCCCTGAAAATATCTTGCTGCAGACCGGAGACCACCGCCGGGCAGCCGCGGCAAACCGGGCGCAGCCGGCACGATCGGCAGGCGCTGCTCCCTTCACGGTACCGCTCGGCCAGTGGGCTGTGGTAGATGTCGGCCAATGACTGCCGGTAGAGGTTGCCAAGCAGGGACGGAAGCTTGCGGCAGGCATGGATCTCGCCGTCGGGCAGCAGTGCGACGAAATTGAAGGCGGCCCCGCAGCCGAAGCCGGCACAACCGCCCCGGACCGGTCGTCCCTGCCTCTCCAGGATGATATTGAACAGGCTGTCCTTGGTGCTCATGATCGGATTGGTTGCCGCCGCTTCGAGGTAGCTCTCGAGAAACGATTCGTAGCCCTCGACGGGCGGTGCGGCAAGCGCAGCGCCTTCGCCCATCATCGCCAGCCGGTTGAAGGTGAACAGGTCGGTCCGGCCCCGGAGCTGCTTGGCCAGCGGCAATACCTGGTCCAGATTGTCCCGGGTCAGGGTCAGCATGACCATCGTATACATTTTCAACTCCCGGGCCAGTTCAAGAAAAGCGAGCGTACGATCGAAGTGTCCGGGACCCCGGACATAGTCGTTATGTTCACGCAACCCCTCCAGGCTGACCTGGTAAAACTCGGGTACCTGGATCTTTTTGACAGCCATCAGGGTTGACCGGTCTGTGGGGTTGCCGAGGATTGCAGTCATCAGGCCATGCTCGGCGGCAGCAGTGTACAATTCAAAGAACCGAGGATGCAGCAGCGGATTGCCGCCGCTGAACGATACCTGACCGTCGACGTGGTGGTCTCGGCAAAACGCAGAGAATTGATCGAGAACACGTGTACCCTGTTCGGCGGCCACCGCTGCCCTGCTGCTGCGATCGTAGCAATGGCGGCAGTGCAGGTCGCAGGCCTGGGTGATGTGCCATTGCAGGGTAAAGACCTCGGCCCGCAGTCGATTCGGCAAACGAGGCGGCTCGGTATAAAAGGATCGTGGCCTGGTGATGCGTGAGGTCGGGGCCAGCAACAGGCCGTATCGCACCGCTTCGGTTACCAACCGGTCGATCTGGAGGACGGAAACGCCGCCCTGACGAGCCACCGTTCGGTGATCGAGGTGTTCGGCGGCAATTTTCAGGGCCAGCAGCTGGTGGTCGGTCGGAGTCACTACCCGTACCGGTCGTCCCGTAACCGGCGGAACGATCAGGACCAGAGACCGGTGCTTTCGGGGGCGGATAGTGGGGTGCGCGAGCAGTTCGGGAAGGGCTGTCCAGCCAACCTCGAACAGCTCGACCCCCGGGTGAACCGTCAATTCGGTAACCGCGGCCGGTGGCTCGATCGGGGCGTGCATCAGTCGATAGGCCGCCCGTTCTATAGCCGCAAGATCGGCCAGAAACGGCGCGTGGTCGAGAGATTCCGGATGCTCCCGGAGTAGTTCCGGCAGTGCCGCCGCAGGACAGTCTGGAAAATCCGGTGGCAACAGGCTGCTGCTGGCCGGATACATGGTAGGCAGTTCAGGATCCATGACCGATGTCTGTAAAGGAGTTCAACCAAGCGGTTATCGTTTTGCAGAAGTGCGTGGCTGCAGGCAGGGCCGAGGCCCGATCCCGGAGGCGGGCACCGAACCTCGGCATGGGGTC
>CAZUJZ010000107.1:0-12492 GCA_964620665.1 uncultured Desulfofustis sp. | reverse complement strand
GTGCACGCCATGCGCCCCTGTTTCGATCTTCTGGCACTAATGCAGAAGACAGCCGGAGTTCCCCTTCCATTCAAAGTACCGCGACGCACGGAGCTATTTGTACTCGGCCGCGATGTCCGGCTTGATATACTCCTGCCGCCCGGTTCCCGCAGGAATCAACCGACCCATGATGACATTTTCCTTCAGCCCCTTCAACTCGTCAATTTTACCGGCCATGGCGGCGTTGGTCAGCACCTTGGTCGTCTCCTGGAAGGAGGCCGCCGAGATAAAGCTCTCGGTCGACAGCGACGCCTTGGTGACCCCGAGCAGCAATGGCTCGGCGACCGGCGGCTGCTTGGCCTCGGCGAACAATTTGTCGCGTTCGTCCTCGAAGACCCACCACTCGACCTGCTCACCGATCATGAACCTCGAGTCACCGGAAGCGGTAATCTGGACACGCCGCAACATCTGCCGAACGATGACCTCGATATGCTTGTCGTTGATCTTGACGCCCTGTAGCCGGTAAACTTCCTGGATCTCGTTGACCAGGAACTTGGCCAGATCTTTGACGCCGAGCACCCGCAGAATGTCGTTGGGAATGACGGTTCCTTCCATCAACCGCTCGCCGGCCTGGACATAATCACCTTCGTGAACGATGATATGGCGGGATTTGGGTACCAGATACTCCTGCGCCTCACCGTACTCCGGCGTCACGATAACCCGGCGCTTTCCTTTCAATTCCTTGCCGAAGCTGACCCGACCGTCGATCTCCGAAATGATCGCCGGCTCTTTCGGCTTGCGGACCTCGAAGAGTTCGGCAACCCGCGGCAGACCGCCGGTAATATCCTTGGTCTTCGACGTCTCGCGCGGGATCTTGCCGACAATGGTACCCGGCTTGATCACATCACCCTCTTCGACCGAGATGATCGAGCCCACCGGCAGACTGTAGCGAGCATGTATTTCAGAGTTTGGCAGCTTTCTCGTCTTACCGCGCTCGTTTTTCACCGAAACACGCGGATTGAGCTGCTGGCCGCCGGTCGCGTGGATGATCACTTTGGATGATTTACCGGTGACCGGGTCGACCTTCTCCTGCATGGTCACTCCCTCGAGCACGTCACCGTACTTGATGGTACCGCCGACTTCGGCAACGATCGGAATCGTATAGGCGTCCCAATCGGCCAGAGCGGAGCCCGGCCCCACCTCGGCGCCTTCCTGCACAAGGATCTGGGCGCCGTAGTTCACCTTGAACCGCTCGCGCTCACGGCCCATATCGTCTTGGATGACAATCTCGGCGTTGCGGTTCATCACGATTTTCATGCCTTCGGCATTTTCTACAGAGTGCAGATTCTTGAAACCGATGGTTCCGCCCCGCTGGGTCCTCAACTCGGCCTGTTCGACAGCCCTGCTGGCGGTTCCACCGATATGGAAGGTCCGCATGGTCAGCTGGGTGCCGGGTTCACCGATCGACTGCGCGGCGATGACCCCGACCGCTTCACCGATATTGACCATATGGCCGCGGCCAAGGTCACGGCCGTAGCATTTGGCGCATACACCGCGCCGGGCCCGACAGGTCAGCACCGAGCGAATGTGAACCCGGTCGATGCCGGCCGCATCGATTTTTTCCACGGTTCCTTCGGTGATCTGCTCGCCGGCGGGAATCAGCACTTCCTTGCTGAACGGATCGATAACATCTTCCAGAGCGACACGGCCGAGGATACGCTCGCCGATGGGGACGATGATCTCGCCGCCGTCAACCAGCGGTTCGGCAATAATGCCGTCGATGGTCCGGCAGTCCGATTCAACGATGGTCGACTCCTGGGCAACGTCGACCAGCCGTCTGGTGAGATACCCGGAGTTGGCTGTTTTCAGAGCCGTATCGGCCAGACCTTTCCGGGCCCCGTGGGTCGAGATGAAATATTCGAGCACCCCGAGTCCTTCCCTGAAGTTTGCCTTGATCGGCGTTTCGATGATTTCGCCCGACGGCTTGGCCATCAGGCCCCGCATTCCGGCAAGCTGGCGAATCTGATCGCGCGAGCCCCTGGCGCCGGAGTCGGCCATGATGAAAATCGAGTTGAAGCTCGGTGTCTCGACCACCTTGTTGTCCCGGTCACGGACGTAGTCAACCTTGATCTCGCCCATCATCTCATTGGCCACATCCTCGGTGGCCTTGGACCAGATGTCGACGATCTTGTTGTATTTTTCGCCGGAGGTGATGAGACCGTCGGCATACTGGCGTTCGACATCGAACACGTCGGTCTCCGCCTTTTCAACCATATCCTCCTTGGCCAGCGGGATCTTCATGTCGTTGATGCAGATCGAAATGCCGGCGCGGGTCGCATATTCATAGCCGATATCCTTGAGCCGATCGGTCAAAATGACCGTGGCCTTGGTGCCGGCGTAGCGATAGGTATAGTCGATCAGTTTGGCCAGTGCCTTCTTGCTCAGCACCTTGTTGACTTCGGAAAACGGCAGCTTTTCCGGTAGCAGCTCGCCGAGCAGCACCCGGCCCATGGTCGTATCGACCAGCTTGCCATCCATTCGAACCCGGATCCGGGCCTGCAGGTCAACCTCTCCATGATCGTAGGCGATCCGCGCTTCCTGAGGATCGGCAAACGACTTGCCTTCACCGATGACATTGATGCGCTCCCGGGTCATGTAATAAAGACCGAGGACGATGTCCTGGGACGGGATGATGATTGGCTCGCCGTTAGCCGGAGATAAAATGTTGTTGGTCGACATCATCAGCACCCGGGCCTCGACCTGGGCCTCGACCGACAATGGCACATGGACGGCCATCTGGTCGCCGTCGAAGTCCGCGTTGAATGCCGCGCAGACCAATGGGTGCAACTGGATGGCCTTGCCCTCGATGAGCAGTGCTTCAAAGGCCTGCATGCCGAGACGATGCAGAGTCGGGGCGCGGTTCAGAATGACCGGGTATTCGGTAACCACTTCGTCGAGCACGTCCCAGACTTCCTTCACCCCTTTTTCCACCATCTTCCGGGCGCTCTTGATGGTCGTCACGTAGCCGCGCCGTTCCAGCTTGTTGTAGATGAACGGCTTGAACAACTCGAGCGCCATCTTCTTCGGCAACCCGCACTGGTGCAGGCGCAGGGTCGGACCGACGACGATAACCGAACGGCCTGAGTAGTCAACCCGTTTGCCGAGCAGGTTCTGGCGAAAGCGACCCTGCTTGCCCTTGAGCATGTCGGCCAGTGATTTCAACGGCCGCTTGTTGGCACCGGTGATCACCCGTCCCCGACGACCGTTATCGAAGAGGACGTCGACCGCTTCCTGCAGCATCCGTTTCTCGTTGCGAATGATGATATCGGGGGCATCGAGCTCGAGCAGTCGCTTGAGTCGGTTGTTGCGATTGATTACCCGGCGATACAGATCGTTGAGATCAGAGGTGGCAAAGCGTCCGCCTTCCAGCGGCACCAACGGGCGAAGGTCCGGAGGCAGCACCGGGATCACCTCGAGCACCATCCATTCCGGCTTGTTACCCGAATCGATAAAGGCCTCGACAACCTGCAACCGCTTGCCGAGCTTGAGCCGTTTGGTCTGGGAGCCGGTGGTCAGCATCTCCGCCCGCAATTCCTTGGAAAGGGGCTCCAGGTCCTGGGCACCGAGCAGTTCGCGAATTGCTTCGGCGCCGATACCGACCTGGAACTGCCCCGGAAATTCCTCCAGGGCCTTGCGATACTTTTCTTCGGTCAGCAGGGTGCCGACCGGGATATCATCGACGTCGGATTTGACCACCGCGTACTGCTCGAAGTAGAGAATCCGCTCCAACTGTTTCAGGGTCATGTCGAGCACGGCACCGATCTTGCTCGGCAAGCTCTTGAGAAACCAGATATGGGCCACCGGGGCGGCCAGTTTAATATGGCCGAGCCGCTCTCGGCGCACCTTGGACTGGATGACCTCGACGCCGCATTTTTCGCAGACGACGCCGCGATGCTTCATACGCTTGTACTTGCCGCAATTACACTCAAAATCCTTGACCGGTCCGAAAATCTTGGCACAGAACAGGCCGTCACGTTCCGGTTTGAATGTTCGGTAATTGATGGTTTCCGGCTTCTTCACCTCACCGTGCGACCAGTCGAGTATCTTCTCTGGTGAGGCCAGCGATATCTTCACCGCCTTGAATTTGGCAGGAGCTTTCGGTTTTTGAAAAAAATTGAATAACTCTTCCACGAGATCACCTCTGCTTCATATTATTGGTAACCTGGCTGGTGCACCCAGGTTCTGAAGAGATATCTTTAACGGCGGGACCATATATTCGTTGGCCACGCCGTTTCGGCGCTCACTCTTCGATCAGCTCCATATTGAGACACAAGCCCTGCAATTCCTTGACCAGGACGTGGAACGATTCCGGCAATCCGGTCGCCAGGAAGTTGTCACCCTTGACGATCCGTTCGTACATCTGGGTCCGTCCTTCGACGTCATCCGATTTGGCGGTCAAAAATTCTTTCAGCGTGTAGGCGGCACCGTAGGCCTCCATCGCCCAGACCTCCATTTCTCCGAGCCGCTGTCCGCCGAACTGGGCCTTGCCGCCAAGCGGCTGCTGGGTGACCAACGAGTAAGGACCGGTGGATCGGGCGTGGATCTTGTTGTCGACCAGGTGATGCAGTTTCAGCATATACATGGAACCGACAGTGACCCGGTTGGCGAAGGGTTCTCCGGTCAAACCGTCATATAGCAGGGCCTGTCCGACCTCGTCGACGCCGGCCTCGACAAGCAGTTTCCGGATATCACTTTCAGCGGCACCGTCAAACACCGGCGTCGACATGTGCAGCCCGGTACGATGGGACCGGGCCCATTCGATCACTTCCTCATCGCTGCGGCCATCGACGATCTGCGCGTACTCCTCGGCGGAATATACCTTGGCCAGTTTCGCCTTGATCTCGGCAGTCGCCTGCTGCCGGGCCATCGTTTCCAGCTGTTCGCCAAGCCTTCGGGCGGCGTAACCGAGATGGGTCTCGAGAACTTGACCGACGTTCATACGCGACGGAACACCGAGCGGGTTGAGGACGATATCGACGGTCGTGCCGTCCGGGAAATAGGGCATGTCCTCTTGGGGCAGCAGACAGGAGACGACACCCTTGTTGCCGTGCCGACCGGCCATCTTGTCGCCGACCGACAGTTTGCGCTTGGTGGACACATAGACCTTGACCATCTTCACGACGCCGGGCGGCAGGTCATCACCTTTCTTCAACCGATCGATGATGCCGTCGTAACGCTCACTGATCAGCCTGGCTTGCTTGTCATAGCGGCCGTAAATCGCCTCGATTCGGTCCAGGTATTTGCTGCGCTCGGAAAAATCGATCTGACGCAGCGCATGAAAACCGACCTGCTCGGAGAGGGACGCGTCGAATTTCTTGCCGAGTTTGACGACAATCTTGCCATCCTTGGACGTGACGTCCGTCTTGACGGTCCGGCCATCAATCACCCTGCCGACCTCTCGGCAGACCGCCCGGCGCAAACTGGCCAGCTCATCGAGTTTGTCCTGGTTGAGTCGTTCAATCTCGAGATCCTCGATCATCAGGGACCGCTCGTCCTTGTCCACGCCCTTACGGGAGAAGACCTTGGCATCGATCACCACCCCTTCCACGCCCGGCGGAACCCGGAGGGAGGAGTCTTTGACATCCTGCGCCTTTTCTCCGAAAATCGCCCGCAGCAGTTTTTCCTCCGGCGACAACACCGTCTCCCCTTTCGGTGTTACCTTGCCGACCAGGGTGTCCCCGGCCTTCACTTCGGCGCCGATGCGCACGATGCCGGACTCGTCGAGGTTACGCAAGGTTTCCTCACTGACATTGGGGATATCGCGGGTGATCTCTTCCTTGCCGAGTTTGGTGTCCCGGGCCATGGTCTCGAAGACCTCGATATGCAGCGAGGTAAAGGCGTCTTCCTCGAGCAGTCGTTCATTGACCAGGATCGAGTCCTCGAAGTTGAAGCCGCGCCACGGCATGAACGCGATCATCACGTTGCGCCCAAGGGCAAGTTCGCCGTGGTCGCAGGACGGCCCGTCGGCCAATACCGACCCTCGAACCACCCGCGTGCCGGGTTTGACCAGAGGGGTCTGGTTAAAACAAGTATTCTGGTTGGACTTCTTGTATTTTTCCAGACGATAGACAGCCACACCGGTCTCGTAGCCGTCCATCCCGGGCTCGTCATAACAGACGACGATCCGGTTGGCATCGACTTCCTCGACGACGCCGTTGCCGGCCGCCAGCAGGCAGGCCCCGGAATCGTGGGCCACATAGCGCTCCATGCCGGTACCGACCAGCGGGGCCGAAGTACGCATCAGCGGTACCGCCTGACGTTGCATGTTCGAACCCATCAGGGCGCGGTTGGCATCATCGTTCTCAAGAAACGGGATCAAGGACGCTGCGACGCTGACCAACTGGTTGGGTGCAATATCCATGTAGGTCACTTTATCGGCATCGGTGATAATGACCTCGCCGTCCTCCCGGGCGATCAGCGTATCGGGAATGATCCGGTCTTTTTCATCCACCGTGATCAATGCCGGCGCGATGAAGTTCTTGCGCTCCTGCAAAGCACTGAGGTAGCTGATCTCCTGGTTGTAGACAATCCGGTCCTTGACCTTCCGGTAGGGCGTTTCGATGAATCCGTACGGGTTGACCCGGGCAAAGGTAGCCAGCGAGACGATCAGGCCGATATTGGGACCCTCCGGCGTCTCGACCGGGCAGATTCGCCCGTAATGTGTCGGATGGACGTCGCGCACCTCGAATCCGGCCCGTTCACGGGACAGACCACCCGGTCCGAGCGCACTCAGGCGCCGCTTGTGGGTGACTTCGGAGAGCGGGTTGGTCTGGTCCATGAACTGAGAAAGCTGGCTGGTACCGAAGAATTCCTTGATCGCCGCCGAGATCGGTTTCGGATTGACCAGATCGTGCGGCATCAGGGTCTCGATATCCTGCAGCGTCATTCGCTCTTTGATGGCTCGTTCCATACGGACCAGGCCCATCCGGTACTGGTTTTCCACCAATTCACCGACGGTGCGCACACGGCGGTTGCCGAGATGATCGATATCATCGACCGCTCCCTGGCTGTCTTTCAGGCGCACCAGATACTTAACCGACTCGATGATATCTTCGCGGGTCAGGGCGCGCTGATTGATATCGACATCCATGCCGAGTTTGGCGTTGATTTTGTAACGCCCAACTTCCGAGAGATCGTAGAGCTCCGGGTTAAAGAACAGGTTATTGAAGAAGGTTTCCGCAACTTCGCGGGTCGGCGGACTGGACGGTCGCAGTCGGCGGTAGATCTCAAGGAGCGCTTCTTCGGTGCTGTTCACCTTGTCCAGAGCCAGTGTTCTGCGGAAAGACTCGGAATATTTCACGCCGTCGATGCCGAGCACCCTAAACTCACTGATGCCCTCCCCTTCCAGAGTCTCCAGCAGCGATTCGGTGATCTCGGTATTGTGCAGGACCAGCGGCTCATCCGTGCCCGGCTGGAGGATATCGTGGGACAGCACCGAGCCGATCAACGTTTCAACGGAGATCCGCAGAAAGGTGATTTTGGCCTCTTCGATTCGTCGGCACAGCGCCTTGGAGATTTTTCGCCCTTTCTTGCCAATGACGCTGCCGTCGGCCGGATCGATCAGGTCGAACTCGAGGCGGCTGCCGATCGCCGTCTCCTCGTTGAACTCGACGAGATAGGTATCGCCCTCTTTCTTGACCAGGTTGGTCGGATAAAACATCTCCAGCAACTCCTGTCCGGTGTAACCAAGCGCTTTGAGCAGCGAGGTAACCGGAAACTTACGGCGCCGGTCGATACGGACATGGAGAATGTCTTTGATGTCGAATTCCAGATCGATCCAAGAGCCACGCACCGGAATGATCCGGGCGGAATAGAGCAGTTTGCCGCTGGCATGGCTCTTGCCCTGATCGTGGGTATAGAACAAGCCCGGGGAACGCTGCAGCTGGGATACGATAACCCGTTCGGTACCGTTGACGACAAAGACGCCGTCGGCGGTCATCAACGGCAGGGAGCCGAAAAAGACCTCCTGCTCCTTGATATCCCTGATGGTCTGGACACCGGTCTGCTCGTCTACATCGAAGGTGATCAGGCGGACGACGATCTTGAGCGGAATTTCATAAGTCATACCCCGCTGCAGACACTCATGAACGGTATACTTCGGCTCACCGAATTTATAACGGACAAACTCAAGAGAACACAGGCCATTGAAATCATTGATCGGAAATATCTCTTTCAGGATCGCCTGCAAACCGATATCCTCACGCGCATCCGGATCAACACCGATCTGGAGAAACTGCTCATAGGAGGTGCGTTGCATGGAAATCAGATGGGGCGGCTCCAGAATGCGGTTGGCGCTGGCAAATTGCTTTCTTACTCTTTCCATAATTGTCCTCGAGATTGTCTAAAGACGGTGATATGACATACTAAAAACGGGCAGATACAATCCGTCCAATCGGGCTATGGGCCCGGGTCAACGTTTCGGAGCAGCAAGTGGAAAGGTACAAATTCGCTGCATCCGAAAGATATGAATTGTTGTATTTAAGAATTTCTGTAGAAAAATGAAGTCAACGGTACATGTCAGGGGCATCTCGGTAACCTTCGCTAGGGGGGTTCAGCCAATTCTGGCGCCGACCAATGATGATCATGGCTCATTTATCGTGATGAAACGATAAATCCAGCCGTTTAAAGGAAATTGCCCGAAACGCGACACGCCGCGCATCATCGTGCGCAGCGTGTCGTTGCCAAAACGGGGCCGAAAAACGACCCCAACGTTTTGAAAATATTATTTAACTTCGACGGTTCCGCCAACGGCCTCAATCTTTGCCTTGATTTCTTCAGCCTCTTCCTTGGTGATACCTTCCTTGAGCGGCTGCGGAGCACCTTCAACCAATTCCTTGGCCTCTTTCAGACCAAGACTGGTTACCGCGCGCACTTCTTTGATGACCTTGATTTTCTGGTCACCGGCACTGGCCAGGATCACGTCAAACTCGGTTTTTTCTTCAGCAACGGCACCACCTTCAGCGGCCGGGCCGGCGGCAGCCATGGCAACCGGAGCGGCGGCGGAAACACCGAATTTCTCTTCGAGTTCCTTGATCAGTTCGGAAAGCTCGAGAACACTCATATTTGCAATAAACTCAATTACATCGTCCTTTGTAACAGCCATGTTGATTCCTCTTTGTTGTAAAAGAAAAGGTTAACCAATCGGTACAGGCAACTCCTCACGCCTGTTCCTTTTTCTCCTTGATTGCCTGCAGACCATAAAGAAACGTTCGAGGTACGCCTGAAAGGACCCGAACGAGAGCGGTGGGCACGCCATTCATTACCGACAGCAACTGGCCAAGCAAAATCTCCTTGGAGGGCAGCTTGGACAGAGCAACAATCTTGTCGACGGTAATTTTTTCTCCTTCAAGAACAGCCGACCGCAATTCGAACTTCTCATAGTCCTCAGCACACTTGGCCAGGATCTTCGCCGGACTGACCGGGTCATCATAGGCCGTGACAATGGCTGTTGTCCCTATAAAATCGTCTTTCAGGGATTCACAGGACGTGTCGGAAACTGCTCGTTTCAGAAGAGTATTCTTGGCAATGCGAATCTCCGATTGACAACCTCGGAGCTCTCTTCGAATCTTCTCGAGATGCGAGACCTTCAAACCACGATAGTCCGCGACGACAGAAAACTTCGCCCGTTTGAACGACTCGTTCAATTCGGCGACTATTGCTGCTTTCTCATCACGATTCAAATGACCCTCCTACCACGTTGGAATTTCTCGGTTTGAAGAACCAGCAGTTACCAGTTTATGGAGCATCGGCTACTGACAGATAGCGGGTAGCCCATGCTACAGTCTCGGCAGGTCGGCTCAACCGATTAAACGTTCGTACCTGCTGTCTTCGACTTGCCGGCACCCGCCGTGGCGGGTACCGTTGCTACGATCGTGCGTGTACTGCTATTTAATCCTGGTCCTGACGTCCAGGGTATCGACTTTAAATCCGGGGCCCATGGTCGACGACAGGGAAATCGAACGAAGATAGACACCCTTGCTCGTTGACGGCTTCAATTGCAGCAACCGCTCGATGAAAATGATGGCATTCTCGTAGATCTTCTGCTCCCCGAACGACACCTTGCCGATTCCGGCATGGACAATTCCGGCCTTATCCACCCGGAAATCGACCTTACCCGATTTGATGTCTTTGACTACATTGGCGACATCAAAGGTGACCGTACCCAGTTTGGCATTGGGCATCAGATTGCGCGGCCCGAGAATCCGGCCGATCTTGCCGACGGTGCCCATCATGTCCGGCGTCGCAACGGTCTTGTCGAACTCCAGCCAACCGCCCTGGATCTTCTCAACCAGATCGTCGGATCCGACATAATCGGCACCGGCCTCAGTCGCTTCGGCCTCTTTCGGTCCTTTGGCAAAAACGAGAACCCTGGTGACCTTGCCGGTACCATGCGGCAAAACCACCGACGAGCGGACCATCTGGTCGGCATGGCGGGGGTCGACACCGAGTTTGACTGCGATGTCGACCGTTTCATCAAACCCGGCATAGGTCGAGGCGAGTACGTTCTTGATCGCCTCGTCGATCGCATAGGCAACCGATCGATCGATGCTTTTTGCTTTATCCTGATATTTTTTCCCGTGTTTCGGCATCTCCGCCTCCTACTGCACGTATCGGCTCACGATGGACCCGACAGCGGTACGTAGTACGTTAAATAATGACGACGCGCAGTATTAATCGACAACCGTGAGTCCGGCACTGCGTGCCGAGCCCTCGATGATCTTCATGGCACTTTCGACGTCGTATGCGTTGAGATCGGGCATTTTCAGCTCGGCGATCTCCCTGATCTTGTCCCTGCCGATTTCGGCAACACGCTCGGTCTTCGGATTGCCGGAACCTTTCGCCACATTTGCCGCCTTGAACAATAAAACGGATGCCGGCGGCGTCTTGGTGATATAGGTAAACGAACGGTCCTGGTAAACGGTAATAACGACGGGAATGATGGTATCGCCCATCGCCTGGGTTTTGGCATTGAACGCCTTGCAAAACTCCATGATGTTGACGCCGTGCTGACCGAGAGCCGGGCCCACCGGCGGAGACGGGTTCGCCTTACCGGCCGGAATCTGCAGTTTGATATATGCCGTTACTTTCTTGGCCATGATTCTACTCCAACACTAGTGATGATACCGAAACTATCAGGGGTGTCGGTCAGGCGACGTCCCGTGATCTGAAATCAGGTGTTTGAAACCTGGACAAACTCCAACTCCACCGGGGTTTCCCGGCCAAAAATCGAAACCATGACCCGAACCCGGCCTTTCTCCGGGAACACTTCGTCGACGACACCCTGAAAATTGGCGAATGGTCCATCGATGACCCTGACGGATTCGCCGATATCGAACACCACTTTCGGGCGGGGCCGCTCTGAGCCATCCTGGATCCTGCCGATGATCTTGCCGGCATCCTCATCGGAGAGCGGCACGGGATTGCGATCATCCCCGACAAAACCGACCACCCGGGGCATATTCTGATGGATGATATGCCAGGTGGTATCATTGAGTTCCATACTGACCAGCATGTATCCGGGGAAAAACCGTCTCGACGAGGTCTTGCGGGATCCTTTGATCATTTCCACCACCTGTTCGGTGGGGATCAGAATCTCCCCGAAGGATTCCTCCAGACCTTCCTTGGCGATACGTTCCTGAAGAGTCGCTTTTACCCTTTCCTCATACCCTGAATGAACCTGTAATATGTACCATTGTCTAGCCATGTATGTGCCGCCGTATTCTCTTTAGGACAGGAAAAAGCCGGAACCGCTCAGCAGGTGGTGACGACGTTTCGTAGTGCTTCGTGATTCTCCTGGCGCGGGTTAACGTAAAATAGCCGATATAATTTTTCCCAAAATAACATCGACCGTCCCGAGATAAGCGGATACAACAATAGCCAGCAGAATGACCATACCGGTCAACCCGAGGGTTACTTTTTTGTCCGGCCAGACGATCTTGGTGAATTCAACCTGTACTTCACCGACGAATTTCTTGATCTGGCCGGGAGAGAACGGAGAAGGCTCTTTTTTGGCCTCGCTGCCACCCTTGCTGTCCTTCGCTTTACCTGCCATTACCTATCGCCTTTTTCCGGTATTGCCGTTTACGTTGCTGGCAGGCCAGGAGGGACTCGAACCCCCAGCCCCCGGATTTGGAGTCCGGTGCTCTACCATTCGAGCTACTGGCCTGCACGTCCGTTACTTGGTCTCTTTGTGAGGAGTATGCACTCGACAAAACGGGCAAAATTTCTTGAATTCGAGCTTCCCCGGCGTATTTTTCTTGTTTTTCGTCGTGGTGTAATTTCGACGCTTGCAGGTACCGCATGCAAGGGTGATAATATCTCTCATATCAACACGTCCGTTACAGAAAAAATTACCCCACTCCTCCCTGGAGCAGGGTAATCAATCTGGCTGATCGGCCCCTTAGGCTATGATTTCACTGATAACGCCGGCGCCGACCGTACGGCCGCCTTCAC
>CAZUJZ010000106.1:0-12496 GCA_964620665.1 uncultured Desulfofustis sp. | reverse complement strand
ATGTGGGTCTCGACACACCAGATGCGGTGATAGTTCTCCCAGCAGCGAAGCAGTTCATGAAGGTCGCCGGCGGCCATCTTTGCGGCATCTTCACGGAGCAGCTGGAGGAGGTCAAGGCAGATGTTGAGCAGTTTGCCGGAGGTCATGTAATAGGTGGCAACGCCGCCGCCATACTCGTCGGTGGCCTTCATCAGACGCATCATCAGGCCGGCCGGCTTGCAGTAGTTCGGATTGACATCCTCGGCGGTGGAAGCACCGACGAATTCATGATACCGCTTGACCGGTGCATAGATCTCATCGGCAATCTCCTGAGCGGTCTGCTTCAGCTCAGGTTTGAAGTCGGCGTTGTCGCGACAGAATTTGACCATCTGCTTGGCAACGATACGACCCTCGGCGTGCGAACCGGAGGAGAATTTGTGACCGGAGGCGCCAACGCCGTCACCGGCGGTGAACAGACCGTCAACAGTGGTCATGCGGTTGTAGCCCCACTTGTACTTGTGGACACGGGACTCGTTCTGTACATCCGGTACCCAGTCTTCGTCCGGGCCGGAGGTCCAGATACCGCAACAACCGGAGTGAGAGCCGAGCATGTACGGTTCGGTCGGCATGATCTCGGAACCGATCTTCTCCGGCTCGACGTTCATACCGGCCCAGAGACCGGCCTGGCCGACGGACATATCAAGGAAGTCTTCCCATGCCTCGGACTCGAGGTGTTTCCAGAACTTCTTCAGCTCTTTCTCGTCCATACCGGCGGCACGACGCTCTTCCAGGAAGGCGTTGAGGGCAACTTCGGTGGCCATGTAGATCGGTCCGCGGCCTTCTTTCAGCTCGTTGAGCATCAGGTGGTTCCGCAGACAGGTCGGGGTGACCGGTGAGTCACCATAGGGCAGGTACTTGTGCAACTCGGCCTTGGCAGCCTCGCCACCGGCGTAGAACTCGCCCAGACCGTTGGATACCTTGGCTTTGAACAGCAGGAACCAGGCGCCGACCGGTCCGTAACCATCCTTGAAGCGAGATGGCGTGAAGCGGTTTTCCATCATGGTCAGGGTAGCACCGACCTGAGCGGCCAGGGTATAGGTGGAACCGGCATTCCATACCGGATACCAGGCGCGTCCTTTACCTTCACCGGTAGAGCGCGGACGGAAGATGTTAACGGCACCACCGCAGGCAACAACGGCGGTTTTACACTTGATGACGTAGACTTTGTTCTCGCGGACGGAGAAACCGGCGGCGCCGGCGATCTGGTTCGGCTTGTTCTTGTCGAGCAGCAGCTTGACGATGAACACCCGCTCGAGGATATTGTCATCACCCAGGGCGGCTTTGGCCGGCTCGGCTACGATGCACTTGTAGGACTCGCCGTTGATCATGATCTGCCATTTACCGGTACGTACCGGGGTGCCGCCTTCGCGCAGAGATTTGGCCGGCTTGGCGCCGTCCAGGTTCTCGCCGTCGGCGCCTTTTTTCCAGATCGGCAGTCCCCACTCCTCGAACAGTTTGACGGACTCGTCAACGTGACGACCGCAGTCATAAACGAGATCTTCACGGATAACGCCCATCAGGTCGTTCCGGACCATCTTGACATAGTCTTTGATCGGGTTCTCACCGACGTAGGTGTTGATGGCGGACAGGCCCTGGGCCACGGCGCCGGAGCGCTCGAGTGCGGCCTTGTCGACCAGCAGGATTTTCATGTCATCCGGTGCCCATTTCTTGATCTCGAAAGCGGTACCGCATGCTGCCATACCACCGCCGACGATCAAAGCATCCACTTCCATCTCGACGACTTCAGGGTTCTCAACGGCCTTGAGCTCGCCTTTCGGTTTGTTTGGTAATGCCATATTCAAATCTCCTTTTGAATAAAAGATTTAAGATGTTTCACAATCCTGCTTGATCACGGGGTCGGCAACTCTTTCTCGAGGATCAGGACCTCGTCATCGAGATTGGCTCCTTTCTCGCCCGTATAAGCATTGGCAGCTCCCTCAGCCGTGGTGCGGATCGGGAATTTGAAACGCTTCAGATTGCCGTTGCGGAACTTGACGGTCCACATGATGGAATCGGAAGAACGCATTGGGTGAACCTGGCCGCCCATCGGTACGAAGTCATCGTAACCACGGACAAAGACCGCGCCCTGCGGGCAGATCTTGACACAGGAGTAACATTCCCAGCAGGCATCCGGCTCTTGGTTGTAAGCCAGCATCGACTCAACGTTGAGTACCATCAGGTCGTTGGGGCAGATGTACATGCATGCAGTCTTGTCACCGCCTTTGCAGCCATCACACTTGGAAGGATCTACGTAACTCGGCATTAAACTACCTCCTCAGTTTGTTTTAACTGTTGTGGCCCTGACCAGACAGGACCCACTTAAACCGAAGTAAACTCGATTACAGCTTTCTACAAAACCCGACCACCGATCGAAGGTCACACAAACCACCGGTTGGACAGCCGGTTCAATTACCAGTTTACAACAGAGCAGCCGGTTCCGGTTGCTCCGCCTCTGAAAAAATGAACGCTCACTCATTTTCTCAAGAATTTTCTTATAAAGGGTTACCTGGTAATTGTCAAGGAAATTAATTCCTCACGAACGCCGATTAATCATAGGAATGACGGGCTAAAACCTCCCGTGGCTTGGCGCCGTCCGCCGGTCCGACAATCCCCTCTTTTTCCATCCGTTCGATGATCCGGGCGGCACGATTGTAACCGATTCTCAGTCGACGCTGGACCATGGAAATCGACGCCTGTCCCGACTCGCACACAAAGGAAACCGCCTCATCATAGCGCTCGTCGTAGTCGTCATCGCTCCCCGTGCTTGTCAGGGAATCGCTCTCCTCCACCTGCTCCAGTACCGAATCGTCATAAACGGCACCTCCCTGCTGCTTCAAGAACGTCACCAGGTCGCTGGTTTCCTTTTCCGAGATATAGGCGCCGTGGACCCGCTGAATCAGCGACGTACCCGGCGGCATATAGAGCATATCGCCCATGCCGAGGAGATGCTCGGCGCCGGAGGTGTCGATAATGGTGCGGGAATCGACTTTGGACGAGACCTTGAAGGCGATCCTGGTCGGAAAGTTCGCCTTGATCAATCCGGTCAACACGTCAACCGACGGCCGCTGCGTCGCCAGAATCAAATGAATACCGGCGGCTCGCGCCATCTGGGCAAGCCGGGCGATCGCCGTTTCCACATCCTTGGAGGCAACCATCATCAGATCGGCCAATTCATCGACAAAAATGACGATATACGGCAACTTTTCCGCCATCGTCTCGTTGTAGGAATCAAAACTCTTGACCCGGGCCTCCTCGAGCAGACGGTAGCGGCGCTCCATTTCGCGAACCGCCCAGAGCAAAGCCCGGCTCGCCAGTTTCGGTTCGACCACGACCGGATGGAGCAGGTGCGGGATCCCTTCGTAACCCGACAATTCGATACGCTTTGGATCGATCATCAAAAAACGTACCTCATCGGGCGTGGCATTGAACAGGATCGAGGCAATGATGGCATTGATCGCCACGCTCTTGCCGGCACCGGTGGCCCCGGCGATGAGCAGGTGCGGCATCCGGGCCAGATCGGCGATGACCGGGTTGCCGACCACGTCCAGTCCGAGCACGATACCGAGTTTGGCTTTATGATTGCGGAAATGCTCCGATGCGAGCAGGTCCCGAATGAAGACCACCTGGCGGACCTCATTGGGGATTTCTATGCCCAGCGCGGACTTGCCGGGAACCGACCCGATCACCCTGACCGACTGGGCCTTGAGCCCGAGGGCCAGATCGTCGGCAAGGCTGACGATCTTGTTGATCTTGATGCCGGGGGCCGGCGCGTATTCGTACGTTGTTACCACCGGACCCGGGCTGATACCGACCACCGTGCCGGAAACACCGAAATTCTTGAGCTTTTGCTCAAGCTGATGGGAGGTTTTCAGGTAAACGTCCCGGCCGATCTTTTCGGTAACCTGATCGTTGCGCGCCAGCAGGGAGAGCGGCGGTAGCTTCCAGTCACCCTTGGCGACCGGGGCGGCCCGGAACTCCTTGTCGCCATCCCCGAGCAATAACGGCTCCGGTGTTTGATTGACCACCGGAGAGGAATCGGTCGGCCGGATCTCCGGCTCGCGCTCGACCCGCTTACGGGCGGTGACACGGCGTTCCGGCCGCGGCGGCCGCTCCCTCCGACGGCGCACCAGTCGGCCGACCAGACCCCCCACTCCCTTGCCGACCAAGAGCAACATGCGCCCGAGCAGGCAGAGCAGGCGATAGGGTGAAAACCGGACAGCGAGCATCAGTGACACGAGCAAAATCAGCACTAATACCAGAATGGTCCCGGTACTGCCGAGCACGGAGGAAATCAGGCGAAAAACGGTACGTCCGAGGAAGCCGCCGCTGTCAACGAGGTCTGCGGCAAAAAAGGAAAGCGAGGACAGCAGCGCACAGCAGGCGATAACCGCGCCGGTAATGCCGAGGGTTACCTGCGGCAACCGCTCAAAAGACATCCGGGGACTGAAAAAAAGCAGCGCCACCAGAGCACAGAGCGCCACCAGCAGATACGCCCCCCAACCGGTAAAACCGAGCAACACCTGAGCCACCACGTTGCCGACTTCACCGCACCAGTTGACACCGGGGGAGACCTGTTCGGAGAGGAGACTGAGCAGGACGAAAGCGGCAACAAAAAGGCCGAGAACACCGACAAATTCCTGTCTGAACCCGGGACTGCTCTTATCCTGTGCTGAGGCCATAAGCTGAGAGAAGATGGAAGAGTGATCGTCAATGATCAATCGGCGCCGGCGCTTGGTCGCGGTCGGCCGGCAACGATCCGGCTTAGCTGCCCCAATGATCTACCCGTAATCGATGGAAATTGCAAGACTACCGAACAACGAACAGCGGTACTGCAGTGGTGGGGGTGCATGACGAAAGCCGGCCGCCGTGGTCGGCGGCGCTGCAGCGCCGATTGCTATGCCGGGGATCCCGGCAAATCCTGTTGAACGGCATCGAGGACGCCGTTGATAAAGGGCGGGGACTCATCGCTGCCGAAGCGTTTGGCAATCTCCACCGCTTCATTGATCGCGACCTGGGCCGGTACGTCGGCCACATAAAGCAGCTCGTAAATGCCGATTCGCAACAGGTTCCGGTCGGTGCCGGCAATGCGCTCGAGCCGCCAGTTTGTTGCATGCTGCCGGATGGCGAGATCAATTTCGTCCCGGCGGTCGAGAATGCCCTGCACCAATTCCAGTGCGTAGGCCCGCGACTTTCTGCTGATCTGATAAAATCCGCAGAACAGCTCAAAGCGCTCCGCCAGCGACCAGTCGGATGCGTCCTGAACACCACGGGCAAAATCATCCTGAAAGAGAAACTGCAATGCCGCTTCGCGCGCTTTCCGTCGTGTCCCCATGAACCAATCGCCTGCCTATCAGAAAAGCCGCACCCCACTCTTCGGGATACGGCTCTGGTTACCGAATTCGCTCCGGCTCAGTTTAGCTCAGGGCGCCGACCAGATTGGCCATCTCGATGGCCGCCACGGCCACCTCGCCGCCCTTGTTGCCGGCCTTGGTACCGGCACGCTCGATCGCCTGCTCGATGGTTTCGGTGGTCAACACCCCGAACATCACCGGCACTCCCGATTCCAGACCGGCCTGAGCGGCACCCTTCGATACCTCGTTGACAACCACGTCGAAATGGGGGGTAGCCCCACGAATCACCGCGCCCAGGCAGATAACAGCGTCATAATCACCCGACAAAGCCATTTTTTTGGCGATCAGGGGGATCTCAAATGCGCCGGGCACACGCACCACCGTGATATCGCCGTCAGCACCACCGGATCGGCGCAGGCTGTCCAAGGCGCCTTCAAGCAGTTTCTCGGAAATGAAGGAGTTGAAGCGGGAGACGACGATTCCGAACTTCTTGCCGTCCGCCTTCAGGTTACCCTCGATATAACGTATCATGATCTGGTGTCCCCTTTCCTGGTATGAGCCTGTCGGCAGTTGGCCGCTATTTCACCTGGATGAGATGCCCCATCCGGTCCCGCTTGCACAGCAGGTATTCCTTGTTTTCCTTACCGGCAACCATCTCGATCGGTACGCGATCGACGACCTCGATGCCGTATCCTTCAAGACCGACGATTTTTTTCGGGTTGTTGGTCAGCATGGCCATCTTGGTCACCCCGAGATCCCGAAGAATCTGAGCACCGATGCCGTAGTCCCGCAGGTCCGCCTTGAACCCGAGCTTGAGGTTGGCATCAACCGTGTCGACACCTTCCTCGTCCTGGAGGCGATAGGCCCTGATTTTATTGATCAGACCGATCCCCCGTCCTTCCTGCCGCATGTAGAGGACCACGCCGCTGCCTTCCTTGTCGATCATCTTCATGGCCGCCTGCAACTGCCCCCCGCAATCGCAGCGCGACGAGCCAAACACGTCGCCGGTCAGACATTCCGAATGAACCCGCACCAGAACCCGGCTATCGGGTACGATCTCTCCTTTGACCAGGGCCAGATGCTCGAGATCGTCGACATCGTTTTGATAGACGATGGCGGAAAATTCACCGGCATGATCGGTCGGAATCCGGGCCTCGGCAACCCGATGAACGAGCTGATCGCGGTGCAGGCGATAGGCGACGAGGTCGGCGATGGTGGCGATCTTGAGATCGTGCTTTTCAGCAAACAACTCCAGATCGGGCATCCGGGCCATCGTGCCGTCATCCTTCATGATCTCACAGATCACCCCGGCGGTACGCAAACCGGCCAACCGTGCCAGATCGACCGAACCTTCGGTCTGGCCGGTACGAACCAGGACACCACCGTCTTTGGCCCGAAGCGGGAAAATGTGCCCCGGGCTGACAATATCGTGCGGGGTCGCACCGGGCGCCACGGCGGCCTGCACGGTGCGTGCCCGGTCGGCAGCGGAAATGCCGGTGGTTACCCCGGTCCTCGCCTCGATGCTGATGGTAAACCCGGTGCCATACGGCGACTGGTTGTCGGAAACCATCATCGGCAGTTTCAGCTGCTCAACGATATCACTGCTCAGTGTCAGGCAGATCAAGCCCCGCCCGTGGGTCGCCATAAAATTGATGGCCTCGGGGGTGACCGTCTCGGCGGCCATGCAGAGATCACCTTCATTTTCCCGATCCTCGTCGTCGACCAGGATAATCATTTTTCCGGCCCGGATATCTTCAATCACCTCTTCAATCGGACTGACTGCCATACCGCTTCCACCCTTTTCTATTGGGAACCTTGAAATTTTCAAGCTCCCCTGTTGATGACGACGTTAATAAAACCCTTTCTCAGCGAGAAACGCCGGATTGATCACCGGTGATTCCGAAACCGGATCGTGCCTGGCACCGAGCAGTTTCTCGACATATTTGCCGATGATGTCCACCTCGATATTGACCGCACCGCCGTTTCGCAATCGTCCCAAGGTGGTCGTCTGCATGGTGTGCGGAATGATCGAGACCGAAAAACGGCCGGGTGAGCACGCGTTGACGGTGAGACTGATGCCGTCCACGGCGACCGAACCCTTCTCGATTATATACCGATCGACCTCCCGGGGCACCGAAAAACTCAGGATGGTGAAGTCGCCCTGGTGCTGCAGCGACGCCAGCCGGCCGACACAGTCGACATGCCCGGATACGAGGTGCCCGCCGAGCCGGTCGGCGAGCCGCAGGGCCCGCTCGAGATTGACCGGCCGACCGACGGCCAGCTCCCCGAGCGTGCTCCTGGTCAGGCTTTCAGGGGAGACATCGGCGGTAAAACGGCGTGAGCCGATATGATAGGCAGTCAGACACACGCCGTTAACAGCAACGGACTCACCCTCTTCTGGGTCGGTAAAAGCAAAGCTCGTCTCGATCTCACATGACACCCCGCCGCCGGCCGACCGGCGGGAGATGATCGTCCCGGTGCCCTGGATGATCCCGGTAAACATCTGCTAGTCTGCTTCTCCGGCCAGTTCCGCCGCTCTCTTGCGCAGGCTGTCGGCGATACTTTGATGGTTGAAATTGGCATGAATCGATGCCGCGGTTCGCAGTGCGTCCGCCGCCTTGCCGGGCTCCTCCGCACGCACATAGATATCGGCCATCATTTCCAGCACCTCGACCGAGCCCTGCGGATTGTTATTGCGCTGATAGTTGTCCAGCAGATCGAGGCAACGGTCGAGGGCGACGTGATACTCCCCGAGCCCCTTGTGGGCCTCGATCAAATACCGGTTCAGGGTGAGCAGGCTGATCGAATCATCCAGTTCCTCGCAGATATCCCAGGCCCGCCGGTACTGCACCAGGGCCGCAGCGTAATCCTGCCGCAGAAGGCAGGCGTGGCCGAGCTGGTTGGCGGCGTTGGCGACACCGATACGATCGCCGTCCTGCTCGAAACCGCGCAACGCGTTATGCAGGGATACCGCGGCCAGGGCCGCTTCGCCGCGTTCCACATAGCCGCGCCCTTCTTCAAAGTCGAGTTGGGCCTGACTTTTTTCACCGCCCTGGTCCGGGCCCGGCTCGCCGGCCGGGGAGATGGACGAAATCGGCTGAACCGGTGTACTCATGGGGCACCTTCTTTTGTGTGTTGAATATCATTGAGCGCCGCGGCAGCCTGCTCGGCCACCGTCGTCCGCTGCGGGATTCCGCCTTCCCAGATGACCAGCTCGGCCTGGTCGGTGTGCAGGCCGAGCAATTGGCCGGTTGCCTCAACCGCAGCCAAGCGGCCGAGCAATCGGGCCGTCTGGCCGCGCACTTCGGCCTGTTTGTGACTCAGCAGCGGGAATAATCCATAATATGGTGTTTTTTTGACCAAATCGGGACGTTTTCCAGCAATTTCCGCAAGTGCCCAGAGAGCCTGAGCCCGGGTCGAATCGTTGCCGACGAATCCTGGAATATACTGGGTAAAAGCACCAAAGATATCGGGACGCCCTGATACCACGGCACCAACGGTTTCGATCATCCCCCACGGCGTTGCCGCCGAGTCGAAACCGGCCGCCAGCAGACGGTGCAGCAGCTCCGAGACCTGGCCCGGATCCCTGGTGGCGACCCGGGAACATACCCGGCCGATCAGTTGCGAAGTCCGCCAGCGCTGCTCACTATCAGGATCGTAGAGCAAACGTTGCAGCAGACGCAGTGCCTTGCGATCATCGAGGCAGAGTGCGACCAACCCATCTTCGTCGCCGGCTTCGGCCAACTGTCGGACCAGTTTTTTATCGGCACGACGGCGCGGCCCCCGCTCCCGGGTCTCCGGCTCCGGCAGCGGCGGCACAAAGCCGCTGGTGGACGAAGCGGCCCGAGCGTTGGTGTCTTCTCTTTGTTTGAGCCGTTCGGCCAGTTCCGACAGTTCGCGATGCAACCGGACAAAATAGAGCACACCGCGCACCGATCGGCCGTTCATGGTCCCGGTATCAATGACCCGATGGGTCTGTTCGTCATATTTTTCAATTCGGCCGGTCAGGTAATCATCCTCCGGCAGCAGCTCCCAGGCCAGATCACCGTTGTCGCCGCAGGCGTGGACCAGCGTCTCGACGATTGCCGCACCAACGTTGTGGCCGGTTGGGTCGCACGAATAGACAGCTCCGCAGCCGCATCTGCCCACGGTGAATTCGGTCATCTTCCTGTTCGGCAAATCAGCCGTCGGCTCGACCGTCTGCCCGCAAAAGGGACACCACGGCGCCCTGCCTGCTGTTTTGGTACTCATCCGTTCTCTCTTGAAAATCCGGCAAACAATCCGATCAGGCCAGCTTCTGCTCGAGACTGGCAACGAAATTCGGGTCGACCGAATAACCGAGTTCCCGTGCTTTTACCATGTGCTGCCGGGCCTCGCTGTAACGTTCGCTGAAATAAAGAGCGACGGCCAGGTTGTTATGGGCCAGCGGCGAATCACCGGCGAGTTCCAGGCCTTTTCGGGCCGCTTCCAGGGCTCGATCGTCCTCTCCCTTCATGGTCAACACCGCCGTCAGATTCATCCAGACTGTCGCCAGTGTGGTGTCGATGGCTATCGCCTTCTCATACTGATCGATGGCGGTATCGAGATCGTTGTTCTGCTGGGCTATCAAGCCGAGATTGGCGTAGGCCTGGGCCGCTTTCGGATTGACGCTGACGGCCTGCTTGTTGAGCGCCTCCGCCTTCTCGAGCTGTCCCTGACCGAAATAGATGGCGCCAAGATTGATCATCGACTCGGTCGACTGCGGGTCAAGCTCGATCGCCTTTTCCAGACAACCGATCGCTTCCTCGATTCGGCCCGCTTTCATATAAACCAGGCCGAGATGATGTTGAGCTATCACGTTTTCCGGAAACTCGGCGACCGTTTTTTCCAGTTCGGCGATAACCGCCGGTAAATCTTCTTTCAGCTGCTCTGTCATATCGACATCCTATCAACGGGGAGAGAGTTGTTCGAACCGCAGAAACACCCACCGGGGTTCGAGGCGTACTGCCGTATGATACCGACCGAGCCCGGATATACTCCGGTCAGTCAGTCGTCTTGGCACATCGTTTTGCGGCAACACTATAGACACTTGGAGACCACTTTCAAGCAGAAAAACCAAACCGATCACAATTCAGACGGCTAATCGGTCGACTCGATCTCCGCCGCACAACAGGTCGACAGCCCCCGCTGGCCGGCGGCCAGTACCCGGCGAGCGTCGAGGACGTCATGACCGATCTGCTCGGCCAACTCGCTGATTCCGGAAAACTTCCGCTCGTCGCGGATGAATTTGAGCAAATTCAGCCTGATCGGTTTACCGTAAATATCTTTGTTAAAATCGAAAATATGTGTCTCGGCGACCAGCCGACCCTCCGCGAAAGTCGGATTGTAGCCGATATTGAGAACGCCGCCGTAACAGGCTTTATCACAGATGACTTGCGTCGCATACACGCCGATCCGCGGGATCAAGTCCTCTTCGTTGACCTGCAGATTGGCAGTGGGGTAGCCGATTTCCTTGCCGCCCCGACGTTTGCCGACCTGGACCTCACCGCGGATCTGATACGGCCGGCCGAGCAGATGGCAGGCATCGACCATCCGGCCTTCATGGACGAGTTCCCTGATCTTGGTCGAACTGACCAGCATACCCTGTTCATAGAACGGCGGCACCACGGTAACCGGGAATCCCCGTCGGCGCCCCTGTTCCTGCAAAAACGAGGTGTTGCCGCTGCGCCCCTTGCCGAACGCGTAATCATAGCCGACCACCAGTTCACTCATGCCGATGGTGCCCAGCAGGATTTCCTGCACGAATTGTTCGGCTGTCGTGGCGGCAAACGCCCGATCGAACGGGATGATCACCAGGACGTCGATGCCCGCCCTGTCGATCTGCTCGATTTTCTGTTCGATGGTCGAAATCAGTTTGATCCCTTCAGGTCGAAGAACCCGTAACGGATGCGGGTCGAAGGTGACCACGACTGAGCAGCCGCCGCTACGCGCAGCCCGCCGCACCACCTCGTTGAACAATTGTTGATGGCCAAGATGGACGCCGTCGAAGTTGCCGATGGTGACACAGGCACCAGGCAACGGGGCGGTTATTTCCCGAAGATGACGAATGATTTTCATTATCTACACAGTGATACCAGACTGCTTTTCAATCTTCTTGCCAGATGGTGCCCCCTCCGGCGAGATGCGCTGCGGACACCGGCCAGCTTTCTGAAAAATGCCGGAAAATCGGGCCAAAAGCCAATTTTTCGGGCGCGTCGAAGAAAGTCTTGACAAAATGAGGTCCAGCAAGCATATTCACCAACACTAATGCCGAAGTGGCGGAATTGGTAGACGCGCTAGGTTCAGGGTCTAGTGGGGGTTTCCCCGTGGAAGTTCGAGTCTTCTCTTCGGCACCAGCAGACATCGAGAGCTTGCAATCATTTGGGTTGCAAGCTTTTTTTTTGCCGGCACCGCCCCCGAACAACCTTCTTTTCCTGCTCTTTCCACCCGGTTGTACCCGGCACCTATCGAACCGTGCTCCGCCGAGCCGTTCAAGTATCCCATAATTGGTGTTTTGTAAAGCCATTTCGCGCCGCAAGAGCGGACGCCGCAGCTCAGGCACCCGGCTTTTCGGGCGGAAACCCGTGCCGATAAAAGCGGCTGCGCTCCATCAACTATCCTTGACTGGTCAATAAGAAACTCTTATTATTCGGGCGACTGCACATAATTGCAGTGATCCGGTCTGCGGCAGGGCGAAAATCGCCGACCGCCCGACCCGATCGTGCGAAACACCGTGTCTTCCTGACAGACCGGCAGGGTTATTCGTACATTTATCGGTTTTGGGGCACCCGGAGCACTATTTATATTATCCATATCAAGAAGGAGTCAAGCATGCTTGAATTAAACAAAGGTTCCGATATCCTGACAGCTGTCGGTGGAATCACTTCCCTGCAGGACGCCGAAGCGGTCCTGGAGAAGTCTCTGGACACAGCCAATCTGCATAAATTGGCACCGATCACCACGGCCGATGCGCTGATCAAAATAGCGAACTCCATTGTCATCTGCTCGCCCGCCGCGGTCTTCATCAATTCCGGCAGCCCCGAGGATGTCCAGTGGATTAGAGAGCATGCCCTGCACAAAGGTGAAGA
>CAZUJZ010000105.1:0-12637 GCA_964620665.1 uncultured Desulfofustis sp. | reverse complement strand
CCGATCAGGCCGCAGCGCAGCAGCTGGAGGCAGAGCCGGCCAGACCGTCCGACCACAATGCCGATTTTCGTTGTTCGTTGTGACATCCCGTCATGGCGGTTATCCTCGGGAGAAAACCGATGCCGATCGAGATCATCTCCATGCTCCTGGCCTATGGCGCGGTTGGCGCGCTGGTCGGCATGCTGGCCGGGCTGCTCGGCGTCGGCGGCGGCGGCGTGATCGTACCGCTGCTCGTCTTCGTCTTCCATCTGCAGGGAGTCAGCGACCAAATTACCATGCATCTGGCCCTCGGCACCTCGTTGGCCAGCATCGTCTTCACCTCGATCTCAAGCTTTATGGCCCACCATCGCCGCGGCGCCGTGCACTGGCGGACGGTGCGGCTCATCGTGGCCGGCATCGTCGGCGGCACCCTGCTTGGTTCGCGCTGTGCCGCGCTGCTGTCCACCGATTTCCTGAGAGGGTTTTTCGTGCTGTTCCTCTATTTCGTCGCGCTGCAGATGCTGATCAATCGTCCGCCGAAACCGTCGCGGGAACTCCCCGGTCCGGTCGGCATGACGGTGGCCGGCGCGGTGATCGGTCTGCTCTCCAGCCTGGTCGGTATCGGCGGCGGTTCGCTGTCGGTGCCCTTCATGGTCTGGTGCAATATCGCCGTCCATCGTGCCATCGGCACCTCGGCTGCGATCGGCCTGCCGATCGCGCTGGCCGGCACTGTCGGCTACATGGTCAACGGCTGGGGGCAGCAGGACCTGCCCGCCTATTGCGCCGGTTTCGTCTACCTGCCGGCCCTGATCGGCATCGCCGCCGTCAGCGTCCTGACCGCACCGCTCGGCGTGCGGCTGGCACACCGGCTGCCGGTGAACAAACTGCGTAAAATTTTCTCGGTGATGTTGATCGCCATCGGCACCCGCATGCTGGTGAGCATTTTCTAAGTTTTCAGTGCTCCGCCATTTCGCAATAAGATTCCCGAGTAAACACTACCATCACGACTGAAACCGCCGCACAGAGCGTCAGCCAGAGAAAGGCGGCCGAATAGGCCTCGGCCGGGTAGATCCGCGCCCCGCCGACGAGTACGCCCTGCCAGTGCGCATCGAGAATGGAACCGAGCAGCGGCTGCAGGATCGCCGCGATACCGAGCACCGCCATGTTGACCACCCCGCCGACGGCGCCGGAGGCCCCCGGATGGTTGACCTCCCGGGAAAAGGCGAAACCGATGATCAGCGCGCCGGAGGTAAAACCGATCGCCGCCAGTAACGGGTAGAGCAGCTGATACGGCAGCTTCACCAGCAGAAAGACGGTCCAGAGCAGCGCTGTCACCAGGTTGCAGAGCAGGTACGGCAGCTTGCGCCGGCCCATTCGGTCGGAAAGAGCGCCGAGTACCGGCCCGCCGATGGCCCAGGCGATCAACATGGTGGTAGTGATGGTGGCGGCATGGGACCGGCCCAGCCCATAGACCTGCGTCAGGTACGGAACCCCCCAGAGCCCGGCAAAGACCAGAACCGGCGCCGCGGACAGACCGCCGGCAAAAAACAGCAGCCAGGTCTGTTTTTTCAGCACCACCGATTTGAGCGCGACGCCGGCCGGCAGGGAGCCGTTCCGCAAAACAGAGGCATGGGCATAGCTGCGGTAATCATAAGAGCTCGGGTCATCGCGCACGGTCAGCCAGATAATCGCCGCAGCGGCCAAGGTCAATACTCCGCTGGCGCCCATCGACAGCCGCCAGCCAAACGATGCCACCGCCTCGGACAGCGGCACCCCGGCCATTACCCCGCCGATATTGCCAAACAACAAGGCAACACCGGTCACCGTGGCGAACCGATTGATCGGGAACCAGTGGCCGGCCAGTTTCATGCAGGAAACAAACGCCACCGCCACCGAACCACCGATCACCACCCGGCCGATCACCGCCGTTGCCAGATTCGGGCCGTAGGCAAAGATAAAGATGCCGACAGCGCAGGTGGCACAGGCATAGCTGCTGAGCCGGCGCGCCCCGATTCGGTCGACCAGCAGACCGCTGGGGATCTGCATTGCGGCGTAGGCGTAAAAATAGGCCGCGGACAGGTTGCCGAGCAGGGCGCCGCCCATCGCGAAATCGCGCATCAACTCTTCGACCATCACGGCCGGAGCCATGCGCTGAAAAAAGCCGATCAGGTACAAAACAGCAACCAATCCCCACATCAGCCAGCCGAGCCACAGTGGCGGATATCCTTTCGTCGTTTGCATCAATGTCAGTTCCCCATCTCTGTTCAAGAAAAGTCGACCACCGCCCGGACCATGCCGCCGGCCCGCAGTCGACTGATATGCTCGTAGGTGCCGCCCAGCGCCTCGGCCAGTTGACGCATCTCCGGGGCCGGGCTGCTGAGCGGTCTGGTGTCGATGACCAGGGAGGCAATTCGATCCCGGCCGATTCGGGTGCCGATACCCAGCAACTCGCCCATTACCTCGCCGGCGGGACAGGCGGGATCATGCGGCACGTTCGCCTCACCATCGGAGAGAATGACCAGCAACGGCCGGCTTTCCGGGTCCTTGATCCGCTCCGTCCGGATCAGCTGCCAGGCTTTCAACAAACCGTCGGCGAACGGGGTCGCACCGCCGGTCGGCAACGATTTGAGCTGCCGCTGGGCCAGAGCCAGGCTGGTCGTCGGCGGCAAGACCAGGGTTGCCGACTCCTCGCGAAAGACCACCAAGCCGACCCGATGCCGCTTCTGGTAAGCCTTGCCGAGAATGGCCAGCACCGCCCCTTTGGCGGCTCTGATCCGGTTGGATGTCCCGTCGTCGCCCATCGAGTCGGAGGAATCGACGACAAAGACCACCAGGGTCCGGCGCGGCCGCCGGTAGATTTTTTTGCGCAGATCCGCAGGCGTCAGCGTCAGTCTGCCATCCGCAGCAGGTTCCTGCCGCCTGAGCAATGCCGCCCGGACGGTGGCATCGGCGGCCAGATCGTAGCCACGCTCTTTTTCCCGCACCGGTTCGGCCCGGGTGTAACGGCCGGCCGAACCGGCTACCGTAGCCGTCCTGGTTCGGCCGCGGCCGCCGCCGGTCAGCGGTATCCCGTCAAGATCAAGATCGGCGAGACAGATCAATTCATCCGCGTCGAAAACGACTTTTTTTTTTCGGCCAGAAAGGTAAAGAGCATGCCGACATTCGAGGCGGCCATCGAACCGGGCACCTGCATCGGCAGGTCCTCCCATTCTTCGATCCGGCCGGTTGACGGCTGCACCTCTTCAGCGCTTTCCCGGTCATCGGCAACCCGCCGGAGCGCCTCTTCGAGTTTTTCCTCGATCAGTTCGGCGGTGGCCAGCGCCACCGTGGTGATCCGGTGCGGCAGCACAAAACGTGCCGCCTCACGGACATGGTCGAGCCGGACCTCGTCTTCTTCGAGAAATGCGGCGAGCGCCCGGGCCGTCTTGATGATGCCGATATCGGCCCGATGCCCTTGGGCCTTGACCTCCTGCGCCAGCGCCACGGCCCGGCCGAGCATCTCGTCGGAGACCACGACCTGCGGCAGCCGGGTCCGGGCCCGGGCGACCATGGCGGACAGCAGCTCTTCATCTTCGGTATAGTCGGCGGCAAATCCTTCGGGATCGAGATCAAAGGCAATCCGGCGGCTGACCACCCGGCGCCGCTGCCCCGTCTCGGTCTCCCCGGCCACTGTCAGGCTCAGACCGAAGCGGTCGAGAAACTGCGGCCGCAACTCGCCCTCCTCCGGATTCATCGTGCCAACGAGCATGAAGCGGGCCGGATGAACAAAGGAAATCCCCTCCCGCTCCACCAGGTTGACACCGGAGGCCGCCGCGTCGAGCAGGATGTCGACCAGGTGATCATCGAGCAGGTTGACTTCGTCGACATAGAGGATGCCACGATTGGCGGCGGCCAGCAGTCCCGGCTCGAAGCGCCGCTCGCCGGTCGCCAGGATCTGCTCGACATGCAGGGTGCCGATCACCCGATCCTCGGTGGCCGACAGCGGCAACTCGACCAGCGGCATCGGCCTTGACACTGTCGGCAACGATTCGCCGGGCCGTAAACGCTCCCGGCAGGACGGGCACATGAGCCGCTCATCCGCCGGATCGCAATTGTAGGGACAGCCCTGGACAACGTCGATCTGCGGCAGGATCCGGGCCAGGGCCCGGACCGCCGTCGACTTGCCGGTGCCTTTCTGGCCGCTGATCAACACTCCGCCGATGGCGGGATCGACGGCGTTGAGCAACAGGGCGGTTTTCATCTTTTCCTGGCCGACCAGAGCGGCAAAGGGAAATACGGGTCGTTTCATCGGATTCTGTATAATTTCAGTATAATGAAAGTGGTAAGACCAATTTAACTAGTAAATAATACAAGAAATAGTCCGATAATGGAAATCAAATATTCTGGATACCCCGATCAAAAACGATGTATACTGCTTCTGTGTTTTTTACTATCCCCATGACTGAGGCCGCAATGAACAATAAAAAAAATTGCCACTGAAAGTCAGCGGGGGACAGGTTAAAACCTGTCCCGCCGTTGACTGAGCTTTGGAGGAGCCCGATGCCGGAACCGTTGTCATTTGCTGACCTGTCCCCCACCTGTTTTGCCGATGTCCTGCCGATCGAGCAGGTCATGGAACCCGGCATTGTGCCGCTCTGGCCGGACATGCCCCGGATCGCCGGCCCTGCTTTTACCGTCCGCTGCGCTCCGGGCGACAACCTGATGCTCCATGCCGCCATCTACCGCGCCGAGCCCGGCTCGGTGATCGTCGTCCAGGCCGGAGACCAGCGCTTCGCCGTTTCCGGCGGCAATGTCTGTGCGGTCGCCCGGCAGCGCGGTATCGCCGGCTTTGTCGTCGACGGGGTCATTCGCGATCTGCAGGAGGTCAGGGATCTCGGCTTTCCCGTCTTCGCCCGCGGGGTCAGCCCGAAACCGGGAGGCAAGAAGGTCTACCTGCCATTGAACGAGGGTAACACCTGTGGCGGCATCGGTGTCGGACCGGGCGATGTGATCGTTGCCGACCAGGAAGGCATCGTCGCCATCCCGGCCGCCCGCCGGCAGGAGATCCTCGCCGCCGCCCGGCAGCGCCGGGCGGCCGACGATGCGACACCGCTGGCGCAGTGGCGCAGCGAGCACGAGCAACGCATCGCCGCGTTGCTGGCCGAAGCCGGCGGTCCTGAGGAACAGCCCGACAATACTAACACCCGGAGGTAACAGCATGAAGGTCATCATGGATCTGACCGTCTCGCCGTTCGGCGTCGGCCTGTCCGTTTCACCCTACATCGCCGCCTGTCACGAGATCTTCGCCGAGGCCGGTCTGAAAACCAATCTCCATGCCTACGGCACCAATATCGAAGGGGAATGGGACGAGGTCTTCGCCGCCATCAAGCAGTGCCATGAAAAACTACATGCGATGGGGGTGCCGCGCCTGACCAGCAATATCAAGGTCGGCACCAGAACGGACAAAGAGCAGTCCCTGCACGACAAGATCGACAGCGTCAAAAACAAACTGGCATAATCGTTCGGCTTCAGGTACGCTGGATGGGACAGATCCCGGTTTTGCCCCTGCCCCGTCCAGCATCAGGAGTACCGTGATGGCCTACGATTTCGTCAGCCGTTTTGAAAAGCTCTCCGGCATCGTTCACCGAGTCGACTCCGAGGCGGCCGCCGCCGCCACGATCGCCGAGATCTGCCGAACCTCCCAGGCCGGCTGCATCGCACTGGCCGGTCTGCCGCCGGCTCTGGTCACTCTGATCAATGAGACCTGCTCCCAGGCCTGCCCGAAGCTGAGCATTCTCACCGAGCCCTATGCTGCCGCCGACCTGCCGCTGGCCATCGACCGGGCCGACATCGGCGTCACCACCATCTCTTTTGCCATCGCCCAATCGGGAACGATGGTCGAAGTGGCCGACAACGATGCGATCCGCCTCGTATCCAGCCTGCCAAGAATCCATATCGGCCTGCTACGGGCCGAAGACATTATCGAGTACTATCACGACTGCGCCGGCCGGATCCGCGAAACCATCGCGGCCCATCCGGGCAACCTGGTGATCAGTTTTATTTCCGGCCCGAGCCGGACCGGCGATATCGAGTTGAAGCTGACCCTCGGCGTCCACGGCCCGGAAGAGGCCCATTGCGTTATCATCGACGCGGCCGCCTGACGCCCGTTGCCGACCACCCCGTCACCCCGGACAGCGCCATGACCAGCCACCGCTATACCACCCTGTATCAAAGCATCGAAGCGGCCCTTGACGACCGCAGCAAGGGCGATCTGCTGCGCGGCTGCATGAAACGCGGTCGTGACACCCGTGCCGCAGCACTCGAAGAGTTGCCCGGCGGCGCCGCTTTCCGCGATGATGTGCGGGCCGCCAAGGAGCGGTGCATCGAAGCACTGCCCGAACTGAAACAACGCTTCATCGATAACGCCCGGAAGCGCGGGACCATCGTCTATGAGGCACGGGACGGGGCCGATGCCATCGCCTATTGCCTCGATCTGGCCGGCCGTCGCGGCGCCCGGGTCATCGCCAAATCGAAATCGCTGACCACCGAGGAGATCGATCTGAACCAGCCGCTCATCGAGGCCGGCATCGACGTCGTCGAAACGGACCTTGGCGAGCTGATCATCCAATTGGCCGGCGAAAAACCGTTTCACCTGGTCTTTCCGTCGATCCACAAGATGGCCCCGGAGGTTGCCGAAATTTTTTCCCGGACCACCGGCCAAGCGGTCGCCGACGATATCCCGAGTATCATGAAGGTGGTTCGCACCTATCTCCGGCCGATCTTTCTCAAGGCAGAGATCGGCCTGACCGGTGCCAATGTCGGTATCGCCGAGACCGGCGGCATCTGCATCGAGACCAACGAGGGCAACGCCCGGCTCGTATCAAGCCTGGGTTCCTGCCATATCTGCCTGATCGGCATGGAGAAGATCGTCGAGACAATCGAAGACGCACTGCTCATGGTACTGGCCCATCCGGTCAGCGCCTCCGGCCAGCTGCCGACCAATTACGTCACCTGGATGCACGGCCGCTCACCACTCGGCGAGGGAGATGCCGGCGGGGAGCGGGAAAGCCATATCATCATCCTCGATAACGGTCGCACGGCGATGCGCGACGACGCCGACCTGCGTGAGGCCCTGTATTGTATTCGCTGCGGTGCCTGCATGAATATCTGCCCGACCTACGGCGTGGTCGGCGGTCACACCTTCGGCTATATCTATCCCGGCCCGATGGGCATCTGCTGGACCGCCGGTGTCCATGGCCTGCAGCGGGCCGGCGATTTCGCCCAGCTCTGCATCTCCTGCGGCCTGTGCAAGGAGATCTGCCCGGCCAAGATCAATATGCCGCACATGATTGCCGAGATCAAACATCGCGACGCCGCCACGAACGGCCACCTGCTCGTCAACCGGGTGATGATGGGGGCCGATCGAGCCGCCCGGCTCGGCAGCGCCACCGCCCCGCTGGCCAACACCGTGCTGGCCTCCAAACCGCTGCGCACCCTGCTGGAAAAGACCATCGGCCTGGCCGCCGAACGCACCTTGCCGCCGTTCGCCGCGTCGACCTTCATGCGCCGCTTTGCCAAACGGCAAAAACCCGTTACCGAGCCGGTCCGCAACGTGGTCTTTTTTGTCGATGTCTACGCCAACTACAACAATCCGGATCTCGGTCTGGCCGCCGTCGACGCTTTGGAACGACTCGGCTGCAACGTGATCGTGCCGAACCAGGAGGTCAGCGGCTATCCCTATATCGCCTATGGCGGCATGGACCAGGCCCGCCGGATCGCCCGCAGCAACAGCAGCAAACTGGCACCATGGGTCCGCCAGGGCTACGACGTGGTGGCCATCGAACCGACCGCCGCCTACGCACTGGCCGTCTCCTATCCGGTGCTGACCCGCGGGGCCGAGGACGCACGATTGCTCGCCGACCATACCTTCGAGCTCTTCGAGTACCTCAACAGACTCGAAGACCAGACGGACCAGGCCCCGGATCCTGAGCTTCTTGCCGGCCGGCGGTTGGGCTTTCACTGCGCCTGCCACCAGCGCCCGCTGGGCGGCGGCCGGGGGGCCATCGACTGGCTCCGCCGGCGCGGGGCCATGATCGAATTGATAGAGACCGGTACCTGCTGCGGCATGGGCGGCACCTTCGGCCTCAAGGGCGGCCTGCTCGGCTACGATCTTTCCCAGGCCGTCGGCCAGCCGCTGTTCGACCTGTTCACGGCCAGCGGGGTGGATGCCATCGTCACCGAGAGCAGCGTCTGTTCGATCCAACTAGCCGAAGGAACAGAGCTGCAGGTCTATCATCCGCTGGAACTGCTGAGCCTTACCTGATCGACGGGGGCATCTGCCGCGCTCATATACCGTGCGCCGGCAGGCGTTGTGCTCTTCCCGGCAACCCTGCCGGGAAAACCAGCACCGATCTGTCTTTCTCTTCGCCCTCCCCTGTCATTTCCCCCCGGTCTGCTGTATAATAGGTATATGCAAGATTGCCCGCCTGATCCGTTAACCCCAGTATCAAGGAGGCCTGTCATGCACATCAGCCACATCCTGCTGCCCGTCGACGGTTCCACCTATTCCAAAGACGCCACCGAGTACGCCGTCTACCTTGCCAAACTGTCCGGCGCCCGCGTCACTGCCGTTTGCTGTTACGAATGGTGTTCCAATCTCTACGAGGTGACTCAGTCAGCGATCGACGAACTCAAGGATAAATTGCGGAAAAACTCGGAACAGATTGTTGCCGAGACGGCAGAAAAGCTCAAAGAGGCAGGTATCGACCATGAAGCAAAGATCGTCTCAGGGGCTCCCGGCCTCGTCTTGACCAAGATGATCAAGAGCAAGGAATTCGATCTGGTGGTTATGGGATCGCACGGCCATTCCGATATCGGCGGCCTGTTTCTCGGTAGCGTTACCCACAAGGTGCTCAACAAGATCTACTGCCCGGTACTGATCGTCCCGTAGGACTTGACCGAGCTGAACTAGAGAACGCGCAGGATCACGGTGCCGACACCCTGCTCGACCAGGGAGAGCTGACGGGCCAGTTGAAAACTCAGATCGACCTCGCGTCCAGCGACATACGGTCCGCGATCGGCCACGACGGCACGCGCGATTTGGCCGGTACGCGGATTTTCCAGTTCTACCCGGGTGCCGAGCGGCATCTCCTTGTGGGCAATGGTACTGCCGTACATGTCGTAGGGTTCGCCGTTGGCCATCGGCCGGCCATGGTGATACTGACCGTACCAGCTGGCGACCACCTCCCTCGACCCCTCTTTCTCCGCGGCCGGAATGCGCAGCTGCATGCCCGGCTGCAACCGCCGCGGATCGGTGATATTGTTGAGCCGCAGGATGTCATCGGGATCGACGTGATAACGTTTGACCCCGAGCGCCCAAACGGTATCACCCGGCTGAACCGTATGCAGCCGCTCGCCGGCACGCACCTGAGAAGACGCATCCGCCGCCGGCGCCGCACTGCCGGAGGCGACGGCTTGAGACGTGGAAAGCGTTTGTTTGGCTTGGGCATCGAGAACGGTTTGAAACCGTTGCTCGACGGAAACGGTTTTTCCTTCACGAAGAAACCAGTTGCCGTTCACCCGCGAACGACCGACCGCCTGCGGATTCGATCTCTTGAGCGTCTGCCAGTCGGTGCCAAGCTGCCTGGTGACATGTGCTATCGTATCACCTCGTTGAACCGTGTAGTCCATCATACCCTTTCTCTCCCCATATCTTGGTAAACCGGCCGGATAGATCTCTATCGGCCGGTCGGTCGACGAAATTTAGCTGCAACAGCAGCGGGAGAAGAAGAACGATCGCCCCCGGGGCTCACCTTCCACCCGTCAACCACCGGTAAACGAAGAAGCGTTACGATTTCTCGTGCGAATATTCAAATATTATGATATTAACAAATCATACGTTTTTTTCGCTGTCTTTGAAGTCTCCGTGAGAGTTCTTCATCCCGCTGCATAACCGTAAGATACAAAAAGGAAATTCGATGTTTACCCCGGCCAGACGAGGCAAGACGACGGACATCATCATTGAACGAATCCGCACCGCGATTCTTGCCGGAAAGCTGCAACCGGGCGATCGGCTACCGACCGAGAAAGAACTCGGCCAGCAATTCCAGGTCAGCCGCCAGACCATCAGGGAATCCCTGCGGGCCCTGGAACACGTTGGCCTGATCACGCTGCGCAAAGGATCGGGCGGTGGGGCGTTCATCAAGGCCGTCGACGCCGAAGTCGTCGTGCAGGGTCTGGCCAACTATCTCTATTTCAAGAACCTCACCATCACCGATCTCTCGGAAATGCGCATCCTGCTGGAGCCGCACGCCGCCCGACGGGCGGCGCAACGCGCCACGGCGACCGACCTGCGACGGCTGGCCGCGCTCAACGAACAGACCCGCCGGGCCATTGACCGGCGCGATCTCGACCTGGTGACTACCAGCGAAATCGAGTTCCACCGCCTCATCGCCGGCCAGACCGACAATCCGATTTTGATGCTGCTGCTTGATTTCGTTGAAACGCTTCTTGAAGACTTCAAGAGAATCCTGCAGCCGGACCAGGCCTTTATGGAAGCGGTGCTGGCCTCCCACGAAACCGTTCTACAGGCCATTGTCGATCGCGACGAGGAGCGCGCGGCCGAGCACATGCTCGACCACGTCGAGGCCGTCGAGCGCCACCTGGCCCAACTCAGACAGAACGAAGACGGCTGCCGGCTCTGGCATAACTGCCTGCAAACGACCGATAACGACTCCCTGCACCAGGAGACGTCCAGTAAAGAACACGCAATCCGGCAACATGCCGGTCTTTTCTAAACCTTTTGCCCAACAAGGGGGACCCGATGTCTGAACACACCACCCGATACTTCGCCGAGACCGACAGCGGCCTGGTCGACCCGGCACCGAAAAAACTCAAATACCATGCCGGCGGCCAGTGGCTCGAATCAAAGAGCGGTATCTACATGGACTGCTACAACCCGTCCACCGGAACAATTATCGCCCAGGCTCCGCAGTGTACATCAGAGGAAGTGGAACAGGTTATTGGTGCCGCCGTCGCGGCCTATCCGGCCTGGTCCGACACACCGGTGAGCAAACGCATGCAGGTGCTGTTTCGGATGAAACACCTGGTCGATGCCCACCTGGAAGAGTTGACTCATCTGCTCGCCACGGAAATGGGGAAAGCCTGGCAGGAAGCCATGGGCGACATCCTCAAGGTCAACGAGGTGATCGAGTTCGCCTGCGGCGCACCGCACCTGATGAAAGGCGAGTCGCTGATGCAGGTCTCCAAAGGCTATGACACCGTTCAATATCATCACCCGATCGGCGTGTTTGCAGGCATTGCTCCGTGGAATTTCCCGGCCATGATTCCCCACGGCTGGATGACGCCGATCTGTATCGCCACCGGCAATTGCATGGTGCTCAAGGCAGCCAGTTTCGTGCCGCAATCGTCGATGCGCCTGATGGAACTCTGGCAGGAAGCCGGTCTCCCCGACGGCGTGCTCAATGTCTTCACCGCCGGCCGCAACGAGGCGGAGATCCTGCTCAAGCACCCCGATATCAAAGGGGTCTCCTTCGTCGGCTCAACCAAGGTCGGCAAACACATCTATTCGACCGCCGCGGCCCACGGCAAGCGAGTCCAAGCCCTGACCGAGGCGAAGAACCATGCACTGGTACTGCGCGACTGCAAGCTCGAACGAACGGCACGCGGCATTATCAATGCATTCTGCGGCTGCGCCGGCCAACGCTGTATGGCGCTGCCGACCATCGTCGTTGAAGAGGCCATCGCCGACGAGCTGGTCGGACTGCTCAAGACCCTGGCCGCCGAGATCGTCATCGGTCCGGCCTATGAAAAGAACACCGGTATGGGCCCGGTGGTCAACGAGGGCCATATGAAATTCGTGACCGACTGGATCGAGACCGGTATCAAAGAAGGGGCAACGCTGGTCGTCGACGGTCGTAATCCGAAGGTGCCGTCCGGTTGTGAAAAAGGCTATTTCATCGGGCCGACGATTTTCGATCACGTCACCGAAGAGATGTCCATCGGCCGCGAAGAGATCTTCGGGCCGGTGCTGTCCGTCAAGCGGGTCAAGAATTTTGCCGAAGGCCTGCAGCTGATGAACAACAGCAGGTTTGCCAACGGCTCGGTGATCTACACGCAAAACGGCTACTACGCCCGTGAATTTGCCAAAGGCACCGACGCCGGCATGGTCGGTGTCAATGTCGGCATCCCGGTGCCGCTCGGCATTTTCGGCTTTACCGGCCACAAGCAGTCATTTTTCGGTGACTTGCACGTCATGGGCAAAGACGGGTTCGCGTTCTTCACGGAAACCAAAAACGTCACCCAGACCTGGTTCTCCGAGGACAAAGAGACCACCGGCAAAGTCGATACCTGGGATGGCACAATCACCTCTATGCCGGACCATAAATAACAGCCACCACTCACGCTCCTTCAAACGCACCTGCGGTCGTCTTGCGAAAGGCGGGCGCAGGTGCGTTCGTTTCCGACACGAGCCGCCGACAGCACCGTCTCCCGTTTCATGCGTCGTTTCTCTCTGCCTTCCCTTTACATCTGCCACCTGCCTGCGTAACAATTTTATATGAAACTGCAAAGTTTCATGCTTCGTTGTGACGCCCCGTCATGGGGTTTTTATATGAAAATCAGCTCCCCTCAGGCTGGTCGGTTCTGCCGGAGGCTGCAT
>CAZUJZ010000104.1:0-12662 GCA_964620665.1 uncultured Desulfofustis sp. | reverse complement strand
TGGGGCGGCTGTGCTCCGGCAACCAGTGTCGGTGCGGTTGAGTGGTCAGGCACCCTGGAAAGCGGCTATCGGGCCTGCCTCTGGTCGCGCTATGCTTCGCGGGTGTTGCTCGTCGTCGATCGGTTTGAAATTGGTTCGGCAGACGATCTTTATGAAAAGGCCCGGCGTATCTGCTGGGAGGACCACCTGACGGTGAAAAGCCGGTTTGCCGTGGACTGCTCGTTGTCTGCCGGGGCACCGGTCAGGCACAGCACATTTGGGGCGCTGCGTGTCAAAGATGCGGTGGCCGATCGATTTCGGGAACGATACGGCGCGCGGCCGGATGTCCAGCCGAAACGACCCGACGTCAGACTGACGGCGCACCTTCGCGGTTCCGGTGCCACCCTTGCCGTCGATCTCTCGGGAGAGAGCCTGCATCGGCGCGGTTACCGGGTGAGCGGCGGCATCGCTCCGCTCAAGGAAAGCCTTGCGGCGGCCATTATCGCGCTCAGCGGCTGGACCGGCGACGTGCCGCTTATCGACCCGCTCTGCGGATCCGGGACCTTGCTGATCGAGGCGGGGTTGTTGCTGGCCGATTCGGCTCCGGGGTTGGATCGAGCCTACTTCGGCCTGACCAATTGGCTCGGACACGACGAGCAGCTCTGGCAGCACCTCATAGAAGAAGCCGTCGAGCGCGAACAGGCCGGCCAGGACCGGGCCTGGCCACCGCTTATCGGATACGATGCGGACCAGACGATGATTGCTGCCGCTCGGGAAAACATCGCCCGAGCGGGCATGGAAGATAAAATCGTCGTCCGCGAGCAAGATCTCTGCCGGTTGGAGCCGGTGGAGCCGGCCGGATGGCTGGTCTGCAACCCGCCCTATGGTGAACGCTTATCTGACACACAGCACCTGAGGTATCTCTACCGATTTTTGGGCAACCGTTTGCGCGGGGCTTTCGACGGCTGGCAGCTGGCGCTGTTCACCGGTGTGCCGGAGTATGCCGATCTGGTGCAGATTGGCTGGCACGACACCCGGCGCCTGCACAACGGGCCGCTGGCCTGCGGACTGTTTGTCGGCCGGGTTTCCGGTCCGGACACGGCTTTTTCCTGGCAGATCGGAACGGTAGACGATCTTGTGCTCGGCAGGGACTTGGCGGATCGCTTGAAAAAAAACATGGGCAAGCGGCTGGCGTGGGCGAGAGAGCAGAATCTGGAATGTTTTCGGATCTATGATCGTGATCTTCCAGACTACAATGTGGTTATCGAATTGTATCGGAAGTGGGTCTATGTCAGAGAATTTTCCCACGCCGGAGCAATTGATCGGGATACGGCCGAAAAGCGATGGGCAACAGTGAAAACGGTCGTTCGATCGCTGTTGTCGGTCGGGCGTGATCGATTGTTTTTTCACCGAACGGGGTGGCATCCCCGGCCCGGGGATCGTCCCGACAAGCGGAAAAAGGCGCCGAAACGATTCGAGGTCGGTGAAGCAGGGGCGTCTTTTCTGCTCGATTTTACGGCCGCCGCCGGTCCCGGACTCCCTGTGGATCAACGCTCGGCACGGCTGCGGCTGCGCGCCGCCGCTCGCGGTACATCGTTTCTCAATTGTGCCGATCAGTCCGGAGCGGCGACGGTCCAGGCTATCCTCGGTGGTGCCCGCAGCACAACCACCGTTGTCCGCGACAGCGAACAGCAGGAGCTGGTCGGCGGGAATTTTGCACTCAACGGCATCTATCCGCAGCACCACCGGATCGTCATTGCCGACCCACGGTCTTGGCTCGAGCGGGACGAAACCATGTATGACCTGATCTACATCAATATGCGTTCGTCAATCCCGCTTCCCGGGAAACGGGGGGAAAGACGGGACCTCGGGCAGCAGTCAGGTGATCTGATTCGTCCGGCCATGCGCCGGTTGCACCCCGACGGGCAGCTCCTGTTCACCATGAGTTTTCGCACCGGTGCCCTCGATGAGTCGATCAGCCGGACCTTTGCCTGTCGGATGCTGGACAATATGCTGCTGCCGCGTGATTGTGAACGCAGCGCCGGTATGCACCGCTATTGGGAGATCCGCCACCCCGAGAGATCCCGCTGAGCCGTCGCCGGACGCGATTGCCCGGATCGGCGGATCGGCCCGACTTCGGCGGTGGCTCGCCGGATATCGTGTTTTAAATTACATCCCGACGTGTTACGATATACCAGCCGATATACGACGACGACCGGCGGGTCCGGAGAGGCAGAGACAAATACGGGACACGGGGGAGGATGAGATGCCGGAAAAACGGACGGGGAAACACGAGGCAACGGCTGGGCCCGTGATCGATGTTCAGGAAAAGCTGGTCGAGCAAGAGGGGCGGATCAGGGAGCTTGAACAGGCGCTTGAGCGGGCCGAGCGAGCCGAGGGAAACAAGAGCGATTTTCTGATGAGCCTCGGGCATGCGCTGCGTACACCGCTCCACGGCATTATGGGAATGACCGACTTGGTTCTGGAGTCCAGTCTGGGAGCGGAACAGAGGAGTCGACTGGAGATGGCCTCCGCTTCGGCAGAACGGCTCCTCCAGGTGGTCAATGATCTGCTCGACTATTGCCGCATCGAGGCCGGTTCCTTGCGGCTTTCCGAGGAAGATTTCAATCTCTCCGAGAGCCTTGAGTACGAACTCTATTTGTTGCAGCTTGCCGCCCGACAAAAAAAACTCGATTTTGCATCCCGGGTCGACCCTCTGGTTCCCGTCTGGGTCAACAGCGATCCGGACCGGCTTGTCCAGGTCATTTTCAATCTGGTCGATAATGCGATAAAAAATACCGAACAGGGCGGTGTCGGCGTCGGGGTCGAGTATCTTGGCGAGACCGGTGAAGAGCAGGTTCTTCTCAAATTCACAGTAACCGATTCCGGCAGCGGCATCGCCCCGGAAAAGCAGGCCGGCATCGAGGTCTATCTCAGTGACGGCGACGGCGCGGTCGACCGTCGTTCCTGTGACAGCGGGCTCGGCTTGACCATTGCGGCCCGGCTGGTTCATCTGGCCGGCGGCGAAATCGGTTTTCAATCCACGCCGGGCAAAGGGTCGACGTTTTGGTTTACCTGGGCGTGCCGCCGTGCCGCCGGACCGTCCGAGCGGCCCGAGCCGTCCCATCACCGACAGCCGGCCGTTGCCGGGTCGACGTTTCAGTTTAACGGGATGGCCGTCCTGCTGGTGGAGGATGAGCCGATCAGCAGGGTGTTGATTGAAACCCTGCTCGACCAGGTCGGCCTGCAAGTCGGCACCGCCGAAAACGGGCGACAGGCGGTGACGGCCGCATTGAGCGGACGATATCGGGCCATTCTGATGGATGTGCAGATGCCGGGGATGGACGGCCTGGAGGCGACCAGGGCGATCAGGACACATGAGAAAGAGCGTGGCGGTCACCTGCCGATCATTGCCCTGACCGCTCACGCGCTGCAGGGTGACCGGGAACGGTGCCTGCAGGCGGGGATGGACGATTACCTGGCAAAACCGCTGAACAAGGACGATCTCTACGAGGTGTTGAACCGGCACCTGACCAGGGCCGCCCTGGTCGTTCTCGGTGAGATGGCACACCAGCAGGCGACTGTCGAATATCTCGTCGAAAGAGGGTGGCGGGTGAACATCGCCGAAACCGGTCGTTCCGCCAGCTACGAGGCCTCGCTGCACCATTTTGATCTGATCGTGCTCGATGTCGACCACGATGGCGGTGAGGGTGTCGAAACGGTGCGGACGATTCGCCGTTTGGAGGCCTATTCCGGTCGCCATTCCCAGATTCTCGCAATCAGGGGAGAGCACGCGACGGCGGCGATGGTCGATATCTACCGGCAGAGCGGAGTGGACCGGTTTCTCGAGCCGCCCTTTTCCGCCGAACTGCTCAAGAGACATCTCGATGCCGCCTCGCCGGCCGTTTAAGCCTTGTCACTCCTCGGGGCGCCCGTTATAATGTCGGCGGCCCGACCCGGGCGATCACGGCGAGACGCATACGGCGTTTGCACCACAACACGACAGTTGCAGAATCAGATTTCCGATGCCTTTTTTTTCACAGGTTTGTCTCCATAGCTTCGGCTATGAAATTCCTCCTCGCACGCTCACTTCAGACGATATCGAGCAGCGGCTCGCACCGCTCTATCGCCGGCTCAAGCTGCCCGAAGGCAGACTGGCGCTGATGAGCGGTATCTCCGAGCGTCGTCTCTGGCCGGCTGGAACCCGGCCGAGCGAGGCGGCGGTACGGGCCGGCAGAAACGCTCTAACCCGGGCCGGCATCGCGGCCGGGCACGTCCAGTGTCTGTTCAACACCTCGGTTTCCCGGGATATGATGGAACCGGCAACGGCGGCTTTTGTCCACCATGCCCTCGGGCTGCCGCCCGACTGTCTGGTTTTCGACATTTCCAACGCCTGTCTCGGGTTTCTCGACGGCATGGTGATGCTGGCCTCGATGATTGAACTCGGTCAGGTCGACAACGGCTTGATCGTCAGTGGAGAGACAGCGGAAGAACTGGTTGAATCGACCATCACCGCGTTGCTGCAGGACGAGTCGCTGACGAGGAAGAGTATCAAGTCGGCTTTTGCCTCCTTGACCATCGGTTCCGGTGCCGTCGCCCTGTTGATGTGCCGGCGGGATGGCGCACCGCCCGATCGACCGCGCCTGTCTGCTGCAACCTGGCGGGCCAATACGGCACATGTCGATCTCTGTCAGGGTGGCCGGATTGATGCGGCGACGACGCTGATGGCGACCGATTCCGAGGAATTGATGGTCCAGGGCATTGAAACGGCCGAGCAGACGTGGCGCGCCTTTTCTGCTGCGCCGGGCTGGGGCGCGGATGATATCGATCGCTTTTTCTGCCACCAGGTCGGCACGGCCCACACTCGTTTGCTTTTTTCCACACTCGGTCTCGATGTTAACAAGAATTTCGAGACATTGTCGTTTCTCGGCAATGTCGGTTCCGTTTCCGCGCCGATTACCCTGGCGCTCGCTCTCGAGCAGGGGGCTTTTCAGCCGGGGAACAAAGGGGCATTGCTCGGCATCGGCAGCGGCATCAACTGCCTGATGCTCGGTGTCGACTGGTAAAAAAGGAGGACACTGATGAAAGAACTTACCCCACAACAGGGTGCCCGGTTGCTCAGGGTGGCTCGTGAGACGATCGCCCGCCGCCTCGGTGTCGGCCGCGGCCCGGACCTGGAGCAGGTGGATGATGAAGCCCTGCAGCAGCGGTGTGGCTGTTTTGTTACGCTGAAACTGGGGGGACAGCTGCGCGGCTGTATCGGCAATCTGGAACCGGTCGGTCCCCTTGTTGAGTCGGTGATGCGCAATGCCGAAAGCGCCGCCTTTCACGATCATCGGTTCGCGCCGCTGACCGCGGATGAATTGCCGCGGATCAGTCTCGATATCTCCATCCTGACACCAGCCGTCAGACTGGAATACCGGGACGGTGACGATCTCTGCCGACGGCTGCGACCGGGGATCGACGGTGTTATTCTCCGGGATGATGGTGCCCGGGCCACTTTTTTGCCGCAGGTCTGGGAACAAGTGCCCGACCCGGCCGATTTTCTCGATCATCTCTGCCTCAAGGCGGGTCTGCCGAAGTCGGCGTGGCGCAGCGGCCGGCTGGAGATTTCGATCTATGAGGTGCGCAGTTTTTCGGAGCAGCAGCAATGAAACTCACCCTCTCCGCCGAGCTTGCCGTGGACATGGCCGCACTTTATCGGGACATGGAAGCGGCCTACGATCGGGTGGCCGAACAGGTGCACCACAGCTGTGACGGGTGTCCGGATAATTGTTGCGATTCCTATTTCACCCATCATACCTATATCGAATGGGCGTACCTCTGGCTCGGCCTGGCCGAGCTCAGTGACGAACGGTTACAGCAGGTGTCCGTTCGGGCCGCTGCCTGTCTCGAGTCCTATGGGCAGGCCCTCGAGCAGGGCAAACGACCGCAGATCATGTGTCCGCTCAACGAGGACGGCCGGTGCAGTCTGTATGGTTATCGCCTGATGGTCTGCCGGACGCACGGGGTCCCGGCGACGATGACCAGGCCCGACGGCCGGGTGATTCGTTTTCCCGGCTGCTTCAGGTGTCAGCAACGGGTCGAAAAACGGCCCGGCGGCGATCTGCCGGTCATGGAGCGAACGGTGCTCTTGCGGCGCCTGGTCGATCTGGAGCAGCGTTTCGTGGGCGGCGGAAGAACGAGGAGGCCGCGGCTTGCCATGACCATTGCCGACATGGTGGTCGGCGGACCACCCACTCATGTCTGATGCGGTGTCGAGCGCTGCCCGGTTTCCTGCCGGGGGACCGGTCTGAGCACCACGGGGAGATACGCAATGAAACATAAGGTTATCGGCAAACAGCCCAATTCAAGACGGTGTTTTGTCTGCGGTCTGGAAAACCATTACGGTTTGAAAAGCCGCTTCTACGAGCTTGATAACCATGAGATTGTCGCACTGTTCACGCCGGCTGACGAGCACCAGAGCTATCCCGGCCGGCTGCATGGAGGGATAGCTGCAGCAATTCTCGATGAAACGATTGGCCGGGCGGTCTTGAACCACCAGGACACCGAACTCTGGGGGGTGACCCTGGATTTTTCGATGAAATTTCGCCGGCCGGTTCCGCTCGATCAGGAAATCAAAGTCCTTGCCCGGATAACCGGCGAAAACAAGCGGAGTTTCACCGGTACCGGGGAAATCATCCTGGCCGACGGCAGCGTCGCCGTCGAGGGGAGCGGCCGCTACCTGAAAATGGACTTAGCCAACATTACCGATCTTGATTTCACGGAGGGAGAGTGGCGGGTGATTGAGCAGGACGACGACGATCCGGTCGAGGTGAATTGTCCTGATCATCACTGAGCGGGAAGCTCAGCACGAATGTGGAGCCGCTGCCCGAGGGCGATGAAAAGCTGATATCGCCGCGATGGTTTTTCATGATGTTGTAGGCGATAGCCAGGCCGAGACCGGTTCCGTCCGTGTATGGTTTGGTCGAAAAAAACGGCTCGAAGATATGTTCCCGGTGTTCGTCGGTGATACCGCAGCCGCTGTCGGTCAGCGCAAGAACAACCCGCTGATGGCGTACAAAGGTCTCCACGCGGAGCTGTTTTTCCTCGCTGTATTTCATTGCATCCATGGCATTTGAGGTCAGGTTGACCATGACCTGGCTGATCTGATCTTCGACTGCTCTGATCTGAGGCAGATCCTCGGCCAGCCGAGTGATCACCGTTATGTCGGCATCTTTCAGGTTTTTGCGTTGCAGATGCAAAACGTTTGTCAGCGTGTCATTGAGATTGAACAGGCTTTTTTTCCCGGATGACGGTCGGTGTAGTTCATGCAGGTCGTTGATCAGCTGTTTCAGTCGATCACACTCCTGCAGCCCGATGTCGATCAGCTCGCGATCCTGGCGGTTGAGTTCCGCTCTCTGAGACAAATCGTCGAGCAGGTACTTGATGCCGATCAGCGGGTTGCCGAATTCATGGGCAATGGATGCCGAAAGCCGACCGAGGGCGGCCAGTTTACCGGCGTGCAATAATTGTATCTGGGTTTCCTTTCGCTTGGCCACTTCGTGGTGCAGGCTGCCGAGTGTTGTCTGCAATTCTTCATAGAGCTGGGCATTTTTGATGGAAATAGCGGCCTGTCCGGCGATCAATTCGATGATATCGAGGCGCTCCGGGGAAAATGCGGCGGTTGTCAGGTTGTTTTCCAGATAGAGGATGGCCAGCAAATCACCGTGGTGTTTGATCGGTACGCAGAGCAGTGATTTCGTGTTGTTGCTGCGGATGTACCGATCCTCGGTGAACGGTCCGCTGAGGCAGGCGTGGTCAAGCACGACGGTCTTGCCGGAGGTGGTAACGTGTTTGATCACTTCCTCGGACAGGCGCTGCCGTTGGGCAAGAAGCGGCGTGTCGACAACGGTTCCCCGCCCCTCACCGCCCGCCGCTGTTACCTTGATCAGCGGCGAATCGGTTGGGTCCATGATCAGAAAGCCGACTTCCGCCCCGGCATTTTCCACGACGATCATGATCAACTTCCTGACGACCTCATCCAGCACGAATTCGCTGCTGAATGCCTGTGATGCCTTGACAAAACTGCCGAGATCAATGGGAGGTGCGTCGGTCCCCGCTGCCAGTGAAACCGGCCTGCTTGTCTGCTCACGGCTATCCGTACGGCGTTCGATGAGCAGGTCGGCAGAGTGCTGCACCAGGTGATCGACCAGCGCCCCCGCTTCCCACTGACGATAGTGGTGCAGCGCCTCGGCAAGATACGGACGGGCCACCAGGGGTCGGCCACTGGCATGGTAGAAGGCGGCGGCAAGTTTGTAACTCAGAGCGGCATCCTGTTGATAGCCGTTTTGCCTGGCAAGGGAAATGGCCAGTTCATAGTGTTGTGCCGCCGCTTCCCGTTGATCTGAGACGCGATGGAGTTCGGCGCAGAGCAGGTGGTAGCGGTGGCGATAATTCTCCGGCGCCGCATCTCCCCAGCGGCGCATTTTTTTGATGTTGTTATTGATCGCTGTCAACCTGCTGCGTCGGCCGGAGAGCAGCCGATCCCGGCAGAGGGCCAACAGGGTTAGGGTATGGATGAAAAGGAAAACGGGAACCATGAACGAGGAGCGGACTCCATCAAGCACCGCCAGTGCTTTACGGCCGTGTTCCTCGGCACGGTCATAACTGCCGAATAAATAGGCAAGCAGTTGCGCGAGTTGATGGAAAAAAAACAACGTTGTCCGATCGTCGCCGTGCCGATGCAGCGGCATCAGCCGGTTGCTGTCGTAATGCAGGCCGCAGAGTATGGACGGATCGCTGTTGCGGCCGCGCAGGTTGGCGATGGTCTGCTCAAGCATCATCTGACGATAGCGGATACCGGAAGAAGCCGTGTCGACGCACCGGCGGTAGGGCGCCGTTTCCTCGAGAACGGCGGTGAGGCTTCGGCCGAGAAAAAACATCGTCGAGAAGCAACCAACGGCGCAGAGTGCGGCAGACTCCGGCTCGTTCCGGCTCAGGCTATCACGGCAGGCCTGCTTGAGAGAATCCTCGGCGTGGCTCAGATGCCGGTACCAATGGCTGATCTGGGTGTTGAACAGATAAATGGAAAGAGGGTGGGCGGGGGTGCCGGACTGTTTGTGCAGGTCCTGGGCCAGTTGCCCATAGCGATAGCCGAGTCGGTGCTGCCTCCTGGTACCGGTCGAACAGAGCAGGGCGCCAAAGATGGGATAGCCGATGATCGAGACAACACGGTGATGGCCATGGGCGAGAGATAATCGGATGGCAGTCAGGCTGATAAGCGGGAGAAGCGCCGGGCGGACCTGACAGGCGGCCAGGGCTGTTTCAAGCAGCAATTCCATGATCGATGCCTGCTTCGGGTCGGTCATCTGCGGCCCGGTCGACAGTGTCCGTCCGGATCTGCCGAACAAGGACAGTCGGGCGGACAAAAAGGCGGTCATGAAAGCGTGTTTGCCGGGGGGATCGGCAAGAGAGATCCCCAGCTCGGTAAGGATGGTGCGACCCGCCTGCAGGGCTTCGCGACAACGGTCGGTCCGCCGACAGAGCTTCATTTTGGTCCGGTAGACCCGTGTCGTGTCGATACCGGTTCGGGCCTGGGCGCAGACAATGGCAAAGAGGCGCTCGCTTTCTTCGGTCAGATCCGAGCGTGCTGCCGCTTCAGCGGCTTCCGAGTAGACATCGAGCGCCAGGGCGTACTGCGCGGACCAGGCGGAAACCGGCAACAGTTCCAGTGCGGTGGCGGTAAAGCGTCGGTAGAGGGAGGTGGTACCCGAGTCCTTTGCCCGGGTGGCGGCTGCCAGGTTCAGGGCGGCGAGTTCGAAGCGCTGCTTCTCCGTTTCCAGGGTGTGGATTCCGTGGTTGAGATGGCCGACGATGTCGATGAGCGGGTAGTGGTGATTGGTTGTTTCACACAAGGACTGCATCATCGAGCCGATCCGAACCTGAATCGCAGCGCGTGTCGCAAACGGCAGCAGTGCAATGGCGGCATGCCGAATCTGATCATGGGCGAAGCGGAAATATTTTGTTTCCGCTTCGTTCCTGTCGTCTTTGCCGGGGTGCTTATAAACCTGAGGCGTGGTTGGGATAATCAGGCCGTCGTTGAGTGCTTTGGTCAGCTCGGCCAGGGTCTGCCGGGATGATTTTCCGTAGACATGACTGAGCAGGTTCAGATCGAATTGGGGGCCGATACAGGCGGCATATTGCAGCACGGTTCGTTGCCCGTCTGGAAAAGCCGCGATGCGTCTGGTCAGGAGTTCACCAACATTGGGTGTCACCGCGGTCGCCATGACGGTTTGCAGGTCATAGTCCCAGCGGCCGCTTTCTGTATTGAAGGCAAGTGCTCCCGATTCGTGCAGTTGGGCCAGGAATTGTTTCAGAAAAAATGGGTTTCCCCCGGTTTTCTCGCGGCAGCAGCGGGCCAGCCCGAGCATATCGGGCTGTGGCTGATAGAGGGTTTCGCTGAGGAGCGAAGCAATCTCGTCGTCCGTCAGGGGTAACAGTTCAAGGTGAACCGGTGATCCCGCCGGGGTGTCGAGGGCGCCGGCAAGAACGGCCGTGGCATCACGGTCTGCCGAACTGCAGATGAGAAGACCCTGCCGGTGTCGATCGGCGAGAAAAGAGGTAATAACAGAGCGGGTCTCCGGATCGACCAGATGGAAATCATCCTGAATGACGACCAGTGTCTTGAAATGGCGATCGATTGCGTCAAGCAGTGTTTTGGTGATCGACGGGCAAGAACTCGTTGCGGACAGGGTCTCGGGTGATGACCCCGGTATCGTGCCGAAGAGCTCTTTCAACTCGGGAAACTGGTCGACGGCCTGCCCGGTCTGTCCGTTGAACGTCTGCAGAAAGAAATCCTGCCAGAGTGCTCGCTGTTCGCTGTCCAGTGACAGAATGTGCCGGATCAACCGCCTGCAGGCGATGATGATCGGGGCGCCGGGCGTATCGCCTCGGCCGTGATCGGCCGTTGCCACAAGCACAATGGCGCCACGATCCTCCAGGGCCTTTTGGGTTTCCCGGAGCAGCGACGTTTTGCCGCTTCCCGACACCCCGGTGATCAGATAGGTGCGCGGCGCCGCGGAACCGATCGTGTCGTAGCCGCTGAGCAGCGTCGACAACTCGCGATTTCTGCCGAAGTGTCGGTCGGGAATGGAAAAGACCGGAGAAATGTCGCTGTTGCCGACGCCGAAATCGATGATCGAGCGACTTTCGCGCAGCTCGATCAGACAACGCATCAGGTCGGGAATCAGGCCGCTGCAACTCTGATACCGATCGTCCGCCGATTTTTCAATCAGCTTGAGGACGATATTCGAAAGAGCGTCGGGGATGCCCGGATTGAAATCCTGCAGTGGCGGCGGCGTCTTGGCCAGGTGGCCGTGTACCTGCGCAATCAGGTCGGTGCCGGTGAACGGGCGGCTGCCGGTCAGCAGTTCGTAGAGCACGACACCGAGAGAATAGAAATCGGAGCGATAATCGAGTTCCTTGTTGATCCGGCCGGTTTGTTCAGGAGAAATATAGGCAAGGGCTCCCCGGGGAGTCGGTTCGGTCGAATAGAACGGATATTCTTTGTTTCTGGTGGAAGCGATGCTGAAGTCGACGAGTTTGATCCGGCCGGTGATGGACCGAAACAGGATATGGGCCGGACAGAGATTTTTGTAGATGATGTTGTGCCGGTGAATATCGCGCAGCGCGTCGGCGAGCTGAATGGCAATATCGAGAAAGCGGAGAAAATCCACGGGGCCTTTTCGGTTTACGACAGACAGCGGCAGACCGTCGAAGTCCTCCTCGATGAGAACCGGCAGATGCCCGTGTTGGCCGAGATCGATAACGGAAATAATTTTGTTGTGGCGAAACCGGCTCAGGATCGTGAATTCATGCTTGATGGTGGGTGTCGGTGTTGCCGGGGAACCGGTACCGGCAGGAACTTTGAGGATGACACGTTGGCCGGTATCGTCATGAACCCCTCGATAAATCGAGGAGCGTGCCGATTCGCTGATGCGCTCACTGATGGTGTAGCCACAGATGTTCAACGTCTTTGGTCCCGTTGTTCTCGTACCAAGCGGGCCATCGGCTCGATGGCCGCGGATGGCGCGCAGGTGTTCATGAAAGCAGCGGCAGGAGCCATTCGGCCAAACGACGGTTGCCCGTTTCCCGGGGGCTGCTTCTCGGTTTTGCGAACAGATCCGGCAGATCCGTCAGCCAATCGCCGCTGAAAAACCGGTGATCATCGAGAATCGTTCCGCCGAGCCGCGTGACGACATAATCGGCCAAAACCGGCGATTCGGCAAAATCGGTACGGGTGACACAACAAAGCGGCGTTGTCGTCTGAGCGCATTCGGCGATGGTGGAATAGCCGCATTTGCAGATCAGCAGATCGGCACCATTGATCAGGTCGGGGTGGTGCAGCGGGGTATGCGGCGGCAGGAAACGGACATTCTCGCCGTCTGATCCGCCGGGGGGCTGGCCGGCAATGACAAAGAAGGTGTCGGGGTGGTCGTGCAGCCGAGACAGGAAGGGTGGGGCGCAGGGAAGCCCCCCCATACTGATCAGGACGGTCCGCCGCCCGTTGCCGCCGAGCAGAGCAGCGCCTTCCTGGCGGGTGAGCCGGCAGGGACGGGCCAGCGGCGGACAGGTCAGGTCGACATCGAGCGGTCGACAGACGGGTTCGGTCTGCACCCGCCAGTCGGCCTGTGCATAATATT
>CAZUJZ010000103.1:0-12669 GCA_964620665.1 uncultured Desulfofustis sp. | reverse complement strand
ACCCAGTCACAACTGGGCATCTCGTTTACGTCGAGAGGACAGGCACTGCTCGACTAGAACCCCCGGAAAACAGGGATCCGAGCCGGAACCACGTGAGATTTTGGGGAGGTGCAAATTGGGAATTGAACTCCTGGAAAAGATGCGCTATCTCTACATCGCCGGTGACGCCACCGCGGACGACGTGCTGCTGCAGGCGGGGCTGCTCAATGCCAAAGGGCTGGCGACAGCGGTTACCAGTGATGCCGACAACGTCTTTATCACCCTGACCGCCAAGGGGCTCAAATCCGATATTTTTGTGCTTTCGCGAGCCGCCGATCTGAAAAATGAGACAAAGCTGCTTCGCGCCGGTGCCTCCCGGGTCATCTGTCCCTACAATATGGGCGGCGCGCGGATGGCCCAGATCCTGAAAAAACCGACCGTTGTCGACTTTCTCGACAAAGCGATGATGAGTGGAGTCCATCCATGAAGATTTTGATATACGGCGCCTCTGAAGTCGCCTCCATGATCGCGGTACGCCTCAGCAAGGAACACGACATCACCCTGCTCGACGAACAGGAGCGGATTCCTGAACGATTCACCAGCCTTGACCTGAGCTATGTATCCGGATCCGGAGCTGATGTAACCGCTCTGGAGCAGGCTGAAGTGGCAGGAATGAAGCTCTTCATTGCCTGTTCCAGCCGCGACGAAGCCAATATCGTCGCCTGCTGGACGGTTAAACGAATCGCCGACATTGAAACGATCTGTTTTGTCAGAACGATTGAACTCTACAAGAACTTGATGTTTTACAGCCGTGGCCGCTATCGGGCTCCCTACGACATCGATACGGTTATCTGGCCTGAACAGCTGCTGACCCAGGATATCTTTCGTATTGTCTCGGTCCCCGAGGCAATCGATGTGGAGTATTTCGCCCAGGGACGGGCAAAGCTGTTTGAATACCGTATCAAAGGCGATTCCACGATCCTCGACAAACGCATCATGGACTGCACATTCCCGGAAAACACGCTCATCGTCGGTATCACCCGGGAAAATTTTCTCTTCATCCCGGACGGCTCAACCGTCATCCGACTCGACGACAAGGTCATCTTCATGGGCACCGGGGTCGCCCTCGATGTTCTTGCTGCACGTTTTTTCCAAAAAAGCAATAAAATCAAGAAGGTTGTCCTGATCGGCGGAGGCAGCGTGGGGTTCCTGCTCGCCGAGAAGCTCGAACAGGCCAACATTCGCATCACGCTTATTGAGCATGACAAAGACCGCTGCCTCTTTCTCGCCAACAATCTAAAAAAGGCTTTAGTCCTGCATGGCGACGGGACCGACTTCGAGCTGCTTGAAAGCGAGGCCGTCGGCAGCGCCGACGCGATTATCTGCGTCACCAACAATGACGAGAAAAACCTGCTCTGCTCCCTGCTGGTCAAACAGATCAGCAAAGGGCGCGTCATCACCAGGGTAAGCAACGTGCAAACGGCCCAGCTCTTTGACCGGGTCGGCATCGATGTCGTCGTTTCTCCACGAGAGGCGGCGTTGAAGGAGTTGATGAATCGAGTTCAGGCCCATGATGTCGATATCCTTGCCTTGATCGAAAGCGGCCAGGGAGAAGTGCTGCGCATCACGCTTCCCGAAGACTATGCCACAACCAAGGTCGTCGATCTGTCCTTCAGTGCCAGTGCCATAATCGGCGCCATCCAGCGAGGCAGACGGATTATTATCCCTCGCGGAGAGACGACCATCCAGGGCGGTGATTTGCTGATCATCTTTACCATGGCTGAAGACGCCGAAACCATCAAGAAAATGTTCTCCTTCCCATGAACAAGCACCATGTCTGCTCATCACTGGGCATTATCCTCACCGCCTTCGGGGTCATTCTCCTCAGCCCGATCGCGGTGGCACTGTGGGATCGAGATTATTTCTCCATCCTGCCGTTTGCCTTCGCCGCCCTCAATTCCGTCGCCATTGGCCTGCTGTTGCAGTGGCTGGGCGGCTTTCTCGTAATTTCGACCGACTCACCCGGATTGAAGGTTTTTTGATCGTCGCTCTGGCCTGGGTGTTGACGGCAGCCATGGGAGCGATACCATATCTGTTTTTCAACCTTCACCCGCTCGATGCATATTTTGAATCAGTTTCAGGAATTACCACTACCGGAGCAACGATTTTCATCGACTTTTCGTTATATCCCAAAAGCCTCTTTTTCTGGCGAAGTCTCAGTCAATGGCTCGGCGGCATGGGTATTATCGTCCTCTTCGTTGCCATCCTGCCGCAATTCAAAGTCGCCGGCCGGCAGATGTTCTTCGCCGAAGCGCCGGGACCGACCGAGGAAAAAGTAACACCCCGGATCACGCAGACGGCAAAGGCGCTCTGGACTGTCTATTTTGCGTTGACGCTGCTGGAGATCGTCTGTTTGATCTGGGCCGGCATGCCGCCGTTCGATGCTGTCTGCAACTCCCTTTCGACACTGGCGGCGGGCGGTTTTTCCCCACATCCGGAATCGATCATGGGCTATGGCAGCCCGGCAATTACCTGGATCGTCATCGTCTTCATGTTTCTCGCCGGCTCGAACTTTGCCCTGCAATATCGAACCGTCGCCCGGCGACGGCTGCCGATACTGTTGAGAAGCGAAGAATTCAGACTCTACGCCGCCATTACCATCATCGGCTCACTCGCCATCGCCGCCGTACTGACATTCAACCGCACCGAAGTCTGGCATGGGGCCGTGCGTGAGGGACTGTTCCAAACCATATCCATTCTCACCACCACCGGCTTTTCTTCGTCGGATTTTGCCCTGTGGACCGTCGCCTCCCAGACAATCCTGTTCAGCGTTATGCTGGTCGGCGGTTGCGCCGGGTCTGCCGGCGGCGGTATCAAAGTTATCCGGGTGCTCCTCGGCGCCAAATACATGCGTCGAGAGATCGTCCAACTCGTGCACCCCCGCGCCGTAATACCGATCAAAATCGACGGGAAAACCGTGCCGGACTCGATACAGGCCCAAGTGCTTGGCTTCCTGCTCTTCTATATCGTGCTGCTGACGCTATCGGCGTACGCCGTTACGGTTCTGGAAGGCTCGGCTTTAATCGGCCTCGTCGGAACAGCGGCAACCATCGGGAATATCGGGCCGGGGTTCGGTGAAATCGGCCCGATGGGGACCTATGGCTACCTTTCCTGGCCGACCAAGGCAATCTTCATCGTCAACATGATCGTTGGCCGCCTGGAATTGATCCCCTTTCTGGCCATGCTTCACCCGGATTTCTGGCGGTTGAGAAACTAGACTCGGCTTGCCCCCGAGAATCCAGGTTCATCGGGGTCCAGAGTATATACTTTTACCCCACCCCCTTTGACCGACTACCGTTAACCGGATCAGCGGGTAACGGAGGCGGGCTTACCCACGACCGTCTCAGCGATTTTCGGTGTTGAGATACAGCTGCCAGACATCGGCGATGGATACCACGCCGCGCCGGGCCTTGTCGAGGGCATCGACCATGAAGGATGGGCCGGCCTGCTCCCGGAAACGCCGGAGCAGGGAAATCTTGTCTGTACCGGAGGCGATATCGCTCGCCGTCTCATCGTTGACCACCGTCAACTCAAAGACGCCGGTCCGGCCGCTGTAACCATAACGGCGGCACGCATCGCAGGCACCGGGCTCAAACAGCTCCTCGGGAACCGTGACACCGTAGCTGGAAAAAAGCTCTGTCTCCCGCTGTTCGGGAGCCCTCGACCGCAAACATTTTGGACAGAGCCGCCGCAGCAGATACTGGGTGATCACCAGTCGCAGCGCGGAAGCAATGATGTAACGGGGCACATTGTAGTGATGCAGAGCCTCCACGGCCAGCGCCGGATCCGGCGCATGCACCGTGCTGACGACCAGTCTGCCGGCAATGGCCGCACGAGCGGCGGTAACCGCCGATGAACGGTCTCTGATCTCGCCCACGAAAACAACATCCGGATCCATCCGGAGAATGCTGCGCAGACCGTCTTGCATCTGAAAATCATGCTCAGCGTCCACCTCGATCTGTCTGAGCCCCCTGACGCTCATCTCGATCGGGTCCTCGATAGACGCTCCGACATTACTCTCAAGGTCGAGCGCATCGGCCAGGGCGTACATCGTCGAGGACTTGCCGGAACCGGTTACGCCGGCAATCAATATCAAACCCATGGGCGATTTCAGGACTGCTTCGATCCGCTCTCGGTGAGCCTCCGACATGCCCAGATCCAGAAAGTTCATCGGTGCGGCCTGGGTGGTCAGGAACCTGAAATGAAGCGCTACCCGGTCCAAACCGGCAGGAACGGTGGATACCCGGATATGGTGCTGACCCGGATGACCCTCGTGCTCGAAAACGATCATGCCCTCTTCGGGAACAAACGACCGGGCGATGCTGAAACCCGCCGCCACCTTTACCTGGGTCAGGACCCGACGATGATCGTCGGCATGGAGCGTCTCCCGGGGATAGATCATCCCATCCACCCTGAACCGCACCAGCTTGCCTTCATCGACCGGATCGAGATGAATGTCCGTGGCCCGCTCTTCAACCGCCTGGCTCAGCAACGAGTAGAGCGGCTCGGACAACTCACCGGTTGCCGTCACAATAGGGTTGGTCAATTCTAGATTGCCGGACTGTCGATCTAATTCTGCCATGGTGCCTCCTCGGGCTCGCTGTTGACCGGAACCAGCCCGCCGCACCTGTGCCGTCAGGCAGCGGTCTGGTATAAATCGTTTTCCTCTTCAAGATTATCACAAACCTTTACTTTTGCAATTATGCCGGTCAAACGACAGCATGATCAAAACGCCCGGAGCTCGGTGACGGCCTGTCCCCTGTCAACGAGACTCTTTGGGTCATCGGCTGCGGAAGATACTGTTGAGCCGCTCCGTCTGCTGCCGGCCGATGATTGTGTTGAATCCCTCGAACCAGCGGTTGGCATCGAGCTCGATACCGCCGGTCACCGACTCGCCCTTGCCGAGGATATTGAAGGAGCGCCGCGGCGCGAGATATGGTGAGAGCTCCGCACAGGGGCTGTGCAGAACGACGTGCAGATAATCTTATATTATAGCAAAGGATATTGGGAATTATATTGCTTTTTATGGCTAGTTTTGTCAAATATGAGCAATATTATTTTATTTTCCATCCACCTTAGCAATAAAACAAGACAATGGACGAAACCGACCTGAAGATCCTCGACACACTCCAACACCACGCCAGGATAACCAACGTCGCCCTGGCGGAAGCGGTCAACCTCTCGCCGGCTCCCTGCCTCAGGCGGGTTCGAGAACTGGAAGAGCGGGGTGTGATCCGCAGTTACAATACCCTGCTCGATGCCGACCAGCTCGGCTGGCCAGTCAGCGTCTTCATTGAAATCCGGCTGGAGCGCCAGGTGATCGGAGATCTGAAGATTTTTGAAGAGCAGATCGAGCGGTTTCCGGAGGTCATGGAGTGCTACCTGATGACCGGCGCGTCCGATTACCTGCTCCGCGTCGTCGCCAAGGATCTCAAATCGTTGCAGACCCTTATCACCGACAAACTGGCGAGCATCCCCAATATCGCCAACATCCAATCGAGCATCGCGCTGAAGCAGGTGAAGTACAAGACCGCGCTGCCGGCCCTGACCGGCGGGGAAGGGCTCGGTGCCTGAGCACACGCCGACTGCCAAGCCGAAGGCACGGCGCCGGCCGACGGGAAGGGTCAATCAATAAACAACGGTACGTGACAGAAGCGCGTCACATCGAAGAGACCCCGATCGGTGAGCTTGAGTTCCGGGATAACAGGCAGGGCCAGAAAAGACAAGGCCATGAACGGATCCCCGGGGACGGCACCGAGGGCCCGGGCGGCGGCGGTGATCTCCTCGATTTGTTGCCGTACCTGGTCAAGCGGCAGCACCGCCATCAGCCCGGCCAGCGGCAGGGCCAGTGAGGCAACCAGCCGGCCGTCGGCAACCACCACCTGGCCGCCGCCGAGGGCAATCACCGCATCGATGGCCTGCCGCAGATCGCTGTCACTGGCGCCGACCGCGATGATATTGTGCGAATCGTGGGCGACGCTGGAGGCCAACGCCCCGGCCCGCAGGCCGAATCCCGAGACGAACCCCGTGCCGACATTACCGGTGGCCCGGTGCCGCTCAACCACCACCAGTTTGAGCAGGTCGCGCTCCGGATCGGCCACGGCCAGGCCGTCCCGACACGTCAGGCGCATCGTCCGCCGACCGGTGACGACTTGTCCCGGCACCAGTTCGATCACCTGGCCGGTCGTCCCGGCGGCAACAATGGCCAGATCGAGAGCGTCGGTTTGCACCCGCATCGTCGACGGGCACTCCATCACCGGAGGAATCGGGATCTCCGGGAGCATCCGCCCGGATGCGGCGACCAGCCGGCCGCCGCTGTAGACGCCGGCCGGGACAAAAGACTCCAGGTCCGGCAGCACCAGCAGGTCGGCGCGCCGTCCCGGCGTGATCGCCCCGAGATGCGTCAGTCCGAAATAGCGGGCCGGGTGGATGGTGGCCATACGGATGGCGGTCACCGGATCGATCCCGTCCTGCACCGCCCGCCGCACCAGATAATTGATGTGCCCCTCGTGACAGATATCGCCGGGGTGCCGGTCGTCGGTGCACCACATCAGAAACGGCTCGGTCTGCGGGGTGATGATCGACAGCAGGTCGGCCAGGTTCTTGGCGCCGGTCCCTTCCCGGATCATGATGTGCATGCCCATCGCAATCTTTTCCCGGGCCTCCGCCGCCGAGATACACTCGTGATCGCTGGAGATGCCGGCCGCGACATAGGCGGCCAGATCCTTGCCGCTCAGTCCGGGGCAATGGCCGTCCACCGGTTTGCGCCAAGCGTGGGCGGCCTCGATTTTGGCGAGCACGTCCGGGTCGCCGGCCAGCACGCCGGGGAAATTCATCATCTCGCCCAGGGCCACAATCCGCTCGCGGGAAAACAGCGGGGCCAGTGCGGCGGCGTCGAGCACCGCGCCGGCGGTTTCCATGGCCGTGGCCGGCACGCATGACGGCACGCCGTAATAGATATTCATCGGCTGCTCCTCGGCAGCCGTCAGCATCGCGGCGATGCCGTCGAGCCCGAGGACGTTGGCGATTTCGTGGGGATCGGCAACCACCGTCGTCGTACCGAGCGGCAGTACGGCCCGGACGAACTCCGAGACGGAGGTCATCGCGCTTTCGATATGGACATGACTGTCGATAAAGCCCGGAACCAGGTACCGGCCCGCCAGCGAAACGGTGTGCCGGGCCGGGTAATCACCGGTACCGACGACACATCCGTCGGCAATGGCAAGCGAGCCGGTATCGATCGTGCCGGTGAAGACATTGACGATCCGGGCCTCGGTCAGCAGCAGGTCGACCGGACGCTGTCCCCGGGCGGCGGAGATCAGGTCAGCGATGGTCATCCGATGAAATCCTTCCGCACAAGACAGATAGCTGCCTCGCTGTCCCCGGCAGCCGTACTCACTTTACCAGTCCCCATTTCTGCAGACGGCCGTAAGCGTACTGGGCGGCTTGACCGCGCTGACCGAGATTGAGATAGGCGGCATAGTGACGGGCGGCACGCTGTTTGTCGCCCATCCCTTCCGCGGCCACCCCTTTGAGAAAGGCGATGCCGGCATCGCCGGGCAGGGTCCGGTCGACATCGTCGAAGGCCTGGTAGGCGGCCGATGGCTCGCGCTGGCTGAGGGCCAGGATGCCGGTGAGTTTGTGGCCCTGGGCCTCTTCCGGATAAATGTTCCGGGCGGCGTTAGCATAGCGCAGCGCCAGCTGCCCTTTGCCCTGCGCTTGAAGACACTGGGCCATGCGAATGGTGGCGGCATAATCCCGCGGGGTTTTGGTCAGCGCCGTGCGAAATTGTTTTTCCGCCTCCACCAATTGTTTTTTGGCCACGGCCAGCTCGCCGTTCTGGCAGGCCTCGATGGTCGGCTTGAGCCGGCGCAGGCCGGCGGTCCGGTCGAGAAACCGTTCCCGCTGCGGATCGACGCCCTTGGTGGCGGCGTAGACGGTTTCGGCCCGGTGCCTCGCGATATCGCGCCGCTCGCTGCTCATCGGGTGCGAAGAGAACATCGTCTCGAGCAGGCCCGGCGCCTGTTTTTCCTGATCGACAAGCAATTGCTGCAGACCGACCATCGCGCCGGCCGGATAGCCGGCCCGCACCAGATAATCCTGGCCGAGCGCGTCGGCCTCCCGCTCGTTGTCCCTCGAGTAGCTGGCCAACAGCGCACTGGCGCCGAGCTGACTGCCCATGCCGAGCAACGCCCCCCATTGCGAATCGCGAACGGCGACATTGAGGCCGACCACCGCCACCTGGGTCAACAGCGCCTGGCCTTGCCGCTGGGCGGCATGCCGGGCGTTGACATGGCCGGTCTCATGACCAAGCAACGCCGCCAGCTGGGCCTCGTTGTCCAGTTCGGTGACGATGCCGCGGGTCACTCCCATCGCCCCGCCGGGAAAGGTGTAGGCGTTGACGTAATTGGCATTGAGCACCCGGTAGGAATACGGCATGTCCGGCCGGTGACTCACCCGGCTGATGCGCCGGCCGACCTCGGAGACATAGTCGTTGACCCGGCCGTCCTGGACCGCGCCGAGATCCTGGGAGAACTGGTGCGGCGAGACCTGGGCGTCGATCGCCCGCTCCTGGGCCTCGCTCATACCGACCAGGATGCTCTCCCCGGTCACCGGCGACGTGGCGCACCCCTGCAGAGTGAGCGTTCCCGGGCAGAGCGTGCCGACGCCGATCAGCCAGAGTGCCTGGCGGCGACTGATCCGGTTGCGCCGCAGGCAGCGCGCCAGATCGATACGAAAGTTGTCAAAAGATCGTTTAGTTATGATCGAGTCCTCGCTGCTGGGAGGTTATTGATCAGCCGGCTTCTGATACGACTGCGGACCGTTCTGGTAGCCCACCGCTTCAAGCCACCAGGAAGGATAGAAGACCGGCTGGCCGATAGCATCCTCAGTATTGATGTAGCCGTCGTTATAGGTGATGTAGAGCCGATCGGCAAGCCGCCACCACGATGCCAGCAGCTCGTCGGCAAAGGAAGCACTGTGCTCGGTCAACAGACGCCGGGCGCCCGGCTCGTCCTCGTTGTTCCACAAAGCCAGAGCCCGGGCCTCCACCTCCTGCTGACCGCCGAAGCCCCGGGCCTCGAAGCGGCCCTGCTCGGCCCGGATATCCTTGATCATGTAGGAATACTTGAGCATCGCGTAATTGGCGACATAGTTAAACGCCGTCCACATGCTGTCTCTATCGACCCGCAACACATCGGCGACTTCCAGCGAGCGCGGTATCCCCAGTCCGCCGGCATACAACGGCACCAGCACCGACGTGGCCGGGCGATCGAGGCCGACCCAGCTGACGCCGCCGATCGGGTCGGGCAGCCAGGAGCGGGACTGGTTGACATAGACATAGGCACAGCGATAGATATTGAGCGGTCTCTCAAACGCCCCGTCGAGCGGGGTCATCCGGCCCTGCTTGTCCATCGTCGCTTCGGCCCCGCCCTCGAACCGATTCGGGTTGCCGAACGGCCCGGCGGCCAGTCCGGTAGTCAAATCGAACTCGGTTCCTTCATAGTTGTCGCGATGAACGGCCATAACATCCTGCACGCTGAGCTTCTGGTCCGGCACCACGGCAAAGGGGTAGCTGCGGGTAAACGGCCCGTCCACCCAGGCCGGCAGGTCCAGGGACGGGGCGACCAGGGATTGGGCGCGCCAGACGCGGCGCAGCGAATAATAGGGATGATGGAACTCACCGTCGCCGTAGACCCGCGCCCAGTCCAGCGGACCGTCTTCGGGCCGCCACCAGCCGTTGGCCCGGGCGGCATCGAACATATTGGCCGAGAAGATCATATCGTCGGCGCCTTCACGAATCTCGCGGATCCGAAACTGGTTCGCCGCCACGAAAAAACCGTTGTCCGGCACCCGCTGGGCCACCCAGACACCGTCCGTGCCGTTGAGATCGTAACCGGCCATTTCAAAGACCCATCCTTCCTCCGGATCGGCGACCAGCAGGGTTTCACCGGTGCCGTAGTAGCCGTAGGTGTCGATCAGCTCGCCCATCACCGCGATGGCCTCGCGGGCGGTTGTGCTGCGTTCCAGGGCCACGCGCGAGAGTTCGGCGGAGTAGAAGATCCGCTTGCCCGGCTCCGGCATCGGGTGGACCTTGGCCTTGTTCGTGCATTCCCCAATGGATACCTGGTGCTCGTTCATGATCCCGTAGTTGGCGTCGATATAGGCATACGTATGACGCACCTGGGGAATAGAACCGAGCGGCACATTGGCCGGTTCATCCGGGTTCCGGTAACCGGGGCCGCGGCTGTCGGTGACCAGGCGTTGGGTCTGGCCGCCGCCCCACTCGGGCAGATAGCCCATGGCGGGGCTCTCGTAGAAAACCGGGCGGAGCGCCCCTTCCGGGTGATCCATGGCCGGAACGAACACCACCCGGGGATCCCCGAGACCGTCATCGGTGTGCGATACCATGACCGAGCCGTCGGCCGATGCGTCCTTGCCGGTCAGCGTGGTTGTGCAATTGAAGGCGGGCGCGGCCAGGGCGAGGGTCAAAACCACCACTACCGGGAAAACGACATGCTTCATGATTACTGCTCCTGTAAGCATTCGTAGCCGACCGGAACGAGCGAAATGCCCCGGCCGGTCCCGTCATGATACCAACGGGACAAGCTTTTTTCGGTCAGGCACGCGTGATATCCTGAAGAGTATCGTTTTCCAGCCGATTCGGCAAGAAGTTCCGCCCCGTCGCACCACCTCCGAGATACCCCCACGCCCCACTGCCGAGCCGGACAGAGCCGATTATCTTCTCGGAAAAATGGTTTTTCCCGTCAATTTTTTTCTTGCAGCCAGACGGCCCAAAGGGGTAGCACTGCAGGAGAGAGTCGATCCACGGAGATGGCGCACCGGAGATACTCGGCACACGCCTGTCCGCCCGTCGCCTGTACGCAGATTCGAGATACCCGCGACCAGGGGGCACAGCAGAGAATTCGCTCAAGGAGACAATCGTCAATGATCTGGGGATATAAGTGGCTGCTGGTGATGCTCGGCGGCAGTCTCGGCGCCGCCAGCCGCTACGGCATCGGCCTGTTGACCGCACGCATCTGGGGGGCCCACTTCCCGTGGGGGACGCTGGTGGTCAACCTGGTCGGCTGTTTTTTCATCGGACTGCTGTTCGCTCTGGCCGACCGGGCCCGGCTGCTTACCCCCGATATCCGGCTGCTGCTGATCACCGGTTATCTCGGGGCACTGACGACATTTTCCACCTTCTCGCTGGAAACGGTGAGTGCCGGTCGCTCCGGTCTCGTCCTCCACTCACTGACCAACATCCTGCTCAACAACCTGGGCGGGCTGTCGCTGACCTATCTGGGGCTGCGGCTGGGCGGTCTGAAATAGGAGGCAGCCGATGCTGAACTACCGGGCAATCGAAATATTTACCAGCGAAGAAGCGCGCTTTGGTCATCAACCGGTGGCCGACGCCGTCATCGACTATATCAAAGGCCTGAAAATCGCCGCCCGCTGCAGCGTCTCCCGGGGCATCGCCGGTTGTTACGAAAGCGGTGAGATCGCCACGGGCCGGCTGGAAATCCTCTCCTACAACCTGCCGATCCGCATTCACATCCTGCTGCCGGCAACGGCGGCCGACCGGGTGCTGGCCGAGCTGGACGAGTTGGTCACCGACGGCATCATCACGCTGCATGACCTGACCGTAATCAGTCACAAGGCGGCAACCACCTTTTTCCCGCGCCAGCTTACCGTCGGGAGCGTGATGACACCCCGGCCGCAGACGATAACGCCCGAGAACTCCCTGATCGATGCCGCCCGGCTGCTGCTCTCATCGATCTATACCGGGCTGCCGGTGGTCGACCGACAGCAGCGCCCGATCGGCGTCATTACCCAGGGAGATTTACTCAACCGCGGCGGTCTGCCGCTGCGCCTCGGCCTGCTGGCCGAATCGGAGCACGATGTGCTCGACGCAATCACCGACTCGCTGGCCAGCAAACCGGTGGCCGACATAATGACCGCCCCGGCCGTCACCATCGGCGTCGATTGCCAGCTGGGCGAAGCGGTCGACCTGATGCTGAGCAAACGATTAAAGCGGCTGCCGGTAATCGGGACGGATGGAACACTCGTCGGTATGCTCTCTCGACTCGATATCTTCCAGACGGTGATGCGCGAAGCGCCGGACTGGCAGGCCTTTCAGGCACAACAGGTCAGCCTCGGCAACCTCAGCACCGTCGCCGACATCACCCGCCGCGACACGGTGACCGTCCGACCCGACACGCCGGTCGACCAGGTGATTCGCCTCATCGACAGCAACGATCTGCAGCGGGTGGCGGTGGTCGATGGTGACGGCATCCTGCTCGGCCTGATCGGTGACGAGGATCTGCTGCGCTATTTCAAACCCGACCGGGAAGGCCTGGGCTATCTCTTCTCACGGTTCGCCCGGGTCTTTCGCGGCGAAGAGGCGACCGCTCATGACATCCAGCAACGCATCGCCTCGGCGACGGCCGGCGACGTGATGCACACCGATCCGCCGACGGCCGGTGAAACCATGCTGATCGAGGATGCCGTCCGGTTGATGACCAAGCAGCGGCTCAAGCGACTGCCGGTGATCGACGGGAACAATCGCTTTACCGGGATGATCAGCCGCGACTCCCTGCTGCGCGCCGGCTACCACCGCCTGACCGCTTC
>CAZUJZ010000102.1:0-12725 GCA_964620665.1 uncultured Desulfofustis sp. | reverse complement strand
ACACCGGCGACACCGAATTGCTCGCGGAGCAGCATCAATTCGGACCGGCGTTCCCGGTACGGAGCGTCAGTCGACCAGAGAACGCCCCGCCGCCAGGATATACCGTTCGCCGACAGGGTTTGCTCACAGGCGGCAAGCGTCTCCGGATGGGCCTGCACCTGATCGGCAGTGCCATACCACCGGGACACCCCATCACCGACCACCGCCCGTTGGGCAAGGAGGATATCGCCGATACCCAGGGACGGATCGAGACTGCCGCAACAACTGAGCAGGACCAGGCGCCTGACGCCCAGCGCCACCAGCTTCTCCATCAGCAGCACGGCGGCCGGGGCACCGAGCGCGGGCCCGGCCATGCAGAATCGCTCGTGCCGATCGACCAGCAGGTTGGCGTGAGCAAGACGACGGTGGGCGGCGCCAAGCCGGCGAGCAGTGGCTACGGCCAACTGCGCCTCGGCGTGATTGACCACCAGCAGCGCCCGCTCCGGCAGTGGCGTTTCCCTTCGGCCAGGGCGGGGCCGAATGATGATATCGTGATCGTTGTCAGTCATCGACACAGGGTTGCGGATTTATCCGGCACCACACCACAAACGCAAGAAGGCCGCAGAACGAGTCTGCGGCCTTCTTGCACCCATGGCGGGTTCTCTTGCCCGATAGCTGCTACATCAACGGATTGGCGTACAACAGGATCAGCGAAATAACCAGGCCGTAAATAGCGATCGATTCGGCCAGCGCCATGCCGAGAATCATGAAGACCATCAATTTCGGCTGTACTTCGGGATTGCGAGCAAGGCCCATGGTGGCTCCCTGGCCGACGAGACCGATACCGATTCCTGCGCCCAGACCGGCAAGGCCGATGGAGAGCGCGGCGCCAATGCAGATCAGCGCGAGTTGCAGATTACCTTCCATTTTCTTTCTCCTTGTACAAGTTGAGTAATTGGCCTTCTTCCTTGATTTCCTATAATGACGGCGACACAGCGTCGCCGATCAATGGGCATGCTCCTGGGCCTGCGAAAAGTAGACAACGGCCAGCAGGACGAATACCATGGCCTGGACCAGCGAAACGAGAACGCCGAGCACCATGATCGGCAGCGGCGCGAAAAAGGCGCCAGCCAGCATGAACAGGATGCCGAGCAGCGTCTCTTTGGCCATGATGTTACCGAACAGACGAATGGACAACGACAGCAGGCGGGCCAGGTTGCTGATCAACTCGATCGGCAGCATCAGCGGTACCAGCCACCACATCGGTCCCATGAAATGCTTGTAATAGTTCAATCCATGCTCGCGAAAACCGATGAAGTGATGGGATACCCAGACGATAATGGTCAACGCCAGCGTCGTATTGATACTCGCCGTCGGTGACATGAAGCCGGGGATCAGGCCGACCAGGTTGGCCACGGCGATATAGAGACCGAAGGTGGCGAGCATTGGAAAGAATTGATCGGTGAGGCGCCGGCCCATGTTGTCGGCAAAAAAATCATCCATGCCGCCGATAACAATCTCCCAGAAATTCTGGCCTTTGCCGGGAACCATCTCCAGGTTGCTCAGCGTCAATTTGGCAACGATAAACAAGAAGGCCATAACCAGCCAGGTATAGGTCATATACGGCGCGCACAATTGCTCGAGAATACCGTGACCGACCGGTCCATGCGGTACCGGCAGCCCCAATTTCTCCAGGATGATCGAAATGAACAATATCGGATGTTCCATAATCCCCTTTTTACCTCCTGCTGAAGTAATACCGCCAAACCACGCCGAGACCGCTCATTGTGATTGTAAAGACCATCGTCGTCAGGCCCAGGATCAACCCGAAGACGTTGATGTCGCCGAATCTGATCAGCAGCAGCAAAACGATGCCGATCACGGCAATCCGAAGCCAGAATTTCAAAAGCAACTTCGTTTTTCCGCTCCCACCGCTCTTTTTTTCGACCGGCGATTGCCCGGCCATCGTGTCGACAAAGGCAGTCACGTCCCGGTAGGACACCCAGAAACTAACCACTGACACAATACCGCCGGCCAAGACCCCCCAGGCAAAACTCCAGGATGCAAACCACCATGACCCGAGCACGAGCAGCCCCAAGTATACCCAGCTCATGGCCAGCATCCTGCTGAGGGATAATATGTCCGCCACCGTACTATTGTTCCTCGTCCGTCTTTTTCTCCAGGTTTTTGCTGCTGCGCCAGAGAATGTCGAACAGACTCTTAAACCCGGCGGCGATCCCGAAAGCCAACCCGAGAAAGGTAAACCAGGGAGCGGTACGACCGTCAAACACTTTTTGATCGAGCAGGATACCACCACCCAACCCGATAAAAATCGATGCCACCAAGGTGATGCCGATGTGTCCGTAATGACCGAGAAGAAACATCAGTTCTTTCTTGACACCGGACATCTCAGCCACCACGCCTTGTCACTGCCGATTTCACTTCCAATTTAACTCGGTTTGGTAGCACGCATCCCTTGCAAAGTCAACGGATTTTTTACCTATCTGCCATTTTTTTGAATGACCATTCAGTCATTTTTTCCAGTTTTTCCAAATCATTTGCGGTATGCGCCGCAGAGATGAACGCAACCTCGAACTGGGAGGGTGCGAGATAGATACCCTGGCTGAGCAGGTTACAGTAATGCTCGGCATAGCGCGTCGTGTCGGCCTTCTGTGCCGATGTAAAATCAGTCACCGGCTCGGTGCTGAAAAACATGGTCATCAGTGATCCGACGGCATTGATCTGTACCGGAATACCGCCGGCGGCACCAATCTCCCGGAGACGTTCGGCACAGGCCGCCGCCTTGTCGTTGAGCTGTTCGTAAAATCCGGGGCGCTGCAATTGCTTCAAGGTGGCGATACCGGCCGCCATGGCCAGCGGATTGCCGGACAGGGTTCCCGCCTGATAAACCGGTCCGTCCGGAGCGATCTGGTCCATAATCTCGGCCCGTCCGCCGTAGGCCCCAACCGGCAGACCGCCGCCGATAATCTTGCCGAGACAGGTCAGGTCCGGCGTGACGCCGAAGTGGTGTTGGGCACCGCCGTAGGCAAGGCGAAAACCGGTGATTACCTCATCAAAAATCAGCACGATGCCCCGCTCTGTCGTCAATGTTCTCAGACGTTGCAAAAACGCGGGATCAGGCAGGACGCAGCCCATATTGCCGGCCACCGGCTCAACAATAACGCAGGCAATATCAAGACGCTCATCGGTCAGCGTTTTCTCCAGTGAGTCGATATCGTTGTAGGGAATCGACAGGGTGTTTTTGACGATATCCTCCGGCACCCCGGGCGAGCCGGGGATTCCCAGCGTCAACAGACCGGAACCGGCCTTGACCAGAAACGAGTCGGCATGGCCGTGGTAGCAACCGTCGAATTTGACCACCACCGAACGATTGGTATAACCGCGCGCCAGGCGAATGGCACTCATCGTCGCTTCGGTCCCGGAGTTGACAAACCGCACTTTCTCGACGGAAGGCACCGCTTCTACGACCATTTCGGCCAAAGTGATCTCGGCCGGCGTCGGTGCTCCGAAACTGGTACCGGCAGCGGCGGCCGCGCCAATTGCGGCAACGACATCCGGGTGGGCATGGCCAAGAATCATCGGCCCCCAGGAACACACAAAGTCCAGGTAGCGGTTACCATCCACATCAAACAGGCTGGCGCCGTCCGCCCGCTCGATAAACAGCGGCGTACAGCCGACCGACCGACAGGCCCGCACCGGGCTGTTCACGCCCCCGGGAATAACCTTTTCCGCCGCGGCGAACATCGCCTTCGATTGCCTGGTTTCCATCTCGGCCTCCTTGTTATTCTGATGAATAAAACATATCGCCACTAGCGCAGACGGGAGTCTCGTGCAGCGGGCGAGCAGATTGGCCGGCCTCGGCAGAAACGAGATCGCACCGATCTGCATATTTCCGGAGCGGCACTATATCACGGCAAAGATTTGGCTGTCAAACCAGAACGGTCTCCTTGACCTTTCATCATTCATGCACAACGTTGCAGACGCAGAGCGCTGCACGAGGCGATCCGACCAATATTTTCCTTGTCAGTACCCAGAGCAGCAGGTAAAGTAAAAAATTATATTCATGCGCCTTATGCAACCGCTAAGGGGCTGATCAAGAAAGAGAAACTATACGCAAGGAGAGGAACATGGCCAGCGATAAAGTCCTGCAACTCAACGACGCCGACTTCGATACCGCTATCAATTCAGATCAACCGACTCTGGTCGACTTCTGGGCGCCATGGTGCGGCCCGTGCAAGGCAATCGGCCCCGTTGTCGAAGAACTGGCGGAAGAATACCAGGACAAGGTCTCTATCGCCAAAATGAATGTCGACGACAATCCGGTCACCCCCGGCAAATTCGGCATTCGGGCAATCCCAACCCTCATCATTTTCAAGAGCGGCGAGGTCGTTGATCAGATCACCGGCGCCGTCGGCAAGACACAGCTCGTTGAGCTGATCAACAAGGCGATCTGAGCCCTCGACGGTACCGATGTGCTTCCTCAGTCCTGCTCGAATCCGGGAATCATGGCAGGGTGACTGAGGGTGCGGCGATGAACTCCACTCATCACGAACTCGTCATTATCGGCGGCGGCCCTGCCGGACTCACTGCCGCCCTTTATGCGGCCCGGGCCCGGATCGATCACCTGCTGATCGAAAAAGGGGCGCCCGGTGGCCAGGTATTGACCACCGACTGGGTCGACAACTACCCGGGTTTTCCGGACGGCTTGACCGGCTTTGAGCTGTCGGAAAAAATGGCCGCCCATGCAAAACGGTTCGATGCCAAAATCGTCTCCGCAGAAGTCGCCTCGATCGATTTTCCCGACAGCAACCTCAAGGAGGTCCGTTTCGTCGACGGGAGCGCTCTGACCTGCCACGCCCTGATCATTTGCACCGGCGCCCGACCAAACAAACTGGGGGTTCCCGGCGAGGCGGACCTTGCCGGCAAAGGGGTGTCCTATTGCGGCACCTGCGACGCCCCGTTTTACCGCGACCTGCACGTTGCCGTCATCGGTGGCGGCGACACCGCCGTGGAAGAGGCGGACTATCTGAGCCGTTTCGCCAGCAAGGTGACGATCATCCATCGCCGCGACGAATTACGTGCCACCACCATTATTCAGGAAGCGGCGTTTGCCAACAAGAAGATCGATTACCTCTGGAACACCCGGGTAACCGCCATCGAAGGAGAGCACGAAGTGCAGCGGCTGCAGCTTGTCGATAACCGGGGAACTCCCTCATCACTTGCCGTCCAGGGGGTTTTCGTCCTGATCGGCATCACCCCGAACAACGGCATGCTGCCCATGGACCGTCTCGATCCCGATCTGTGGGGCTTTATCCGGACCGACTGCGAGACCAGGACCGTCGTCCCGGGCGTCTTTGCCGCCGGGGACATCCGCAGTAAAAAGATGCGCCAGGTGGTCAACGCCTGCGGCGAAGGCGCTACCGCAGTCATCGCCGCTGAACACTATCTCAAAAACAGATAATTCGAGAAACGATGCCAACGCTCAGACACGTTCACAGGAAACCCGGCCCGACCATCATCACGGAACCCTTTCGGTTTCTCGCGCTCATGCTCGGTGTCGCCATGCTTGTCGGCGGCATGACGGGGTGTGCCTCGATCAAAGATCTTTTCGGCGATGACGAGGACCAGGTTGCAGTCTACCTGCCGGCCGAACAATTGATCATCAAGGGCATGGACGAGTTCAACGTAGGCAATTATCAGCCGTCCCTGCAGTACTTCAACGAGATCCTCGATCGCTACCCTTTCAGCCCGGAAGCCTCGCTGGCCGAACTCAAAGCGGCGGACGCCAATTATTATCTGGAACGCTACGCGGAAGCCCTCGTACTGTACAGGGATTTTGAAGAGCGCCACCCGACCAATGAAGCCATCCCGTATGTCATGTATCAGAAGGCGATGTGCAACTACCAGCAGATTGACACGATCGATCGAGACATCAGCGGAGCGACCGAGGCCATCCAGGCTTTCAATGAGTTACTCCGCGCTTTCCCGAATTCACCCTACAGCCAAGAGGCACAGGCTCGAATCAAGGCTGCCAAAGAATTTTTGGTCAACCATGAATTCTTTGTCGTCCAATTCTACCTCAGAACCGAAAAATACGAAGCCGCCGAGGCTCGCTTGAATTATATCCTGAACACCTATCCGGAATCGCGTGTGGCTGAGCGGGCTACGGAACTGCTCGAGATGCTCAAAGCCGGCAACCCTCCCGCCGCAGGCTTAGCCGGCTGGTTCAAAGAATTATCGTTGCCGGATTGGATGGACTTTCTCAACGACTGATCGGAGCTGCGCGGCTACCATCCGGGTCGAACCATTCACGGCCCAGGGACATTTCCATCGCCCGGACCGGACAGATCAAGACACATTGACCACAGCCGGTGCATTTATCGGGATCGAAGACGACACTCATGTCTTCCCGGCGGATCGATAATGAATCCACTGGGCACACCCCGGTACAGGCACCGCATTGAAAGCATCTGTCGTCATCCCGACGGACTCGCGTCGCCAACCTTTCGATACTCACTCCCAATCCCTCGAGATAGCCCAGGGCGTGCTTGACGTTGACTTTCGTTCCGCGTAATTCGAGAATCATGACTCCTTCCCGCTGGGGCAGAATGTCGGCCCGAAGGATATTAACCTCCACATCGTGCTTCTTGATCACGTGGTAGATCACCGGCTGGTCACTGGTGTCTTTGGGGAAACGAAAGTAATAAATGCGCGTATACACTGATTTTCCTTTCTCTCTTCTGACAATTAACGATCAGCCGGAGTGGAGCCGGGCGACAGTCGGTCCCTCGCTCTGTCGACCGTGGCATCGCTCTCGACAAAGCGGTCGACAGCCGTGATCAGTCTATCGGTTTCGTCTTCGGTATTCAGAAGCAGCAACCTGGCACCTTCGATGGCCGCCGGCACACGGAAATGCTTTCGTTGATGCAGGTAGATCTCCCAGCGACCGTCGGAAACGGCGGCCGGGTCGACAGCGCGGCGGCCAAGCCGTTTCCTGGTTTCCGTCTCCGAACAATAACAATAGATGAAGACGATATCACACCGCGCCCCGCCTGCCGCCACCAGGTTCTCCCGCTCATGCTCTTCCCGATAGGACCCGTCGAGCACGATCGTGACTCGCCCCCTGTCGAGATCTTCCGTCATCCGGCGGATCATTTCCCGATAGGTGGCCCGGTTGTGTTCGGCGGTATAAATGCCGTGGTTCACCCCCGCCTGCTGGCGGCTTTTCGGGTCAACGCCGAATAGCTCCTTGCGCACGATGTCGGTATTGTAATACGGGCAGTGGTGCGCACGCGCCCAGCGCTTGGCCAGATGGCTCTTGCCGGAAGCAACCAGGCCGAAGAAGACGACCACACGGGGCAGTTCACTTTTTGTCTTCGGCATAGCGTTCGGCCAGTTGGAAGTAGCGTTTCGCCTGCTCCGTGCAGGCGGCGGCGGTTGCCTCGTCTACGGCGGGATCGGCGGCGGTGAATAACCCGATTTTACCGCGGACATAGGCACGATAGCACTGGTAAAAGGCAATCTGCCGCAGGAGATGCGGATCGCCTGAAGCCGTGGCAAAACGATTGAGAAAGTAATCGGCCATGCTGTCGAGGCCATGATAGTCCAGATCCATTGCCAGAAAAGCGACATCGGCAGCCACATCAGAATAGCGAAAACGCTCGTTGAACTCGATACAATCGAAGATCTGCACCTGCTTGTCAAGACAGATATTGGCCGAATAGAGATCGCCATGACAATCGCGGATACGGCCATCGGCGATCCGCTCGTCGAACCGCCTGGTATCGGCAAGCACCGCCCGGGCATAGGTGCCGATTCGCTCGAACTGCTCACGACTCAGGGCCGGCCCGCCAACGAACGACTCGGTCTGCTGGAAGTTTTCCAGAACATTGACACCGACGGCATCGGCCCGGCCGAATGCCTGGATCGCCTCATCACCGGCGGCCTTTGCGTAAAACGGCACCAACGTGTCGACGATGGCGTCGAGGTGCTGCCTCTCCAGGGCACCGCCGGCGATTACCCGACTCATCATCCGCTCCTCCGGCATCCGTACCATCTTCACGCCATATTCCACCACATCACCGACGCCGTCGAGCCGATAGCGACCGTCCCGACGAGAAAGGGTGATCACGTCGAGATAAATATCGGGACAGAGGCGGCGATTGAGTTCGAGTTCCCGCTGACAATAATAAGCCCGTTTTTCCAGCGTGGTGAAGTCAAGAAACCCGAAATCGACGGGTTTCTTGAATTTATAGACAAATCCACCGGCAATCACCACGTAGGAGATGTGGGTCTGAACGAGTTTTACTTCGTCAACCGGCTGGTCCCAAAAACCCGGTTTTTGGAGTGCGGCGATAAAATCCGGCACGTGTTGTGCGCTCATAGGTTTCCTCCTGCGCTGTCGCGGGCGCGGCAGCATTGGTCAAAAAATAAAATACTCATCGATCGATATCCGAATCCGTCCGGCACCGACGGTGGCCACCGATTGTACCAGACTTCAGTCGCCGACGCAAAACGTAGTCTGAAAGCGGAGTCTGTACACCGGCACCGACGGGCCAGCTCTTAATTGCAGGCACTTTACAGCAGTATACAGGGCATGCTACTGTGTGCGATGATACCGGCGACACGCCGTTCGAAACCCGACGAGTCACCGTTCGCTCCTTTTCTCTTCACCAGTGGCCCACATGGATAAAAGCTATCTCGAAACACTGCTCAAACGTTTGCTGGACGGAACACTGACACTCCCGGAAACCCTTGACCAGCTGCATGCGTTTCCGGCCGAAACCGTCCGGGACGCCTGCATCGACCATCAACGACTGTTGCGCACCGGTATTCCGGAAGTCATTTACGGAGAAGCGAAGAGTGCCGAGCAGATCGTTACCATCGCTCGGGCCATGCTCGACAAGGCGGGATCGCTCCTGATCACCCGGGTCGACAGCCACAAGGCGGCGCTGATCAGCGAGCAGCTGCCGCAGCTCACCTATCACCACCAGGCCCGCTTGCTGACCGGCCCACGCACCGTCGGCCCATCGGACCGGCGCGGCACCATCCTGGTCATTTGCGCCGGCACTTCGGATATTGGTATTGCCGAGGAGGCCCGCCTGACCGCCGAACATCTCGGTAATCCGGTGCAGTCAATCTACGACGCCGGGGTCGCCGGCCTGCACCGCCTCCTCGCCCATCAGGATCTGCTGCGTGAGGCAGCGGCAATCATCGTCGTGGCCGGCATGGAGGGGGCCTTGCCGAGCGTGGTCGGCGGCCTGGTCAGCTGCCCGGTGATCGGCGTCCCGACGTCCGTCGGCTACGGCACCGGTGCCGGCGGTTTTGCCGCCTTGCTCGGGATGCTGAACAGCTGCGCCCCGGGGCTGGCCGTGGTCAATATCGACAACGGCTTTGGAGCCGGCTGCCTGGCTGCCGCGATCAACAGAACCCGCTGACCTGCCACCACCCCCTGGGCAGAAATCGCCGAATTGCAAGCCCTGCAGACCGGTGATCACTGCCGGTGATGACAGACCGGGCGATTATTTCCCGACAAACTTCCGGCCGACCTTGCAAGATTCGGGCATTACGTTATAATCGCCTGGCTGGATAGACTGAAACGGATACGATTTTTTTCTCAACCCTGTCGGAACCCCTTTATCTTTATGAATACATCGATGAAACTCAAGGCCGGCCTGCTCGCCTTCCTCGTTGCCCTGGCCGTTGTCACGGTCGTCCCGTCCTTTTATGCCGGCACGCCGACCTGGTGGAAAACCTACATGGCCCCGGAAGGGTTGCGGCTCGGCCTCGACCTGCAGGGCGGCATGCATCTGGTCCTCAAGGTCAACCTGCAAAAGGCCCGGGAAAACACGCTTGAACTGGCGGCAAACGATCTGCGGGATGCGCTCGCCGACGAGTCCATCAGCGTCGTGCAGAGCACCGCCGCCGACAAGAACGCCATCATTTTTACGGTGCCCAATACCAGCGCCGTCGATACCGTTCAAAAAGTTGTCCAGGACGGCTTTGAAGAAGAACTCGATATCACCGTCGATGCCAAGGAAGGCAGTTTCCCCCGAATCAGTCTCCGGTTGAGCGAAGAAAAAATCGATTTCATCAACAATAACGCCGTATCTCAATCGCTGGAAATCATCAGGAATCGAATCGATCAGTTCGGCGTGGCCGAACCGGTCATCATCCGCCAGGGATCAGACGAAATCGTCATCCAGCTCCCCGGTGTCAAGGACCCGGACCGGGCCATGAAACTGCTCGGCGATACCGCCCAGCTCGAGTTCAAACTGGTCGCCGAAACCAGCGGCATCAACTTGGATCGCCTCGTCGCACAGGCCATCGAGTCAGGGCAATGGTCAGGCGACTGGCAGGATTCCGAAGAACTGGCCAAGCTCAACCGGCTGCTCGCACCGCAACTACCTGACAATACAACTATTTATTTTGAGCGGCAGGCCGATCGCCAGACCCAGGCCGAGTCATTTTCGCCGATCCTTCTGGAAGACAAAGTACTGATGACCGGCGACATGGTCAAAAATGCCCAGGTCCGGATCGGCGGCTCCTTCAACGAGCCCTATGTCGGCATCGACCTGACCTCTCGCGGCGGCAAGGTTTTCGCCACACTCACCGAAAATAATGTCGGCCGGCGGATGGCCATCGTGCTCGATGGCAATGTCAAGTCGGCACCGGTCATCCGGGAACGGATCCTCGGCGGTTCCGCCCAGATTTCCGGAAGCTTCACCCATGAAGAGGCGTCCGACCTGGCGATCGTACTGCGAGTCGGTGCCCTGCCCGCCCCGGTGGACATTATCCAGAACCTGACCGTCGGCTCCAGCCTCGGCCAAGACTCCATCCAGAAGGGGCTGACCGCAGGCCTGTTCGGCGCGCTGGCGGTCATCGGTTTCATGCTCATCTTTTATCGACTCGCGGGTGTCATTGCCAACTTTGCGCTGACGCTCAATATCCTCTTTCTCTTCTCCGGCCTGGCCATCCTCAACGCGACGCTGACCCTGCCCGGTATTGCCGGTATCATCCTGGCCGTCGGCATGGCGGTCGACGCCAATGTCTTGATCTACGAACGGATGCGCGAGGAGTACCGGCTCGGCAAATCTGTCCGCTCCAGTATCGACGGGGGGTTCGGCAAGGCCTTATCGACCATTGTCGACTCGCAGATCACCACGCTGATCACCGCCCTGGCTCTCTTTCTTTTCGGTACCGGCCCGATCAAAGGCTTTGCCGTGACCCTGTCGCTGGGTATCATCTTCAACCTCTTTACCGCACTGTTCTGCTCCCGACTGGTCTTTGACTTCCTGTCCGGCAAGCACCTGCTGAAAAAGCTGCGCCTGGTGGAGATGATCGGCGCAACCAGGATCGACTTCATGCGGGTCAGAAATATCACCTTCGCGCTGTCCGGAGTCCTCGTGCTCATTGGGCTCGTCGCCTTTTTTCAGGTGGCCCGCGGCACCGCCAATATGGGCGTTGATTTCGCCGGCGGCTCCCTGTTGCAGTACCAGGCGAACCAGCCGTTTACGATGGAAGAAGTACGCCAGGCCTTCCAGAAGAACGATATGACGGACGTTGACCTGCAGGAGGTGGAAGACGAGTTCCGACTGATCGTCAAGGTCAAGAAATCCGAAGAGGTCGTCGCCAACTTGAGCGACCGGGTTAATGAGATCTTCAGCAGCGAACTCAGTGAGAAAGGTTTTGTGCTGGAGAGTGAATCGGAAATCGGCTCGAGTGTCAGTGCCGTCCTGCGCAATAAAGCCATTCAGGCTATTCTCATTTCGCTGGCCGGCGTCATTATCTACCTCGCCTTTCGTTTCGACCTGCGCTTTGGTCTGGCGGCAGCGGCAGCCACCTTTCACGACGTGCTCGCCGTCCTCGGTATCTGCTGGCTGCTCAACGTGGAGATGACCCTGCTGATCGTTACCGCCCTGCTGACCCTGGCCGGCTATTCATTGAACGACTCGGTGGTCGTCTTCGACCGGATCAGGGAAAACATGAAGAAAAAAGACACGGCCCAGGTCTCGAACACATTGATCAACGAAAGTATCAACCAGGTACTCAACCGGACCATCGTGATCTCCTTGACCACGGCCATGGTCCTGCTCGCCCTGTTTCTGTTCGGCGGCTCGGTTATCCATGATTTCTCGTTCGCCCTGCTCGCCGGTGTTGTGGTCGGAACCTACTCGTCAATCTTCATCGCCAGCCCGCTGCTGACTGTCTGGAAACGGTCTGCAGCCAGATGACACAGCTGCCCCATCCCGCCGGCCCGTGCCGTCCAATCGGACGGCATGAGCCGTTCTCATTTGCCTGTCACCGGGAGGTGGCCTGCTTTACGCGCTGCTGTCACGAACTCGAACTGGCCCTGACCCCCTACGATATCCTGCGCCTCAGACAAGGAACCGGCCTGTCGTCGGCGGAGGTGCTGGCTCGCTATGTGATCATCGAACAGGAAGCCGACGACATCTTTCCGCGCATGTACCTGACCATGGTCGATGACGGTGCCGCCAGCTGCGTATTTCTCGGCAGCCGGGGATGCTCGATCTATCGCCATCGCCCCGGTGCCTGCCGAATGTATCCGCTCGGACGAGCGACGATGAAAACCGGAGAAAAACTCGAGGAGCACTTCGTACTACTGCACGAGCCCCATTGCCTCGGTTTCGGGCAGCCGTTGCTGACAAGCGTGCACGCGTATCTGCAGTCACAGGAACTGTCGCCGTACAACCGGTTCAATGACC
>CAZUJZ010000101.1:0-12749 GCA_964620665.1 uncultured Desulfofustis sp. | reverse complement strand
AAGAAGCACTTTGGCCAGGATACTTCTGTAAACCCTGGGATTTTGAAACGTAACCCGAAGGCATGATGTGTCAATATTGCAAGATTCTGCTATCTTCCCTCCCATAACCGTGGATTGCAATTTCGTTTTCCGACAGCGCAACAATGGCGAAGGCGCTTTCATCCGGGGTGTCGAGCATGGCCTTGAAGGTGACGTGGTGCACCCCGCCTGTTCGCTGATAATTACCGTCATGATAATGGCCGGAGAAATGGGCTTTCACACAATCGTATTCCTCCAGCAGTGCCAGGATTTCTTGGTAGTTCCAGAGGGTGTTCAGATTCAGCGGGACGAGCGGCATGTGCGAAAAGACAATGACGCTCTGGCTCTTCCTGGTCGCCGCTTCCAGCTGATCGGTCAACCATCGCTGCTGTTGCGCGCCGATACCGCCATTCCATTTCCGGGCCTGCTCCTGTTGCTCAGATGCGAGCCTTTGGTACAAGGCATCCGACCGGGCATACCGGTCCGAGTCGGGGGGGTGTGCCTGCACGCTCAGGTCATTGGCGTCAAGCACGACAAAGCGCCAGTCGCGGTAGACGAAATGATAATACCTGCCGGGCATGCCGAGCCGTTCGGGAACCTGGTGCTTCTTCGGATCCTCCACCTGGAAATCATGGTTGCCCAATACGTGATAGGTCGCCGCGTCGATGGCGTCGAACACCGGGAGTATAACGTCGAAGCTACGCCATTCCCGGTCGATGATGTCGCCAAGACTGATCACGAAGTCGAGCTCATGACGGTTAAAGGCGTCTTTCGCCTTGCTCAGCCTACCCATCGTTTCGGCATAATAGCGGTTGTGCTCCGGGGCGTTGGTGCAGTCGCAATACTGCACATCGGCCACCACGCCGAAGCGCACCCCCTCGGCCAGAACGTCCGGGCCGGAAAAGCACAAGACAAGAGTCGACAGCAGCAGAGCAGTTTTCACGGTTTGCAGAAGTCGTCCAAACAGATTCATTGCTGCCCCAGGCTCGGTTCTACAAGAAAAGCTGTGAGAAAACGAAAGGTTGATTTGTTCCGGGCGGCTATAACGACAAGCAATTCGTTTGACTGTAACACAAAAAGCTCTTCCAGCCCTTATCTATTGTCTGTGATGTTCCCTCCTGAAGGATCACCGGCGAAAAAAAATACGGGCGCTCAGGGGAGCAGGGCGTCTTCGGTAGCAATGGCCAACAGCCCGGCTTCGTTGAGGACGGTGGCGATGCCGCGCGTGTTGCGCACCAGCTTCTGTCGCCCTAACTCCATGAGCAGCCGGGAGAAGGTCTCCCGGGCCAGGCCGAGTTCCTTGGCCATGACGCTCAGCGGCCGCAGGTCCACCGTGCTGCCGTCGCCGACGCGCCCGGGCAGCCGTCCCGGCAGGAGTGAGCGAGCTGGTGCGCCGCCGGCAGGGAGCCCGGCAGGAGCAGCAGCATCGCCAGCAGCAGTGCGGAAAACCGCCGGCCCCTCTTCGGCCGCCGCTCAGGGGCGGCCGTCGGCGCCGTCATCGGCGATATGCCCGTGCTCTTCCAGGTAGCGGCGAAAGCCGCCGGACGCTTCATCGGCGCCGCACTGCTCCAGGAAGGCGGCGTAATCGAGCATCCGCTCGATGATCACCGGCGAGACCACGTGCTCCATCAGGCAGGCCCCGGCATCGGCGACCGCCGCGTCAAGGAGCAGCACCTCGCGGAGAAAACGGCGCAGCAGCCGGTGTCGGAGCAACACCTCGTCGGCGTAGCGCTGCCCCGCCCCGGTCAGCGACACCGCCTCGTACGGCAGGTAATTAACCAGTCCCCGGTTGCGCAAGTCCTGCAGCGCCTCGGTCACCGACGGGCCGGAGACCCGTAGCCGCTCGACGATGTCGCGCGGCCGCACGGCGCCGTGCTCGCGGCTGCTCAGCAGGATGGCCTTGAGGTAGTCCTCGAGGCTGGCACTCAGTCGTTGTTCGCTCATGGTCGTCATCTCTCTTCGGTCATGGTCGCCGGAGGCGCTCTGATACGGGGCCGTCGGACCCCGAGTCCCCCTGGACGCCGCTTTCCAGGTCCTCCTTCATCTCCAGGGACCCGGATCCGGACTACCGCATCGCTGGAGCATTCCGTGCCCTCACAGGGGTCATCAGGGTCCAGTCGGAACGGCGCCAATCGTCAGAGAAAACCTCCCACGTTCTGTTTAGGAATGGCTAAGTTTTGCCGAATGTACCGTCGCCGCACTTTTCTATCAACAGATTTTTTAGCATTGCCTTATTTGTTTTCTGATTTTCCCCTTTTTTAGGGTCAATTAATTTTTCGGTTGACCGAAACGGGAAAACGCGCTAAACAGAACCGATTTTAGCCGTTCCTAAAAAAAAGGGGGCCACCATGGCGCGTCAACGATTCCGCGGGGGACAAAAGCCCTGCATGCTGAAAGATATACGGAGCGGCTGCCGAGCCCGGGTCCGCTGCCACCACGGTGTCAAATCGATTCGCCAACGGCTGCTCGATCTCGGTTTCCTGCCGCAGGCCGAGATCGACGTGATCCGCCGGGCGCCGCTGGGCGACCCGATTCAGTGCCGGGTCGGCAACTGCTGCGTCGTCCTGCGGGGCAGCGAGGCGGCGCTGATCGAAGTCGATGAGGCAGAAACATTAGACGATGGGGAGCAGCAACCATGAGCGCACCCCCCGCCACCGCCGCCATGTCACTACTGGTCGGCCTCGCCGGCCAGCAGAACGCCGGCAAGTCGACGATCTTCAACATGCTGACCGGGGCCAACCAGCACATCGCCAACTACCCCGGCGTCACCGTCGACAAGAAATACGGCTCCTACCGGTATGGAGGCACCCGGGTGGAGGTGGTTGACCTGCCCGGCACCTACAGCCTCAGCTCCTTTTCTCTCGAGGAACGGGTGACCCGCACCTTTCTGCTCGGCGACAAACCGAACGTGCTGGCCAACGTGGTCGATGCCTCGTCGCTGCAGCGCAGCCTCTGCTTTACCCTGCAGCTGCTCGAACTGGAGCTCCCGCTGGTGCTGGTACTGAACATGATGGACGTGGCCGGCCGGAGCGGCCTGAAAATCGACACCAACCGCCTCCAGCATCGCCTCGGCGTGGACGTGATACCGACGATCGGCCGGCGGCGCGACGGCAAGCAGGATCTGCGCGAGGCCATCCGGGCGGCGGCGTCACGCCGGGAAGGGAAAACTCTGCAACCCGGCTACGAACTGCTCGAGCCGGCCCTTGAAGAGATGCGGCAGACCATCGATCAGACCAACCTGGCCACCCACTACCCGGTCCGCTGGCTGGCGGTCAAGCTCATCGAGGGCGACGAGGAGGTCCTGCGCCTGGCGGTCAGGCACCTGGGCGGCGGCAGCCCCGAACTGCAGCAGGCGGAGCGGCTGCGTGACTCGTTTTTCGAGCAGCACGGCCTGAGCACCGCCGACTACATGACCGGCTGCCGGTCGCGGCTGGCCGGCGACATCGTCGACTTCTGCGTCACCGAGACGAAAGAGGGCCGGGCATCCTTGTCGGAACTGGTGGACCGGGTGGTGCTCAACCGCTTTGCCGCCCCGGTCATTCTCGTCGCCACCGTGTTCGTCATCTACCACCTGAGCATCGTCAAGGGCTACGACCTGACCCAGTACTGGTGGCCGATACTGGCCTCGTTGCGGGCCCTGGCCAGCGACCTGCTGCCGGCCGCCGGCATGCTCGACGACCCGTATATCCGCGCCATGGGGTTATGGATGGTGGACTCGGCAAACGCCCTGCTCAACTACATACCGATCTTTTTGATCCTCTTCTCGCTGATCGCCATCCTCGAGGATTCCGGCTACATGGCGCGCATCGCCTTTATCCTCGACAAGCTGTTCCATGCCTTCGGGCTGCACGGCCAATCGACGCTGCCCTATATCCTCGGCGGCGTGTTCGCCGGGGGCTGCGCCGTCCCCGGGGTCATGTCCACCAAGGGCATCCCCGACGAGCAGTCGCGCATGGCGACCATCCTCACCGTGCCCTATATGAACTGCCTGGCCAAGATCCCGTTCTACACCCTGCTGGTCAACGTGTTCTTCGCCCCATACAAATCCTGGGCCATGCTCTTCCTGTCGACGATCACCATCTTTTTCGCCCTGCTCGTCGCCCGCCTGCTCACCGCCACCGTGCTGAAATCCATGGAGACGGTGCCGTTCGTCATGGAACTGCCGAAATATCACCTGCCGACCCTGTTCGGCGTCGGCCAGCGGGCCATCGAACGAACCTGGCAGTATATCAAGAAGGTGGGCACCATCGTCGTCGCCGTTTCCGTCTGTGTCTTCACCCTGCTGCAGTTCCCCGGTCTCAGCGAGGAACGGCACCGCGCCTTCCACGATGAAATGGACCAGGCGACCGCCGCCTTCCGCGCCAAGATCGCCGGCACCCCTTACGGCGAGTGGGTCGCCGACGATGACGCCCTGCTCGAGTTGGCCAACCTCTACACCGACTATCGCACCGCCAAGCTCAACGCCGGCAGCGGCGCCGCCGGCGTCGACGACAAATTTCAGGCGGCCGCCCCGGAGCTGTTCGCCTTCCTTAAACCCGCCGACCAGGACGCCAAAACCGTATCCACGGCCCTGCGCCAGCTCGACTCGCAGCGCAAGACACTGCGTCGTCAGATCAAGGAAGAACAGATTGTCGGCAGCTTCCTCGGCATGATCGGCAAGGGATTGGAACCGCTGACCCAGTGGGCCGGGTTCAACTGGAAGGTCAACGTGGCCATCCTCTCGTCCTTTGCGGCGCGGGAATCGAGCGTGGCCACCATCGGTGTTTTGTACCAGGAAGGTGCCGAGGAGAATAAAAGCCTCGAGGAGCGGATGAGCGCCGAGACCAAGGACGGCGGCTTCACCCCGCTGCACGCCCTGGCGATCATGGTCTTCTTCGCTCTCTACCCGCCCTGCCTGGCGACGACGATCATGATCAAGGTGCAGACCGGCTCCTACAAGTGGATGCTGTTTTCCATCGTCTTTCCGACGCTGCTCGGCTTTGTCGTCGCCTCGGGTATCTATACCGGCGGCAGTGCGCTCGGCCTGTCGGGCATCCAGATGATGGCCTGGTTCTACGGGCTGGTGGTGGCGCTGGCGCTGGCCACCGGGCTGTACAAGACCTGGAGCGACAAGGCTCCGCCGATAGTCCGGCTGCCCGATTTCAGGACGGAAAAGGGATAGGCGCGGGAGTGGGGCAACAGCGCCGGCCCCGCGGGATGTTGTCAGTTGTGCTTTTTCGCCGGCTTGCCGCCGGCCGCGTCGGAGGCCCGGCAGCGCTCGCAGCTGCTATGGCCGCTGTCGCGGCAATAATAGCCGGAACGGGGGTCCCAGGTGATGCCGCCCTTCGGGCACTGCTCGACATATTCCGCATATTTCACCAACCGTTCGACGATGTCCTTGGGAACCGAATGTTCCATGCGGCAGGCCACCTCGTCCGCCTCACCGGAATCGACACCGAGCACTTCGACCATGAACCGCTTCAACGCCTCGTGGCGATGGACGATGTCCTCGGCGACGACCCGTCCCTCATCGGTCAACGTGATCAGGTCGTAGGGCGAATAGTTGATCAGGCCGAGCGCGCCGAGACTGCGCAGCGCCCCTGTTACCGAGGACGCCCGGACGTTGAGGAAGGTCGCAATGTCCTTGGCCCGAGCGGCCATTTTAACGGCAGAGATCTGATAGATGGCCTCAAGATAATCTTCCTGACTGGCAGTGAGGTTGGTCTCCGACATTGTGTCCCCCGAATTATTTTTAACATCTCTTATAATGTACGCCCGTCCTGAAAAAGGTCAACCGGAATTTTCACCATACTGCCCGAAGGTTACCCGCCGAACCGCAACCCTCGCCCCGGCGCAGCTCATCGAGGCAGATCGTCCGCTTGGGTCGCAGCGTCTTAAGAGGTTTCGAACTTATTTTATCTGACTTTCTATTATTCGGTCTTAGAAACGAAATTGGAGTAGGATCTCAGAGCAGGAGCGACATGCCCACAGCGCGTGCCGATAATCAGGTTTTCTTCGCTCGCGAGGTAATCATGTTTGCTTTCATACCACTCGCCTGCGGCATCGCCACGGCATTAACTTGCGTATTGGTTTTCCAGACCGGCAAGGGGACCATGCGAACCATCGAACGCTGCAGCCGCGGGCTACCCCGAAACCGGGTTCAATGGCCGTCCAGTTTCGGCCGCCGGCGTTCGTTACGGACCATGAAGGTCAGGGTCGCCGTTCGCTTTTCGGTCAGGTAATCGTTCCGGCGCTCCTTCGGGGCGTCCGTCTTGATGAAGAAACGGACGAACCATCGGCCGCCGGCATCAAGCGGTACGCTGAAGGTGCCGTCACTGACCGCCGTCCGCTGTAGATACATGTCCTCCGCCTCGGTGGAAAACCCGCCATAGGTCGCATCCCAGTACCCCTCGCCGCGGAAAAGATCGCCTTCGGAAAAGACCTGCAGCCGGAGCACATCTCCTTCCCCCAGGCCGGCCGGATCCTGTTCCGGCACCAGCTCCAGGGGCAACCCGACAGCCGCCGGAAAGGGCTGGGAAGGCTCGCTGCTCACCACATAAGTTTTCGCCCACTGGCTGCTACGCATGCTCGTCTGCACCGACTCGGCATCAGCGGCGAAGGTGTGCAGCGGCTTCAGAGAATGACGCTTACGGCCGTTTTTGTCCGTGTACATCGCGAAATAGCCGGGACTGGTCTCGGCCGTCAGCACGTAGGTACCGGGCTTGTCGTAGACGATCTCGTGCGAATGGAGGGATTTCTCGTCGCGTAGCGGGATTTCCTCGGCCACCCCGTCCGGATCGATGACCCTGACCGAGGCGAGCTTCTTTCGCCGGACTCCTTCGTCAACCGGAAAATGGTGTCCGTAACAGAAGAAAAGCGGGCTTCCTCTGCCTTTCTGCACCTCGTAGCGCCCCGACTGAATAAACAGCGAATGGGCCGCCAGCGGCACCGGGCACAACCAGCCGAGCGCGAGCAGGGTGATCAGCGCTGTTTTCACCATCGCCCGCTTGCGGGGCAACGGCCCGAACTGGCAGGATTGACTGGTCATTGGCTTCACCCGTTGCTGGTTTTCTCCGGTTCCGATTGCTGCCGGCAATTCGGTGGAGGTGTCTTGCAGGAGCCGGCACCAAACAGGTCAGGACACCAACCTTTCCGACGACTGACTCGATAGAGAAACAGAATCGCCCCGACAAAAAAGATTGTGGCGATGATCGCGTCGAGGACTGTCATCGTGTTCACAACCACACCTCCTTTTCAAATACCGCGAGCCGCAGACCGAGTGATACGCGGCTCCTTGCTTGCCTCTCCGCTGCCGGGCTCATGATCTGTCGTGATGCCGTTTTGCAGACCAAAGGCAGCGACACCGGTATTAGGGATACATAACTTATTCTTGATAGTCAACACTTATTAGCGTATACTAATTTATTTTCATCGACCGTTGCACGTTAGCCGGCAGGTTCATATGAAAATCGGCGGGACAGGTTTTTAACCTGTCCCCCGCTCACTTTCAGCAGTCATAAACAATCTTCCGGGTGTTGTTATCCGGCCGAGGCCCTGAGCGAATGCACCGATTCACCCGTATCGTCCTCCATCCCCTCCTGAACCTGGGAGTCAGGACAAAACTGCTGCTCATCCTGACCTCACTGGTGCTCTGCCCGACGCTGGCCCTGCTCATCCTGCTGGAAACGGTACCGCTGGCCACGGCCAAATCGATCACCGCGTTGTTTCTCATCGCTTCCTTCATCCTCATCTATCCGCTCTGTGAAATGCTCTCCTGGCTGATCGCGGGAAAGGATATCGAGGAACTCGCCGAGGCCTGCAACAACATCAAGCACGGCGAGTACCAGCTGCGCATCGAACTGCCGGACGAGGCCGAAGACGAGAGCGAATTCGTCAAACTCAAACGAAGCCTCAACTGGGTGGCCCATGTCATCCAGCGCAAAAACGAGCGGCTGAACCAGAAACTGAGAGAGATCCAGGAGCACAAGCGGTTGTACCGCCATCAAGCCTATCATGACACGCTGACCGGCCTGCCCAACCGGCAGGCTTTCTACGAGCGGCTGGAGCGAGCGATGCCGTATGCGGACAGCAACGGTTTCATGATTGCCATCGTTTTTCTCGACCTGGACAATTTTAAACAGATCAACGACACGCTCGGGCACTCCGTCGGCGACACCCTGCTGCGGGTCGTCGCCGACCGGCTCAAGTCCTGCTGCCGGGCCGAGGACGCCATCGCCCGGTTCGGCGGCGACGAATTCGTCATCATGCAGACCCGGATCAACAGGGAAGAAGAAACCGTTTCCATGGTCTACCGGGTATTGGAACAACTCGGCGAGACGGTGGTCATCGCCGGTCAGGAACTCTATCCGTCGGCAAGCATCGGGATCACGTTTTTTCCCCGGGACGGTGACACGGTCGAATCACTGATCAAGAACGCTGATGTGGCCATGTACCAGGCCAAGGGTGGGCGCAACGGCCATTTCGCGTTTTTTGACCCGACCATGGATACCCGTCTGCACAAGAATATGGTGATGGAAAACCACCTACGTCGGGCTGCCCAGCTTCACGAGTTCCAGGCCTATTATCAGCCCCTGGTTGAAATCGACAGCGGCCGGTTGTCAGGCATGGAAGCGCTGGCCCGGTGGCATCGTGACGACGGGACGACCGTGCCACCCGACGAATTCATCCCGCTGGCCGAGAAAACCGGGCTGATCATCACGATCGGCGAACAGGTGATCCGCGACGCCTGTCGACAGATGTGCCGGTGGCAAGCCGACGGCTTTCACCATTTGGGCCTGTCGGTCAACATCTCCTCGATCCAGTTCCAGGATCCCGGTCTGCTTGATCGTATCCGCGCCATTCTCGACGAGACGACCTTCCCGGCCCATCTGTTAACCGTCGAGATCACCGAAAGCGCCGCCATGGACAACGTCGGCCACACGCTGAGCACCCTGCAGTCCCTCCGCGTCATGGGAATCAAGATAGCCATCGACGATTTCGGCACCGGCTACTCCTCGCTCGGTTACCTGAAACGATTTCCTGTCGATCTGCTCAAGATAGACAAGTCCTTCGTCGTCGATCTGCCGGGAGACGCCGATGCCTCGGCCATCGCCCAGACCATCATTTCTATGTCACGGACCCTGAATATCCAGGTGGCGGCGGAAGGAGTCGAGACGGAGGAGCAGTACCGGTTCATGAAGGAGCACCAGTGCCACAAGGCGCAGGGCTTCCTGTTCGGCCGGCCGATGGTGGCCGGGGCTGCGGGAGAGTTTATCAGCCGGTTCCGGCAGATGCGCACCTAACCGATCTGTTCCTGTTCGGCCGATCGGATCATGCCCCTTTTCCGCCGGGCTGGTTCCGGCAAGCACCCCTTGCGGGGAGAGGCCGTAAGCCTCTCCCCGATCCGGCTATGGGCGAATCGAGCGCTCGACCATCTCCGCCCAGGCTGCGATCTCTTCAGCGGCCTCCTCGGGGTCGCCGTCTATCCGCAGGGATTCGCCGATCACGTCGGCATCGAGGTCCTCCATTTTCAACTCCAGCAGATCAACCGCCCCGCAGAAGTGAACAAAAGACGAATCACCGCAACCGAACAGGCCGACTTTCTTGCCCTGCAACTGCTTGGCGGTGTCGAGTTCCCGATAGAACGGGTCGAAATCGTCCTGAAATTCGATCTCATCCTCTCCCCAGGTTGACGAACCGAGCAGCGTCAGGTCGTAGCCATTGCCAAGCTCGTCGGGCAAGGCCCTGACGACGCTTTTCACCTCGGCTTCATGCTGTTTCCCGACCAGGTAAGCAGCAATCATTTCCGCCACCCGCTGGGTGTTTCCCGTCGTTGAACCGTACACAATCAATACCTTTGCCATGTTATTCCTCATCGTTGTTGAATGACGACGCACCCGGGGACGGCATCGACGCTCGGCGTTTTCTCACGTCAAACCTCACCAGCCGTCTCTTTCTTGCCGCAGGTGCAGTTTTTACATTTTCCGCAACCGTGATGGCCATGATGGCGCTTTTTCGGGACAATGGCCCGAAGAGAATCGGTACTCATCTCCAGCCCCCGGCGACCCATCGCATAGACCCGGTCAACCGGAACGCCGGACACATTCAACCAGTTGACGAAGACGGCCGGCGCCTCCGGCTCGACCTCATCCAACCGGTCGGTATGAATAAAAATATTACCTGACCCGCGGTATTGCGTGGCCAGGAAGAGGCCCAACTGCCGGGCCTTGTCGCTGGTAAAGCGGCCGTCGATGTCGATATGAACGTTGCCGTTGGCGTGCCGCAACGACAGGTAGTTTTGCAATTCCATGGTCTCGACTCCTTGTTGTTGTGTTGAATCATCCTACTGAACCGCCCGACTCAGTTCCTTGGCAAGTGAACTCAGCCCGGAACTGCGCATCATCACGAACGGCTTCTGATAACGTTTGCACATGTTTTTGACACAGTAGCAGGCGTCATGGCTGACGCAATCCACCGGACAGAAGACCAGGTCGGCCCCGCCCAGCAGCTGCGGCAACAGGCGCCGCGCGTGCTCCTTGCCGCCGTCATGGTGGATAAACTGAGCGCCGAATTTTTCCACCATCTCCCGGTATCGGGGAACCATCTTATACTGCCCGCCCACATAGAGGATGGTCTTGCCGCAGAGGTTCTTTCCCGGACAGGCCTCGGTGTTGACATCGGAGCACTCGGCACAGGACTCCTCGACGGTGCCGGCCAGCAAGGCCAACTCCACGGCCTTCAACTCACCATGCAGTTCCTCGAGCTCACGACACGCTCTCGTCAACTGCTTCTCCTGCACCTGCAAACTCTGTTGGGCTCGGGCCAGCTCATTTTCCATCCGCTCACAGGCGGCGGCCAACCGCAGGTTCTCGGCGACAAGTTCACGCTCACGGCAAAGCAGCCGCGCCAGACGATCACCCAGCTCGTTTTGTGCCCCGGCGTCGGCGGACGGTTTTTCCAAAACCTTTTCCTGAGGCTCCGGTCGGCCAGGCGGCAAGAGATGAACCCGCTCCCTGAGGACGGCATGTTCCTGCAGCAACTGCTCCCGCTCGGCAAGATGCTCCAGACGTTCCGCGGCTAGCACTTCCTCCAGTGCGCTCACCTGCTCCCGCAGGCTTTCCGTTTCCCGGACATCGCGCCGATAGTCACCGAAAAAATCGTACCCGAGAAGATGACAATGGCCATAGACGCTGCTCAGATACTTGGCGCCGGCGGCGGGATGGGTCATAATCGCCCAATAGGCGCCGGCAATCTTGCCGGCGGCGAGATCTTCCCGCCACAACGCCTCGATCTCCGTCTCGTCGGTTGCCGTGGCATAGCGCTTGACGGCCAGGCGGTACTTGGCGTCAAGCAGCTTGGCCAGCGCCCGCGATTGCTCGCTGCGGGTCGCCATGGCCGTGACCAGGTAGGAATGCATCCGATAGTCGGAATAGCCGTCCCGACAGCCGGAAAACTGTTTCTTGCGTGCGAGCGCACGCATGTCCTGGCGTTGCAGGCAAATACCGATGATGGAACAATGGTAATTGGCAACCGTCTGCCAGATGGTGCGCCGGCGACCGCTACCGGAAACGGCGCTCTCTGTCTCGCTGTCTTTTTTCATGATCCCTCCCCTGCGAACGCATTTCTTTGGTGCTTCCTGTTTTTTTTCTCTCAAAAGCCGAGCGCTCAAAATTAGCGCAACCTAACTTTATCCAGCCTACCCGACCTTTTTTTAGGTTTCAAGTATTTTTTTAGCTAACTCTAACTCTTGTTCGAAACCACTGCAGCCTCCACGTCGGACACATCTTTGCTGCCCACCCGTGCTCGCTTACTGACTGAAGTACCCAACAAAACGTTGGTCGGTGTTACACGTTTACAGAAAGGTTTTGAGAAAAGAAGCATTGATGATCATCGTCTTGCTGGTCCCTCACTTCGGTACCCCTTCCTCGATGACGATTGCAGCCAGCAGACCGGCAGTGCCGGTACAGAACCCCAGAGACGTGTCGAACCAGCGATCTTCGCGCCGGCCGCCACACCACCGCTGCAGCAACAGCAGGGCAAGGACTCAAGCGACAGCGGCAACCGACGATCTCGTCCCGGCGGAGGCCCTCGGCCTGCCGGAAAAACGACTCTCGCCGGTTGTCTGCACCTCGGGCAGCAGCGATTTGGGGTGCTGCGGCCAGCCGGAAGGTTCGAACTCCTGCCGGTGCAGTGTCAGCTCGTGCAGCTGACGATTTTCCCACCGCAACCAAAACGATCAGAACTCGTAGCCCAGCTGGGTGGTTGACACGTCGGCGGACTCACCGGTGCCGCCGTCGTCGACGCCGTAATCCTCGTCGTGATAATATTCCAGGGTCAGTATGGTTGCCGGCAGAATCATCGTGCTCGCCGCGGCGATGGCGCGCTGTTCCGGCTACCCGAGCAGCCACGCACCGGCAGCGCTTGCGCACTGCGCAAAAGACTATTGGTACTAAGGTTCGTCAGGGGCCTTCTTCCCGTCGGCGGGGGTCTCTTTTTCACCGGCGCTCGGAGCGCCCTTTTCCCGATTGTTGTTTGAACCGGAACAGCACGACGAACCACACGAGCAACCTCTTTTCACGACAAAGGCGCGATAGAGGTACCAAACCGCACCGATGACGACTGCTCCCGTTAAAAGAAAATCCCAATACGCCATAATTCCGCTCACTTCAATCCAGTTGATTGATCGCCGGTCATCCCCAGGTGACCACCGACATTGCCAGTACTGTCATGCTCAGATCGTTTCTGCTCCAACC
>CAZUJZ010000100.1:5579-12791 GCA_964620665.1 uncultured Desulfofustis sp. | reverse complement strand
GCAACGCAGGCGAGTCCTAACGGCATGGCCGGCATGTTGAACTGTTCCGTATTCGCTGAAATGAGCAGGACATTCATGAAGGCGGCCGTGAGTAGTTAATGTTTCAGGTTCTTTTTTACTGATTTGACTAGCTTGCCGAAGTCTTTGTCCTTTTTTCGCCGATCCAGATACGACATCTCATTAAATGCCGATTCCTTCTTGAGCTTGAGATAATTGACATATCGGTCTTCCGGCACCTCACCGCTTTCGATTGCCGCCCTGACGGCACATCCCGGTTCGTGCTGGTGACTGCAATTAGCGTAGCGGCAGCGGGCGGACAGCTCGGCAAATTCTTCGAAGCTGTGGTCTATCCCGTCGCCGGCACCGATAATGCCGAGTTCCCGCATGCCGGGCGTATCGATGAGCAGGGCCCCCTGGTGAAGAACGATGAGTTGCCGGCGTGAGGTCGTATGGGTTCCTTCCCCGGTGCCGCTGACGGATTGGGTTGCGAATACGTCATGGCCGAGGAGGCGGTTGATGAGCGTCGTTTTGCCGACGCCCGACGAGCCAAGGAGACAATAGGTCTTTCCCGGAGAGAGCGATTGCTGAAACTCGGCAAAACCTTCTCCCGAGACGCTGCTCAAGGCAATGACTTCAGCGGCGCTCACAGAGGTGATAACGGCACGTTTTTGGCCTAGTTCATCCCGGGATATCAAGTCGGTCTTGGTGAGAACGACCACCGGGTTGACCTTTCCATCAGCGGCCATGAGCAGGTAGCGCTCGAGCCGGCGCGGATTGAAATCAAAATGACACGACTGAACGATAAAAGCGGTGTCTATATTGGCGGTAATCATCTGGAAATCGACGGTTTCTCCGGCGGTCTTGCGCCGCAGGAACGTCTTGCGGGGAAAGACTCGGTGGATGATCGCCGCGGTGTCGTCGTTGTAATAGTTCGCCGTTACCCAATCTCCGACACAAGGCAGCTCGTCGGAGCGATCGATCTGGTAGGAAAACCTGCCCGAGAGTTCTGCCGGGACCTCCTTTTCATTATCTCGAATGAGATATGAACCGCGGTCAACCGCTGATACTCGTGCAAAACCGCACCCTTCGAGGTTGAGCGCAGCGGCGTGTTCGGCAAACCACTGATCGAAACCCAAATGCGCCAATTCCATGGCATCTGCTCCCAATTTTTATTGGCCCACGGTATTGACGCTGTCAGCTGTGAGCGGCGCTTTCATGGGTCGGCTGGAAATGATTATGAGGCGGTTCGATTGCCATAGTGCAGGATCGCTCAGGGAAGCGACGCAGGTTATTGGCACGGTTGATTCGTCCATATCTTACTCGTTGAACACGACGGCTTGCCAGCAAAAAGCATCTGACGGGTATCGAATAGAAGCTCAAGACAAGGGCGGAACATCAGGGGATCCGTCCGAGGAAAGCCGGGGTACACAGCCATGATCCGAGGAATTACGTATCGGGATGAATCGAATCGATGACAAGATCGTTGAGTTGCGGGTAATACAGTTTCTTTTTGGCTGCCCGGCGGATGGTATCCTCCCACTGGCTGAACGAATCCACGTTCTTCAGAGTGTGGTCGGCATCCTTTGGGTTACCCTTTTCGGCAATTTCGCGTATTCCTGCCAAAGCCTGGGCGTCGCCGGGAAAGTAGAGGGGGATCACTCCTTTATCTTTCGGAATTGCATCGAACACCTTCCGGGAGTGTCTTTCTCGCTCGCAGTCTTCTAAAAATTTCTCCAGGGAGAAAAAGTTGAGGCTGTCTAAAGCCCCCATCGCGTGCCGCACGATGTGGACCCCATACTTGCGCAACGCGTTCCTGCTCAATTCTGAATCGGTCAACGCCTGCGGAGTGACTTCGGAAAGACTGGTGCTGCCTCCGGTCTGGGCGGACGGAAATCCGGTAATCCAGGTGTTGATGCGCGCCAGGGCTGCATTGATGAAGGTCTGGTGGGGAGAGCTGTATGCAAGCGTGCCGTCTGAACCGACGACACTGGGAATGCCACAGTGTATACAGGATATGCCGGGGTTGACGGTCTGAGCGATAACCATCATGAAAAGAACCTGGGCGTGGTTCTGGGTCAGGAAAGACTCCGGGCTCCCCGGGGCGGATACGCCGGCCATACTCTGGTCGATCAACAAGATGTTGTTACCGGTACGGACACTGCGCAAGAAGGGGTGGACCATGTTGGTCATGGGTGATAGGGAGGTGATCAGGCTGGTGCCATCGAGCCAGTCTTCCTTGTCTTTCAGAAACGTCACTTCGGCATCGCTCATCGCGGTGGTGGTAATCATCTTCAGCCCGTGATAGTTTTTCTCCATCAGCTGGGCGATTTCAAAGAGGGTGATGCTCTTGTCGCAGGCCACCGGCAGACTGAAAATTTCAACAATATCATGTTGTTTGCTCACCACGTCGACAATCTGTTCGTATTCCTCGCGGTTGGCCGGACGTAATTCTTCATCGCCGGGCCGTTTCAGAAAGGGTGATGTCGCGCCGGTGCCAAACGTGTTCATTCCGGGATCGCATGCCATTTCACGGGGCACCTGCTCCAGGCAATAATCGATATAGTCCCGCTTCAAGGGGATGAATAGTGCCGTTTCGTTGTCGAAATCCACACCATCTGCTTCCACGAGAAGATCCATAAGGGTCTGATTTTCGGCAATATTGATACCGATTTCAGAAAGTACCCGTTTGGCGTTTTCGTCAATGCGCCGGTAAATGGCTTTTTCTTCGATCAGATCATCGATGTCTTCCATCCGGCAGCGAACTTTTTCCAGGACCTTTTCGTCGGCGACATTGTTCAAGATGTCCTCATAGATGACTTTCGCCTTGTCGAACTGGGCCTGCTTTTCCAGCAATATTGCCCGGCCGTAGGTCTCGTCTGCCTGTATGTTCGATGTCGTCATTGGCTTCCGTTCGGGTGAGTGGTCTTGTGGCGCGCCAGGTATGGGCGCGGACTCGGATGGGGCAAGACGCTTGTCTGTGAGCCCTTCTAATGATTTAAAAAAAACATACATACGAGTCAAAGGCAAGGGGGGCGCTCTGATCCCTGCTCAAGAGATCCGGCAGAAGGAGACTGCGGCGATCAGCGCAGGGTGTTGTACAGGGCCTTGATATGGGCGGGGCCAATACCGCAGCACCCGCCAATGATGGATGCACCCGCACGTTTCCATGTCTTGGCGAACTGCACATAGACATCGGGGGTCATTTCCTGGCGGATATCGGAAAGCCAGGTATTCGCGCGGATTTCATCACGGCCGGCTTTGGCGAAACTGTTGGCGTAGCAACCGATACGCAACGCTTCTCCGGCGACAGTAACACCGATTTTAATGGCGTCTTCCATTTCTTCGGGGCCGCTGCAATTGAACAGCACGGCCTCGACCCCATCTGTTTCAAGGGCAAAAGCGACGGCGTCCCGGGTGGCTTCACCACCGCGCAATGTGCTGGGTTCAGCAATTGAATCTTCACGGTCGGTCAGGGTATAGGAAATCCAGACCGGTTTGCCGTTGGCTGGTAAATGGCCGCAGGCAAAACGGGCTTCAGAGATTGCCGAGGTGGTCTCCAGCAACCAGCAATCGACCAGATCCTGCTGTTCTTCAAGCAAGGGTTCGATAATGTCGCCGGCTCTGGCCGCATCAAAATTCTGTGGCTCGTATGAGCCGAAAAGAGGAGGAATGCTGCCGGCAACCCTGACTTCGCGCTGCGCCTCATCGGCGGCGCGACGGGCAATTTCCGCGGCCAGTTTAATCAGTCTGCGGCCATCTTTTGCAAATAGCTGATTCCCGATATGAAAAGGTACAATGGCGTACGTGTTGGTCGTGATGACATCCGCCCCCGCTGCGATAAAATTGTCATGCGCTGCGCGTACGGATTCGGGGGCTTCCATAAGCGCAAGCGCCGACCATTCAGGCTGTTTGAACGGAGCGCCCATTGCCAGCAATTCTCGGCCCATGCCGCCGTCAAGAAGGATAAGTGTGCTCATGGCTGCACATAGCAATCTTCCGAATGCTAAAAAAATACAAACAGGTTTCTACCTCCCTTTTATCAACCATACATCGTCGGCGGCGGATATGCCAACTGCCCGGGCGCGAAATCCTATTGGCTTGGCACCTCGTTGGTATGCGAACGCCTCTCAACGGTTGAGACGCCAGTCGTAGGAGCGAAAAAGCAGTTTTACCGACTGGCTGTGGTCGTTGAGATAGGCTGCGTCTTCTGTGTTATAGAGATAAGCGGTGATGAATTGAACCAGCTGCGCATCGGAATCGGGGAAATCGCCGCGGTACCACTTAAAAATTTCTGATATTTCGATAATTTTTGCATCCTTGTTCACCCTGCTCGAGGCGTTGATAAATACCGTTGCCGAGGTGTCGAGTTGCTCGTCGAGTTTTTCTTCGGTATAGACTTCCACCGGCGGACAAGTTCTGCTGGCGCAGACCAGGGCGAAGTGGATACGTGAATCGACTTTACCGACCACCTGCCGCCGCCGTGGATCATTCCCGCGCAGACATCGCGACAGCCGGTACGGCGGTCGTTTGTTGCCGCGTAGAATTCCATGCTCGATGTCGCTCAGGGAGTAGTGCATTTCACCAATGCGGTAACGCATTCGCTCGAAGAAGAAGGGAACTTCCTTCACCGATTCCCGGATACCCAATTCTATGACGCCGTGAATGACCATCGTATTGAAGACATTTATCCAAAAGGACATTTTCTTCGCATCGGTGGACAATTTTTCCACCGGGTAGCGGCGCAGCCCACCCACGGCCTGGAGAAAATCATCGTAGTAGGGTGAACTGCGGATGCCGCCATAGTCGATGCGCTGGCGCTGACCGTCATAAAACTGGCCCCGGAGAATGTTCATAATCCGTTTGACCTCGCCTCCGGGATCAGCTGCCGGTTTAGCAGCCGGCTCCGGTGGCGCGGGATTGAGGGTGCGGCCGGAGAGGACGACGGCTATTTTTTCCGGCCAGGTCACCCGGTGCTCCTGTTGCCTCGGTTTTCTCGCCTGGAGGTACTCGAGAATGGTGGTTATATAGCCGATATGACTGAAAGCCTGGGGAAAATTTCCCGTTATCTCGTCAAATCGGTGGTCATATTCCTCTCCGAAAAGACCCAGGTGATTGCTGTAGCGGTACACATGGCGAAGTTTCGCCTCCACTTCGTCGAGGCGTCCTTGACGGATGAGGCAGCGCAGATACCAGAAATAGCAGATCAGCCAACCGTGTTCCTTGCCCTCGATGCCGTCGTCGACACGGTATCTGAGGGGCAGGTCATCGACAATCAGCTCTTCTTCGATGGCGGCAATAGTATTCCGGACTCTTACGTCGTCCGCCGGCAGAAAACCGACCAGGGGAATCTGCAGCAGGGCGGCGTCGAGTTCCTCGGTGTCGTAATGCTGGGTGAAGCTGCCGCGTTTTTGACTGTACCCGTGTTCGAGCACATCGTCGGCTATGGTTTGCCTCTCTTTTTTCCATTTCTCGAGTTCGGCAGGAAAACCATAGTGTTCTGCTATTTTGATGCCCCGGTCCAAGGCTACCCAGCACATCACTTTGGAATGGGTCACATGATAGGGACCCGTGCGCAGTTCCCAGATACCCCGGTCCTTGTCGGACCAGATATCAACGACATGGTTTACAATGCTCTGCAGCTGTGGCCAATAGGTTAGATCGATTTTTCCCACTTGCCGCGATAGGGTGAAAACCATATCGAGCAATTCTCCGTAAATATCATGCTGATGCTGACCGACATTGAACTGACCGGTGAGAACCGGCCGTGAGCCTTTGTATCCGCGCAGATGCTCGAGCTCGGTCTCGCCTTCCGGAGGCTCCGGCGTCCGAAGTTTATAGAGGACCTCCAGATCGGCGCATTCCTTGGCGGTGAGTATCTTCTTGAGCCACTTCAAGTATAGCTCCACCTCCCGGACATGGCCGGTTTCGAACAGGGCCTGCAAGGTCATGCTGGTATCGCGTATCCAGCTGAAGCGATAGTCCCAATTCCGTGTCCCGTGAACAATCGTCGGCAAACCGCAACTGGCGGCAGCGGCAATAGCGCCGGTCCGGCGAAACTGGAGAAGCTTGAGGATGAGGGCGGATCGATCAAGCTCCATTTGCCATAAGCCGTAAGATCCATATTTGCCCGTTTCCTGGGACCGAAGCCAGCCGTGCCAGTACGCCCGGGTCTCTTCCAGGAGTTCAGCCAACAGGGAAACGTCCGGCTCAGTTTCAAGAGGTCCATAGACAATGGAGAGCCAGACGGTGTCCTTCATCTCGATCGACAGCGTTGTTGATTCGTCTCGCCACTCAAAAGGGCGGGAGACAAAAAGGTGCATTTGCTCTTCCTCGGAGGCAGCCGCCGTTTGCCATGTCGGTGATCGTCGCTGCCACGTCGGTTTTTTTCTGGCGTAGGAAAAGCGCGGCGTCAACTCGACACCAAGTTCCATGCTGCCCCGAATGGCGCGCACTCTTCTGACAAGCAGGGTGTCGGCTATGGCAAGCGTCTCAGCTATTGGCCCAACAGCCATGAAATCGGTAATTTCCACCTCCGCCGACGATGTCCGGAACAACGTCTTGAGGATGTTCGTACCCTGGACATAATGCTGCGCCGAATCCCACTTCCGCCGCGGCTGCAGGCGGAATCTTCCGCCTTTATCTTCATCGACGATGGCTGCGAAAACCGACGGGGAGTCGAGATAGGGGAGGCACATCCAGTCAATGGAGCCGTCTATGCCAATATGCGCGCTGGTCAAGCCATTGCCGACGAGACCATATTGATCGATTTTTTTATACATGCTGCTCCATTTCTTCTGTGATTTAAAAAGCCCCGGTAGTCCCGGCGCCGAATCGGCCCGGGCCAGCAGCTCCGCCACCCAAGCCAGGCCGGCAACGACCCCGTTATAGGAGCGGCATGAAACAAAATCAGAAGCGTCTTGGTTGAAGGATCAGCTTGAGACGCCTCTTTTTTCCCGATTAGTGACTTTATTTCTTTATAAGTGTTTTTATATAGTTAATTATATCCCAAGCTTCTTTTTCAGACAATTCGTCTTTAAATGATGGCATGTCACCTCTACCATTCATGATTTTCCAATGAAAATCTCCTTCGGAATGGGTTCTGAGTTGGTTTGGCAAATGTGGCGTATCATTTTTTAGTCCGGTTTTCTCTTTGGATGCCCCAACTGCCCCCAAGCCATGACAAGATGAACAGAGGTCAACAAAGAGTGCCCG
>CAZUJZ010000100.1:0-5479 GCA_964620665.1 uncultured Desulfofustis sp. | reverse complement strand
CCCCAACTGCCCCCAAGCCATGACAAGATGAACAGAGGTCAACAAAGAGTGCCCGTTTTCCTACTCCATTCGTCTTGCGATGTAGATCCCGTAACTGACGTGGTCCTTGTGCCTCTCGTAGAGTTCGATTTCCCGTTGCTCCGCAGCCACGATGGCGCGTGCCGCTTCGCTGTTCCCGTGCAGTTCCAAAAAGTCCGCGAATCTCTCCTGCATGGGGCGGTAATAGTGGTCCAGCCAGCATTGTTCCGGTAACACAAAATAGCCGAGCGGCCTGTAGCCGGATTGCTCCAGAACCCTGATCTTGGCAGAGGCCAGGTCGATTTCGGGATATTCGTTATCCCAATGGCGCTGGAGTTCCAACGGCCGGGAGTCAGTGATCCAGGTGATCTCGGAGGCAACCAGCAGGCCGCCCCTTTTCAGGTACCGCCGCCAGTCCGCGACGCCCTGTGCAAAACCGATGTTGTAGATCGCGCCCTCGGACCAGATAATATCCAGTTCCTCGTCACCAAACGGCAGACTGTCCATCGAGCAGGCACATGTCGAAATCCTGTCCGCCACCCCGGCATGCTCAGCCCGCACCTCCAGGACGTCAAGAAAGTCCTGGAGGAAATCCACCGCCGTGATCCGGGCCTTGAGAAGCCGGGCCAGCAGGATGGTGGAGGCCCCCGTACCGCAGCCGATGTCGGCAATTTTCAGCGGGGCGGTCCGGTCGACCATGGTCAGGTTGAGGGCCTGCTCCGTTTCCCGATCTCCGCCCGGTCCCTGCCGGTGGCCGTGCTTATGGAGATCGATCAGAAGTTGGAAATCATCCATATGGTCATCTCTGTGGTGGTGTGGGAGGCCGGGTTTCCCGCGAGGCCGTCAAACAGAGTGCGGCGGAATTGACGGCCCGGGTTGATGCTGTTGGTGGACAGCTATCCCTAGATAAGTTTTTGTCCCAGTCGATTAGCCTATTTTTCCAGGGATGCGGAAATCTGTGTCGATTTTTTGGTTCCCGGCCGGGGATTGATTTTGCGGGCCGCTGCAAAAGCCTTGTTCGGCCTCGTGGCATTGGTGATAATCCGCATACCTCCGGCTTTTCAGTGAGAAGCGGCCATTTCAAGGGAAGGCGACCATTTTCTGCAAATTCTCATCCCACAATTTCAGACGATGACAGCCAAGGCTTTTCTTGATTGTCAGTGGTTCCTTGGTTTGCAGTTCCGGAACGGATTCGAAACACTGCTTGAGATGGTAGTTGGGAATCATGGGATTCAAGTGATGGACATGATGGTAGCCGATGTTGCCGGAAAACCAGCGCAGAACAGCGGGGAGTCGATAAAATGAGCTGCCTTCCATGGCTGCACGGAGAGGATCCCACTCCTCTTTGCGCGCCCAGTAGCCTCCTTCAAACTGGTGCTGCACGTAAAAAAGCCAGATACCGATCCCTCCCGCCAACCACAACACCGGCAACTGGATGAGGAGGTAGGCCTGCCACCCGATAATCTGCGCGGCGGTCAAGGCAACGGCAAGAATGAGCAGGTTCGTCAAAAAAACGCCCATGCGTTCCCTCCTTTTCACCCGTAAGTCAGGAAGACGATTGTAGAACAGAAAATTAAAGAGCGCCCCCAATCCAACCAGCACAAAGGGGTTTCGGTAAAGTCTATACTGTAATTTTTTCATTCTCGATGAGCTCTGATACTCATCGAGTGTCAGGGTCCAGATGTCGCCGAATCCCCGTGAGTCGAGATTGGCGTAAGTCCCGTGGTGCCGCAGGTGGGTGAAACGCCAGTCTTCAAATGAAGTAAACACAAGCACACCGAGGAGGTAGCCGAAAAAAGTGTTAGCACCCTTCGATTTGAAGAAAGAATTATGGGTACAGTCATGAAATAAGATGAAAATCCGTACCAGAAACGCGGCTGCAGGTATGGCAAGAACCAGAGTCCATATATATGAATAGCCAAGATTGATCGACAGAACCATCAAATACCATAGAAAGAAATAGGGGACTAGTGTGTTCAACAGCTGCCAGGAGGTTTTTAACTTATCGGGAGCCTGAAATTTTTTTAGTTGCTGGTGCCAATCTGGCCAGATCTGGCCAGTTTTTCTCTTCTTCTCGACAGTTTGTATACGTTCCGGTTCATGTGTGGCCATGATCAAACCTCCGCTTGACGACTCCTCCCTTGATCTTGACGAAGTTTTGCCGGCATATTGCCCCATTCAAAGAAATTACCAAAAAACGGCAACTCATCTGTTTTCACTCATTCAACCTGGCTTCCCGGTAAAATATAATGAAAAACTATTTTTTTGCCACCGAACGCGTGGTTAACTGAGTTTTCTATAAATCTCATTGTGAGCAGACTGTACCCGCCCACAGTTAGCTCATGGTATTAGATAGGCTGAACAATGACTTCTCGTCATTTTGTGGAGGTTTGATCCTTATGATATCAAATCCATACGAAATGGCGAGGAGCCGGAAAACCTAGTCTGTCCTCTCTTTTTTACTGCCAATTATAATTGTGCTGTGAACGAGTAATCTCGTATGTGTCACCTTGATATATTTTCATAACCACTTTTTTGTATTCTGGATGCCACATGATGAAGTGACACTGACTTCTTGGCTCATTTTCATCTTTTATAGAATTGTTATTATCATCTGTCCAGAATCTCATATCGGTCACGTAGTAACCTTCCTTTTTAATCATATCTTTTGGTATGAGGATGCTGATTGAGTACGATCCACCTGAACCAATGTTTTTAGTTTTATAGGGTTTGGTTGAACTTCCGGATTTAAAAAGTGATACTCTGTTGAACTTTTTATCTGTTTTTCCATGGATTGTTACTGTCGAGAAAGGAGGTTTTTGAGATTGAGCAAAAGAGTTACCAGTTGAGTATATGAGGATACAGACAAAAAAGATTATTATCGCCTTGTTCATGGTTTGAATTTCTCCTCTGTAGATTTCACACTTTCGATAAGCCCTTTTTCTTGGAGGTACCGGATCACCTGAGTCGTTTCTCCAGCGGCCATCGTCCCGCCCAAGCTTATGGCGACCGAACAGGCCTCGAGGATTTCCTCCACACGTGCACCCAGATTCAACGCATGTTCCGTCTGGAAAACAATACAGGCCGTGCAACCATGCACCAAGGCACCCGTCAAGGCCATTAAACGCTTAACCTTCCCACTTAATGCCCCGTCCTTGTAAACCTCACCGGGCAGAGCATCATAGGTGGCGTCGACCTCGGGCATCAAGCGACGATAGGTATCAAAAAGATCCTTTATATCCTGGTGCAATTTGCTTTGGCTCTCGCTCATGATTTACTCCGGGAATAGTTTTTTCAACCCAGTTCGATTTTCCTGAAGGTTCCTTTGTCCGCCAACATGAAGGTTTCGATCGATTAAAAAGCTTACCATGGCGGAACATCACCCGCTAACCGCTCCCCTGAAAATGTCTCCGGTTGAGTTTGCTGAGTAATCAGGTTTTTATTCTTTCAGCCAATGGCAAGTTCACCGGCTTTGGCCGCGAAGTGGGCCGAGCCCGTGGGAAACGCCTTGTTATGCCGACTACTTTATGGTACAATAAAATGTACATGTACCTTTTACTTATTTGGAGATATTGATATGGACACGATTACATATACTTCTGCAAGAGGCAATCTGGCAAAAACAATGAAGAAAGTTTGTGATGACCACGCTCCTGTTGTCATTACCCGCAAATCATCAAAACCAGTTGTCATGATGTCACTTGAGGATTTTCAGGCTTTGGAGGAGACCGCTTACCTTTTGCGAAGTCCTCAAAATGCCTATCGTTTATTAGGGGCAATTGCCGAGCTTGAGGCTGGCAAAGGTTCAGAAAAGGAACTTGTAGAGTGAAGCTCATATTTTCTGAAAATGCCTGGGAAGACTACTTGTACTGGCAAAAGACCGATAAGAAAATTTTGAAACGAGTCAATTTACTGATACGTGATATACAACGAGTTCCATATGAAGGCGTTGGTAAACCAGAATCCCTCAAACACGGTTTGTCAGGGTTTTGGTCCCGCCGTATCAACAGTGAGCACCGCATAGTTTATAAAGTTGATAATGATTCAATTCTGATTGCTCAACTTCGATATCATTATTAGGCATAACACCCAGGATCAGGAGCGCGTATTGCGCGTCTGCCTGAATCCGTTTAATGATCTTGTTGCGTTCCAATCCCTACAGACATCAATCCGCGTATCCCCGAGCCAGAATAATAGTTCAGTTGATAATTCGGTATACTGCCTGCTGAATTCATGTCCCCCTGGATTCACTGAATTCTGCTCAGGTTAGAGGAACCAAAAACTATTTGAAGGCAAAGAAACAAAGGTCGAATTTATCAGCAGTCCCTTAAGAGTCAGCATTTCTGAAGCGTAGCGGTTTAGCAGCCCCATTTTTGTTAATCAGAGTGGGCTGCGGCATATGGAAAGTATCTGGGTTAATATTCACCCATCCGCCTGTATTATGGATATCAAGAGGCATTTTCCTTTTATCCTGATAACGAACGAATGTCTCACCAAAAGAAGGCACATGGGTATGCCCGTAAATCAAGGATGTTACTCGCTCGCCTGAATCCAGACCTTCCTTTTCCGCCTGGGCCAAATAATGCTCCACGAGCCCCCGCTGGTTCTGTAAGGCCTGGATGTCGTGATATTTTGCCGACTGCGTTTGTGATTGCCCGGCGATATCGTTCCGTAGATAAAAATGGGCATCCAAGATCTTTCGGGCGCCTTTTTGCCACTCTGGCGGAACCCTATCAGTATATTGAAGATCGTATATCTTCTCCCAGAATTCATACGGTGGTGTCTGCCCCAGGGCATGACTGTGCATCTCGGTCGTGATAGCGTTGAACATCTCAATGTTGCGTATTGTCAGGGGGATATCGTTTTTTTCCATCAAATCCCCGAACATCATGGTCACCATGTTCCAATCCGGCTCAAAGAAATGGCCGTGCGTGAGCAGGGCGTACTCGCTGTCGGGTTTCTTGAGAAAAATATGTGGATAGGCCACATAAACCGGAGTATCGCTGTCCACCCCCAGCAATGGCGAAACCAGGTTGTGCAGTGGGATCCTGTTTTCCCCTGTCGGGGTTTCCGCACGCTGAATAGCACCGGTGCCTGCATCGAGTGTAAGTCCTGCAACCCTGGGCATTTCCAGGGGCGTACGCCCTTGTTCCAGTCGCAGTGTCACCCAATAGCGCTCCTGGAGCATCTTCCAGAAATGGTGATCGTGATTCCCGGGAATGTAGATGACGTTTTCAAACAGGTCCCCGATCCCCAGCCCCTTGTTGAGTTCCTTGAGCTGGCGGAAAAAGACAGAGGACAAGGTAAAGGAACTCTCCTGGTTGTTCATGGCCAGATCCCACATATCCCCCAAGACAATCAGGTACTTTGTCTTGCCGTGCTCGTCTTTCATGTCTTTGCAGCAGTGCAGAAAATCCATGAACTCTTTGCGCACAAAAGGGTTATTGGAATCCGAATCATC
>CAZUJZ010000099.1:0-12995 GCA_964620665.1 uncultured Desulfofustis sp. | reverse complement strand
GGAGGCCAGCCGATCAGGCCGCAGCGCAGCAGCTGGAGGCAGAGCCGGCCAGACCCATCCGACCACGATGCCGATTTTCATTGTTCGTTGTGACTATCAATCATGACGGTTTATATGAAACTGCAAAGTTTCATGCTTCGTTGTGACGCCCCGTCATGGGGGTTATATGAAAATCAGTTCCACATGCTGAGCTTTCCGGGTTGGTTGGTACTCTCGGAGGCCGCCTCGTGAAATGTCGGCGAGGCTCAGAATTTGGTCCAAAGGGTGACTGAACGGGGCTCCGAAGTGCAGCAGTCGGGAGGAGGGATCAACCAACCCGTCGGACCACGATGCCGATTTTCATCATTCGTTGTGACCTCTCGTCAAAAGAGTTACACAAAAAATAGCCAAACCGTGAACACTCGTTCACCCCAAACACAAACAGGATGGCCATCTCGCAAGAAATGGGGTATGAATCCTGTAGCGGACCATCGTGTCGGTTTTAAAATATTCTCTCCACCCTCGAGCTTGAGGTGTGGATGTTTCACGTGAAACATATTGTTGAGGTGTTGAGGTGGATTGTGACTTTTTAGTCGTGGGCAGTGGGATAGCCGGGTTGTCTTATGCATTGCGTGTCGCTGATCACGGTACCGTTGTTATCATAACGAAGAAGGCGGAAAGCGATACGGCAACAAACTTGGCCCAAGGAGGAATCGCGGCAGTTCTCGATAAGGATGACAGCCACGAAGATCACATTGGTGACACGCTGCGGTCAGGGGATGGTCTGTGTGACTATAACGTGGTTCGACAGGTGGTTGCTGATGGACGCGACCGTGTCTCCGACCTGATAGGATATGGGGTCCGTTTTGTCACGGAACAGGGAAGTGATCGCTTGAGTTTGGGCAAGGAGGGCGGACATAGTCATCGACGGGTCGCACATGCGTACGACCTGACGGGAAAGGAAATAGAAACGGCCTTGTTGCACCAAATAAAAGATCATAACAATATAATATTATTAGAGAATCACACAGCTATTGATCTGTTGGTCAGGGGAGGGGATGATGATCGTCATTGTTTTGGTGCCTATGTGATCGGACCGAACGACACCATCGAGGCCTATACCTCTCGCTTTACCATTTTATGCACCGGAGGTGCCGGTAAAGTGTACCTGTACACAAGCAATCCGGACATCGCAACCGGCGATGGGGTTGCCCTGGCCTATCGGGCCGGGGCAGATGTTGCCAATATGGAATTCGTGCAATTCCATCCGACCTGTCTGTTTCACCCACAGGCCAAGAATTTCCTGATTTCCGAAGCGGTACGCGGTGAGGGAGCACGTCTCCTCGATCGTCAGGGTCAACCGTTCATGCACAAGTATGATGAAAGAGGTGAGCTCGCCACTCGTGATATTGTCGCCCGCTCAATAGATCGGGAAATGAAAGAGAGTGGTGCTGATTGCGTTTTTCTCGATCTCAGACACATGGAGCCTTCGTTTATAAAGAAGAGATTTCCGACGATTTATGAACGATGTCTCACGTACGGCATCGACATAACAAAGGATCTCCTGCCGGTGGTGCCGGCAGCACACTACCTCTGCGGCGGTGTGTTGGTAGACCGACACGGTCTTTCTTCGATACGCTCCTTGTTGGCACTTGGCGAAGTCTCCTGTACCGGGTTGCACGGCGCAAACCGGCTCGCCTCAAATTCGCTTCTGGAAGCGGTTGTCTATGCCGAGAAGGCAGCCGCGTTTTGCCTCGAGCAGAAAACAAAGAGCAGTGCTCCTCCCTGGGAAGACTCAGCACCTCAATGGCATTCAGGAGAGAGCGAAGAACTCGATGAAGAAGTGTTGATCAGTCACAACTGGGATGTCATTCGCCGCATCATGTGGAACTACGTCGGAATCGTTCGAAGTGAAAAACGGTTGACGTTGGCTAAGCAACGACTGGCGGAGCTGGTGGCGGAAATTGAAGATCATTATCGTTCCCACCATGTTTCGAAGAACATGATCGAATTGCGCAATATCGGCCACGTCGCTCTGCTGATCGTCGAGTCGGCGCGGCTGCGCAGTGAATCCCGAGGGCTGCATTTCTGTCTCGATCATCCGGAAAAATCGAGCGATTTCCTCCATTGGACGGTTTTGACCCGGCGCCACGGTGGGACACCCTGGGATTTTACCGTGAAAAACGTGCCGTTCACGCGGCCTTCAAATGATAGCACCGCGCGGTGATGGTCTCCCGGAGAAAAACAAAAAACCGCATCGGGCTGAGCCCGATGCGGCCTATGTTGGCGTCCCCAACCGGATTTGAACCGGTGTTGCCGGCGTGAAAGGCCGGTGTCCTGGACCTGACTAGACGATGGGGACCGTCATGGTAATGGTGGGTCGTGTTGGACTCGAACCAACGACTCTCTGCTTAAAAGGCAGATACTCTACCGACTGAGTTAACGACCCTGTGAGGCAATGTTATTTACTAAAGAGACGTATCGGTGTCAAGAAAAATTGTCCCCACGCTCGTTCTCGCTACCACTCCGGCGAGGGTACCCTCGATCGTTTATCAGTAAAGAAACGATATTCAGGGAAGCCTGTCCTCTCACGACTTGTGACAATGGCCAGACAATGATATAAATCAGTCCTTCAGCCACGCTCACGTGCTGTGCAGCGGTTGGTCGCTTACTCGTTCCCGTTGTTTCTTTATTGGAAGGTGGTGTCATGGGATTGATGAATGGTTCGGCGAGTTTTGTACGTTTTGCCGTTACGGGTGATTTGCCCGAAAATCCGTTGGATTATATCGCCAGGAGAATTTCAGCTTACTCCTTTCGTGATATTGACGAGACGACCGATGAGTACTCTGTCGGCTGGGTTTCGGTGCTCAATATGTTCGACGCGGCGTTCGAGTACGCGTCCTTTCGTAATGGCGATTACATCGTCCTTTCGCTGCGCATTGATGAACGAAAGGTCTCGTCGGCCGTGTTGAAAAAGTTCATTGCCAAAGAGGAAGAGCGAGTCCGACGCGAGCGACAGGTGCCAAAACTGGGCAGGGCGGCCCGTATTGAAATAAAAGAGCGGGTCAAGGCTGAGTTAACGGCAAAGTCGATACCGGTACCGACGGTCTATGATCTCTGCTGGAACCTCTCCGATAATACCCTGCTCTTCTTTACGACGAATAAAAAAGCCCATACGGTGCTTGAAGATTTTTTTAAGGATTGCTTCGGCTTGCTGATCATTCAGCAAATTCCTTACAATACAGCGGAAAAACTGCTTGGTTCAGAGTCGGGATCGGCCCTGGAGTCAATGAATCCACAACTTTTTATGTGATCTATCCGCCCGATCAATCGTGGCGTACCCAAAAAAAGAGCCTGAGAGCGGACGACGCCCGTATTCGGTACGGCTGCGGTAAACGTTTGCTGGGACAAGGAGTGTTTCGACCATGGATCTTGTCGATCTGATAACCGAAAAGAGATTTGTCGGGCAGGAATTTCTGACCTGGCTCTGGTGGAAGAGCGAGGAGCGGGGCGGATCCGTTGAACTCCCCGGTGTCGGCGATATCATCGTCGTCTTTGAAAAACATATGCTGCTTGAAATCGGGGAAGCGGAGTATAGCGAGAAACTGGTCTGCAGCGGACTCCAGACGGAGCTGCGGGAGGCCCGGACCGGGCTGAGAACCGGCAAAAAACTCGAACAGGCCAGGATTCACATCGTCAAAGGCGAATACGAGTGGAATGTCACGCTTGGTGCTTCTCTTTTCGAGTATCGCAGTGTTCGCCCCCCGAAGACGGCAGCCTCATCGCCCGACCAGCAAGGGAGTCCCGAGGAGACGGAAGGGATGATTCTCGAGCGGATTTTTCTCTTCGAGGAGTTGGTCCGCATTATCGATGACTTGTTTCGCCTCTACCTGCAGGTCAGACTCGGAGACGAATGGCATAAAGAGCTCCACCAGATCCGTCGCTGGGTTGAGCAGACAGACGCCACGGTACGGATGCCTCAAGGATAAAGCGTATGGAATTTGAAACGATTATCGGCCTTGAGATTCATGCTCAAGTAAAAACCGAAACAAAAATTTTCTGTAGTTGTTCGAATGCGTTCGGTGCACCGCCAAATACCCATACCTGTCCCGTTTGTCTCGGACTCCCCGGGGTACTGCCGGTATTGAATAAAAAAGTTGTCGATTGTGCGATCAAGGTCGGTCTTGCGACCAATGCCCAGATCCGTGCGATCAGCCAGTTCGCCCGGAAAAACTACTTTTATCCGGATCTCCCGAAAGGGTATCAGACCTCGCAATTCGATAAACCGATCATTGAGCATGGCTTTATCGAAATCGAAACAGACGGCACCAGTCACCGTATCGGTATCACCAGGATTCATATGGAAGAAGACGCCGGCAAGCTGATCCATGACGAACACGACCCGCATTCGTATGTGGATTTGAACCGGACCGGCACGCCATTATTGGAGATCGTCTCCGAACCGGATATTCGTTCTCCCCAACAGGCTTCGGCGTATTTAAAAAAGATCCACGCGATCCTTCGTTACCTGGATGTGTGTGACGGCAATATGCAGGAAGGCAGTTTCCGTTGTGATGCCAATATCTCGCTGCGCCCGGTCGGTCAGCAGGAATTGGGCACGAGGACGGAGCTGAAGAACATGAACTCGTTTCGTAATGTTCAGGTGGCCCTGGAGTATGAGCAGCGACGTCAGCGAGACCTCCTGCTGGAGGGTGAAGCGGTGATTCAGCAGACCTTGTTGTGGAATCCCGATACCGGGAAGACTGAGTCGATGCGTGGCAAGGAAGACGCGCACGACTATCGCTATTTCCCCTGTCCGGACCTGATACCCGTCGCCCTCTCCGAGCAGTGGATTGATCAGGTGAGAGCGACGCTGCCGGAGCTTCCGGATGATCGACGGCAACGCTTTATCGATGCCTATGGCCTCTCCGATTATGATGCTTTTCTGCTGATCGAATCCCGGGAACGGGCGGATTATTTCGAAGCAACGGTCGATCGTTTTCGGGATGCGAAAAAGGTCGCCAACTGGATCCTGACCGAGCTGCTCAAGGAGGTCAAAGGGGAAGACATCGTCGGCTGCCTCGTCACCCCGGAAATGCTCGCAGAGCTGCTGACGCTGATCGATAACGGGGTGATCAGTGGGAAAATCGCCAAAACGGTCCTGAGCGAGATGCTGGTCAGCGGCACGGATGCCGCGACCATCGTCAAACAGAAGAATCTGCTCCAGGTCTCCGACGAAGACGAACTCCTCGCTGTCATTCACCTCATTATCCAGGAGAACCCAGGTCAGGTCGCCGAGTTCCGCGGCGGTAAACAGAAACTATTGGGATATTTTGTCGGTCAAGTGATGCAGCGAACCAAAGGAAAAGCCAACCCGAAGCTCGTCAATGAGCTGCTCACCAGAGAGTTGACCGGCTGAGGGTAATGGATCAGGAGCATTGGCAAACCAGAGGGGCGGGCCATCGAAGCAGGCTCCGCGATCGTTTCCTGCAGCATGGTCTGCCGGCGTTGACCGATGCAGACGTGTTGGAATTGCTGCTTTCCTTCGGCACACCTCGAAAAGACTGCAAAGTACAGGCGCGAGCACTGCTGGACCAGTTCGGCAGTTTTGCGGCGGTCCTTGACGCGGAAATTGGTGATCTGCAGCAGATCGACGGAGTCGGACCGAAAAACAGTTTTGCCCTGTCGTTTATCAAGGCGGTCGCTGACCGCTATCTGCGCTCGCGGTTGCGCACCAAGTCATATATTACCTCGTCGCAGGATGTGGTCGATTACCTCATGCACTCGATGCGCGGACTGCAGCGAGAGGTCTTCACCGTCCTGTATCTCGATTCGTCACTGGCGATCATTGATTCGGAGGTGGTTGCCGAAGGAACGGTAAACGTCAATACCGTATATCCCCGGGAAATCGTGCGACGGGCGTTGGCGCACAATGCCGCGGCGTTGGTGGTCGCCCATAATCACCCATCGGGTTCCACGTCCCCTTCCGCCCAGGACCGCACCCTGACCAGAACCCTCTGCCTGCTCTGTTCACTGATGCAGATCAGGCTGCTGGATCATCTCATCGTCGGCGACGGTTGCTTCAGCTTTGCCGATGAGGGGATTATGGCCGAGATCGGCGCCTGGTGCAGCTCGGTTTGTCAGACCAATGAGAGTCGTGCGTCTCTGTGACCAGTCTCTACCTGCACATCCCGTTCTGCACCAGCAAATGCCGTTATTGTTCGTTTGCCTCGGTGGCCGGCCACGACCACCTGCACGCCCGGTATTGCCGGGCCCTGCTGCGGGAGATAGAGACAACGCCGGCGCCCGTGCGGCGGCCGCTCAGCACGCTCTTTATCGGCGGCGGCACCCCCTCTGTCCTGGATGATGCGCTGCTCTATCAGATTCTCACCGCCTGTGCCGAGGTGTTCGGTTTTGATCGCGACGCCGAAATCACCCTTGAGACCAATCCCGAATCGCTCATCTGCCGTGATATCGAAGGATTGCAACAACACGGGGTCAACCGCCTGTCCATCGGCGTCCAGTCGTTCAACGATACGGAACTGGCTATACTCGGCCGCGCCCATGACGCACGCCAGGCCATACGGGCGGTCCAGGCAGCGCACCGGGCGGGGATCGATACGGTCAGCCTGGATCTCATGTACGGACTGCCGGGACAGACCACGGCAAGCTGGCACGCCACGTTGTCCCGGGCCATCGAGTACTCCCCGCAGCACCTGTCGATCTATCAATTGAGCATCGAGGACCCCACGCCCTTTTTCAAGCAGCACCGGCAGGGGAGGTTGGAGCTGCCGGACGAGGATCAGGTGCTGGCCATGGATGAGATCACGGCAACGTGCTGTGCGTCGGCAGGATTCGAGCGTTACGAATTGTCCAATTACCGGCGGCCGAATTGTGGCTGCCGCCATAACCTGGTGTATTGGCGAAATGAGGAGTATCTCGGCTGCGGGGCGGCGGCGGTCAGTTATCTGGCGGGCGAACGATGCGGCCGGGCCGCAGATCCGCTTACGTACTGCCTGCTCGTCGAAGCCGGCGCTTCGCCCGTGTCCTTTCGCGAACATCTGGATCCCCAGGCGACGTTTCGGGAAACGGTGGTCATGGGGTTGCGGCTCATCGATGGCATTTCCGAGCACCGTCTGTATCGACGTTTCGGCTACGGCCTGCGCGATATCTACGGAGATGTGCTCGATACCCTCGTGGCTGATGACCTGCTGGAGCACGATGGTGGCCAGTGGCGGCTGACCGGACAAGGCCGTCAACTGGCCAACGTGGTTATGCGGGAGTTGGTTTAGCGTTGCCCGGGGATTCGTGTCCGGTCGCACGGGCCCGTTCGATACGGCAGAAGTTGAGGGTGGCGTGCACGGTGAGCAAAGGGAAGAGCAGCGCCATGAAGAGCACGTTGACCACGGGGATCATGCCGATCACGGCCGGGAGAATCCCGAGCCTGAGACTGGTCCCAAGGTGACGGCGCAGCCAGGACAGCTTGCGGCCCAGGCTCCACCGTTTTCTTGAGGCGGGATAATCGATAAACATCAGGGTTGCATAGCAGGTGTAGAGGAAAATGACGGCGAGTTGTCCAAACAGCGGGACAAAACTGATCAGCAGCGCAAAAACGGTCACCACCAGCCCGAACCCGGCAATCTTCAATCCTTCGACCAGATCCCGGCAGATCCCGGCAACACTGAGGCCGTCGTCTTCTTCAAAGGCCTCGCCGAGAAAGCGCTTTTCGGCCGCGCTGCTGAGAAATGAGTAAAACGGTGAGGTCAGGGTGTAGGCGAGCAGGAACGCGACAAAAAACGAGATAACCCGGGAAATGAAAAAAAACAGCATGGTGGCGAGCCACCAGCCGCTGTATTTCAGCCAGCCGAACAAGCCGTCACGGGCCGGTTCGGCGGTCAGAAATGATCCGGTCAGGGAATCGATCAGGCCGGTGGTCAGCAGAAAGCCAAGCCAGGTCAACAATACGGTGGCCAGGGTCAAGGCGAGCGACCAGCCGATCAGGCTGCCACTGCGCAGCAGAAAAGAGAGCGAACTCCACAGTGAGATCCACTTCGGTGTGTCGTGCTGCTCCGAGGGCATATCTGGTAACCGATGGAAAAGGTTTGTTATTACGAGAAATAATTCTTAACAAGCGGTCGTGCCCTTGTTACAGTTGGATACGATAGGCATTGACTCCTCCCAGTAAAGCTCCGAAAAGAGAATTTTCGTTACAGGTCAACGTGATGGCGGTTCGGAAACAGCAGGACAAAACGGTGTTCACCTGTCGCGAGTGCGGCCATCAAAGCGGACGCTGGTTCGGCCGTTGCCCGGCCTGCGGGCAATGGGAAAGCCTCGACGAGCAGCGCCTGCCGGCCGCAGCAACAAAACACCGACGGACCTCCCCGGCGGCCGCGCCGCTGCCGCTGACGTCGGCCCCGGATCAGGACAGTGAGCGGGTGGTAATCGGCATCAACGAGATTGACCGGGTTCTCGGCGGTGGTATCGTTCCCGGGTCGGTGGTGCTGATCGGCGGCGAGCCGGGGATCGGCAAGTCGACGCTGCTGCTGCAGATCCTGTCGGCGCTGGCGGTTCAGGGGCATACGGTGCTCTACGTCTCCGGCGAGGAGTCGGCCCATCAGATCAAATTGCGGGCTCGGCGATTGTCGGCTCTGCATGACAACCATCTGCTCGCCACGGAAAATTCGGTCGAACAGATCAGCGCCATGACCAGGGACCTCCGGCCGTCGTTGCTGGCCGTTGATTCCATTCAGACTTTGAGCTGCGCCGATTATCCGTCGGCGCCGGGATCGGTTACCCAGGTTCGTGAATCGGCGGCGGTGCTGCTCGAACTGGCCAAGAGCGAGAACATACCGGTAATCCTGGTCGGCCATGTGACCAAGGAGGGGGTCCTGGCGGGCCCGCGCATCCTGGAACACATGGTGGACACGGTGCTCTATTTCGAAGGTGAACGGAGCCACGCCTTCAGGATTGTGCGCACGGTGAAGAACCGGTTCGGCTCGACCAACGAGATCGGCGTCTTTGAGATGAAAGAGGAAGGATTGGTGCCGGTGACCAACCCGTCCGAATTGTTTCTTGCCGAACGGCCTCTTGATGTTGCCGGTTCGGTGGTGCTGGCCAGTCTGGAGGGAACCCGTCCGATTTTGGTCGAAGTGCAGGCCCTGGTCAGCCCGACCAATTTGGGAACGGCCCGGAGAACCGCCGCCGGAGCAGATCCGCAACGCCTGGCGCTGCTCTGTGCCGTCCTGGAAAAAAAGGCCGGCATGGATTTTTACGGGCACGATATCTTTCTTAATATTGCCGGAGGAATCCGCATTGACGAACCGGCGCTGGATCTCGGGGTGATCGGGGCGCTTGCCTCGAGTCTTCTCGACAAGCCGGTTGCCGCCCATACGGTGGTCTGCGGAGAAGTCGGCCTGGCCGGGGAGATCAGAGGGGTCTCCAGTATGGAGCAACGGGTCCGGGAGGCCGAACGAATCGGTTTTACGCGGTTCCTGATGCCGCGGACCAATGTCGAGCGCATCAGGAATCGATCGACTCTCGAGCCGATCGGGGTTGCAACGATCCAAGAATTTCTTACCGTATTATTCGATAGGGCGTAAACTTCAGAAGAGGAGGGAGGGAGCATGGATTTCAAAAAACTGGTTGTTTCGGCCTGGCAGCAGACCGTAAAATTTATCGGGCCGGTGCTGTTGGTCACCTTTGTCCAGATGGTGCTGATCATCGTCAGTCTCGGCATCTTGGCACCGGTAACCACCGCCGGCTACGTGCAGTCGTTGCTACGGGCCGTTCGAGAGGGCCGGTCGCCGGAGATCGGCGATCTCTTTTCCCAGATGCGGCTCTTTTTACCGCTGCTGTTTTTCTTTGCCTGTGCCGCGATCGTGATTTTTGTCGGTTTTACGCTGCTGGTGCTGCCCGGTTTTGTGGCCGCAGCGTTCATCGCCTTTGCCGCCTTTTATGTGCTGCCGCTGATGACCGACAAAGGCTACGGCCTGATCGATGCGCTGAAACGATCATGGGAAATTGCCACGAGCCCGCCGATCAACGATCACATCATCGTGGCCATTATTTACGTGGCCATCGTTTCGCTCGGCGGTTCGTTGCCCTTTGCCTTCCTGATTACCCAACCGCTGGCCACGTTCATTCTGGTCGGTGCGTACCAGGAACGGGTCGTCATGATCGATCAGCGGCCGGAGCAAACGGTTTCCACGCCGCCGCCGCCACCGCCTGATGCTGCAGGGGATGAACAAAAACGAGCTGAGGCCGGCGAGGGAGCGGATCATGGCAAACCATAATGAGCACCATGCCGAGCACCACGCAGAAGACCACAGCGTCTGCTACCGGGTCGGGTTGTTTTTCCTGGCCGTGCTGGCCGTGATCGCGCTGATCGCGTTGGCCAATTAAGCGGTGGGGACGATCACGGACAGGCTGTACAATCGGCATGGCAGGAGAAAAACCAACAAGACCGCCCGAGCTGTGGTGCACGGGCGTTGAATTTTACCAGGAGAAAGCGACAAGATGGCAGAAAAACCGACGATGCAGACGCCGGACGAGCAGGTGGAAATCGACCAGGATCCAGAGAACCAGGAGTCCAATAACACATCTTTGGTTCCGGCACGCGATGTCCTGCCGGAAAGGCTGCTGATCATCCCGCTCTTTGATCGACCGATGTTTCCCAAGATGATGGGTCCTATCGTCGTCGAAGACGGGCGACTTCAGGAATCGATCCAAGAGGCCCACGAAAAGGGGGTGCCGATCTATCTTGGCCTGCTGCTCGTGCAACCGACGGAAACCGGCGGCATGGTTCAGTCTCCGCAGTCCATCGAAGATTTTCATTCGGTCGGAGTGGCGGCAAAAGTCGTGCAGATCTCGGCGAAGACACCTGATCAGCCGTTGCAGCTGGTGGCTCAGGCCCAGAAACGATTCATGGTCAAGGAATTGATCAGGGAAAAGCCGGTTTTCAAGGCGCGTGTCGAATATCTGCATGAAGATCGACAGGAGTCGAGTGAGGAGTTGAAGGCCTATTCCGTGGCGATCATCGATTGCATCAAGGAACTGGTAACCCTCAATCCGCTGTTCAAAGAGGGACTCGGCTTGCTGCTAGAGCGGATCAATGTCAGCGACCCGAGTGCCCTGGCCGATTTTGCCGCCTCGATGACCACCTCTTCCGGACCGGAGCTGCAGACGATCCTGGAAACGGCGCCGGTCCGCCAGCGGCTGGAACGTGTCCTGATCCTGCTGAAAAAGGAAATCGAGATTTCCAAGCTCAAAGCCGACATTTCCAAGCGCATCGAAGAGCGTCTGTCAAAGCAGCAACGGGAGTTCTTTCTCAAGCAGCAATTGCGGGAGATCAAGAAAGAGCTCGGTATCGCCAAGGACGATACGGAAAGCGAGCTGGAAAAATTCGAAAAACGACTCAAGCAGCTCAAACTGCCCCCGGAGGCCAAGGAGCGGATCGACGAGGAGATGGAAAAGCTCAAACTGCTGGAACCGTCTTCCGCCGAATTCAATGTGACCAGGGCCTATCTGGACTGGTTGACCATCCTGCCCTGGGGGGTATACACCAAAGACAATTACGATATCACCAAGGCGGAGAAGATTCTCAACCAGGATCACTACGGCCTGGAGGAGGTCAAGGAGCGGATTCTCGAATTGATTTCGGTCGGGATCGTCAAGGGCGATCTGTCCGGTTCAATTATCCTGCTGATCGGCCCCCCCGGGGTCGGCAAGACCTCGGTGGGTCAATCCATTGCCCGGGCCATCGGCCGCGAGTTTTACCGTTTCTCCTTGGGCGGTATGCGTGATGAAGCGGAAATCAAGGGGCATCGGCGCACCTATATCGGCGCCATGCCGGGCAAATTCGTCCAGGCAATCAAGACCTGCAAGACCGCCAACCCGCTGATCATGCTCGACGAGGTCGATAAAATCGGCGCCAGTTTCCGTGGTGATCCGGCTTCGGCCTTGCTCGAGGTGCTCGATCCGGAACAGAACCGAGATTTTCTCGATCATTATCTCGATGTCCGCTTCGACCTCTCCAAGGTTTTGTTCATTTGCACCGCCAACCAGATGGAAACCATACCCGGCCCGCTTATCGACCGGATGGAGATGATTCGGCTCCCGGGCTACATCCAGGCAGAGAAAGTGGAAATTGCCCGGCGGCACCTGTTACCCAAGCAATTGAAACTACACGGCCTGGACAAAAAACAGGTGGCCATTTCCCGGCCGGTGATCAGTGCCATCGTCGATGGCTACGCCCGGGAAGCCGGGGTTCGGAATCTGGAGAACCGGCTCAAGAAGATTCTCCGCAAGGTCGCCAAGGACCTGGTCACCGAGCCGGACAAAACGGTCAAGGTCAAGGTTGCCGATCTTCCCGCCCTGCTTGGCCGCAAGGTCTTTTCCGACGAGAAGATCTTCAGCAAGCCGCGAATCGGCGTGGTAACCGGGCTGGCGTATACCAGCAACGGCGGCACGACCCTGCATATCGAAGCGGCCTCGGTCGCCACCGGAACGGCGGGTTTTAAGCAGACCGGGCAATTGGGCCAGGTCATGGTGGAGTCGTCCGAAATTGCCTATAGTTATGTCCGCTCCTTGTTCGTCGATAACGAAGAGCGGATGGAGTTTTTCCGGAAGAGCTATATCCACCTGCACGTACCGGCCGGCGCCACCCCGAAAGACGGTCCTTCGGCCGGTATCACCATGGCCTGCGCACTCTACTCGCTCGCCGTCGACACACCGATTATCCCGGACACGGCGATGACCGGCGAGCTGACCCTCAGCGGCATGGTCATGCCGATCGGCGGGGTCAAGGAAAAGGTGATCGCCGCGACCAGGGCAAAGCTCAAGCAGGTGATCCTTCCCGAGGAAAACAAAGAGGATTTCGAACTGTTGCCGGACTATATCCGGGAAGGAGTGAGCGCCCGCTTCGTGCGGACCTTCCAAGATGTGCTGTCCATCTGTTTTCCCACCGGGGATTAAAGGGAGCTTGAAAATCGGCATCGTGGGCGGATGGGCTGGTTGAT
>CAZUJZ010000098.1:0-13025 GCA_964620665.1 uncultured Desulfofustis sp. | reverse complement strand
ACATTGCCGGTCATTTCTGGGCACTGCATCTGCTCATCCTCTCCTGCTGGTACAACGGCATGATCCCCACGGAAGAAATCCAGGAATCCATGAAGACCCTGATCACCCAGGCCATCAACGGTCTCAAACCTTCAACAACTCAGGCCAGCAACACATGAACGAGCCCTATCACCACCCCACGCGTCGCCGCGGACGCGTTGTTCTCTTCATCTGGCGAAATCTGCCCCGATTCATCCTCCTGGCCCTGACTCTCCTGATCCTCGTGATGGCTTTTACCATTTCCGCCAAACGTTCAGCGATCCAGGCCGAACAGGAGGCGGCCGTCAAGCAGGAACGACCGCCGGTCAATACCGTGGTCCTGCCGGTCCAGCCGGCGACCATCAGCAATCGGCTCAACCTGCCGGGGATAGCCGAAGAATGGATTCGGCTCGACCTGCTCGCCGAAGTATCCGGCACCGTTGAGCAGGTGCTCGTCGAAGAAGGACAGCCGGTACAGGCCGGCGACCTGCTCCTGCAGATAGAGGACGACGACTATCGCATTGCCCGTGACCGCGCCGAAGCGGCCTACTCGCTGGCCCGGGCCGATTATGACCGGGACCGGCAAGTCCATGCCAAAGGGGTAATCCCCGTCGCCGAACTCGAAGCACAGAAGACCCGAATGCAGACAGCCAAAGCCGACCTCGACAATGCCCGGCTGCTGTTGGAACGCTGCCGCGTCACCGCACCGATTGACGGCATCATTCGCCGCCTGGACGCCAAAGAGGGCATGTTTCTCGGGGTCGGTGACCCGATCGGCGTCATCTTGCAGATAGACCGGGTCAAAGCGGTTATCGGTATTCCCGAATCGGATATTACCGCAGTCAGAAAGCTCGATCGGATCGACGTGCGGATCAGGGCCCTCGACGACCGACTGGTTACCGGCACCCGGTCGTTTCTCTCGCCTTCGCCGGATACCGCAGCCAGACTCTATCGGCTGGAACTGGCACTTGACAATCCCGGCCATGCCATCCTCCCCGGCATGTTCGTTCGTGCCGATATCATCAAAAACAGCACACCAGACGCATTGGCGGTTCCGCTTTACAGCATTATCACCCGAAACGATGAACAATACGTCTATATCGAAGAAGACGGGGTGGCCAGGAAACGGCCGGTTACCACCGGTATCGCCGAAAAATGGCTGGTTGAAGTCGTTTCCGGCCTGCATGCCGGGGATCGGGTGATCGTCGAGGGACATCGTGACGTCGAGGACGGACGTCCCGTGCAGGTCGTTCGGGTCCTCAGCGAAGCGGGGGACAACCTGCCATGATCGTCTCGGACACCGCTGTTAAAAAAAGTACCACCGTTGCGGTGCTCGCACTGGTCTTGGTGATTTTCGGAACCTATTGCTACCTGGCCCTGCCCCGGGAAAGCTCTCCCGATATCACCATTCCCAACGTCTTTATCTCCACCGATTATCGGGGTGTTTCACCGGCCGACATCGAGACCTCGGTGACCATCGAAATCGAAAAAAAGATCAAGGGCCTCGAGGGATTGAAGAAAATCCAGTCGATCAGTTCCGAAGGCCGTTCGATGATCAACGTGGAATTCGTCACCGGCACCGATATCGATCAGGCCCTGCAGGATGTCAAAGACAAGGTCGACGAGGCACTCGGAGAATTACCCACCGACCTGGAAGAGGATCCTTCGGTCTTCGAAGTGAACTTCTCCCAGATGCCGATCGTCGTCTACTCCCTGTCTGGGACCTGCGGCCTGCCGTGCCTCAAAGACATCGCCGACGACCTGGAAGACGATATCGAAGCGATCACCGGGGTCCTCGAAGTCGAGGTTACCGGCGGCCTGGAAAGAGAGATCAGGGTCGAGGTGGATCCGGACAAGCTGGGTTATTACGGCCTGACCATCACCGATTTCCAGACCGCCGTCCGCAGTGAAAACCAGAACACTTCAGGCGGTGCCCTGCGTCTTGGCAACGGCCGTTTTCAATTACGGGTTCCCGGAGAATTCACCACTCCCGAGGAAATATACGGACTGGTACTGACCACCCATCAGGGGCAACCGGTCTACCTCAAGGATGTTGCCCGGGTTATCGACGGGTATAAGGAAGAGATGTCCCGCTCCCGTCTCAATGGGCGCGACGCGGTCAATCTGTCGGTGAAAAAACGCTCCGGCGAAAACATCATCGAAATCAGCGACGCCGCGGATCGGATTGTCGACCGCTATCGTCAGGGCTGGCCGGCCGGCACAGAGATCACCAAGGTCATGGACCAGTCCAATGATATCCGGCTGATGGTCGCCGATCTGGAGAACAATATTCTCTCGGGACTGGTCCTGGTGCTGATCGTCATTTTCCTCTTCATGGGCATCAGAAATGCGCTGCTGGTCAGTCTGGCCATTCCGTTTTCCATGTTGCTCTCCTTTACCGCTCTCTACGTCATGGGCATTACGCTGAACATGGTCGTCCTGTTCAGCCTGACCCTGGCCCTGGGCATGCTCGTCGATAACGCGATCGTTATCGTAGAGAATTCCTATCGTTTCTTGGAACAGGGGGCCTCCCGGGTCGAAGCGGCCATGAAAGCCACCTCCGAAGTCGCCTATCCGGTTATCGGCTCCACCGTCACCACCGTGGCGGCCTTTGCGCCGATGCTGTTCTGGCCGGGAATCATGGGCGAGTTCATGAGCTTTTTACCATTGACCCTGATCGTTACCCTGTCCTCGAGCCTGTTCGTCGCCCTGGTCATCAATCCGGCCATGGTCTCACTGTTCATGAAGCTGAAACAGACACCGGGCGGCACCGAGAAGAAGGATCTTCACGAGATCGCGGCCACCGTCGAAAAACCGGTGGCCATCAAAGGATGGCTGCTGACCGTTTATGCGGCCTCGCTGAACCGGGCGCTGACAACTCCCTATGCGATCATTGCCATCGCTTTTTGCGTACTGGTACTGATGATCCAGAGCTGGCTGCTGGTCGTCGGTCTGCAAAAGCCGATCGAATTCTTTCCGGAGATCGATCCGAAAGGCATCTATGTCAATGTCGACGTCCCGGAAGGTGCGGATCTTGACTATATCGACCACATCATCCAGCGCATCGAATTCACCCTGGCCGGCGTGGCCACGACGCCGGACGGCAGACCGCTCGATCCCGACGTCACCCCGCTGACCGCCCTGACCCCTCGGGAACATGAAGTCGCCGGCGGGAAAAACCTGTCGGGACCAAGTGATATCGCCAACATCGAGTCCATCTATATGCGGGGAACCATCGATTCCGGCGGCAGTTCCGCTTTTAGTGCCAATACGCCGAGCCACGTCGGGGTCCGCTTTGTCGAACTGCATGACCGTGTCCGCTCCTCACAACTCGACGTCGAAGAGATTCGCCGACGAGTCAAACAGATCCCCGGCGGAAAAATCACCATAGCCCAGGAAGAGGAAGGTCCGCCGACCGGCGCGCCGATCAATATCGAGATCTCCGGCGACAATTTCGAAATCCTCGGGGAACTTGCCAAACAGATCAAGGATGTCCTGACCTCCCTTCCCCATGTGGAAGATGTTCGCGACGATTTCGTCGAGGGAATTCCTTCTGTCGAGGTCGCCGTCGATCGGCAAAAAGCGGCGCTCTTCGGGCTGACCACCAACGGTATCGGTTTCGCTTTGAAAAGCGCCTATAACGGTCTGGAGGTTTCGTCATTTCGGGAAGGCAGCGACGACTACGACATCACCGTCCAACTCAGTGAAGATGATCGTAAGAAGATGGACGTCCTCCACCAGTTAATGCTGCCGACTCCCAGCGGTGAGCTGGTGCCGCTGTCGGCGGTGGCTGACATCGCCTTCGGCGGGACTATGGGCGACATCAACCGGATCAATAATGAACGGGTCGTCACCGTCAAAGCCAATGTCGACGAAACCAAGGTTCCCGGGCCGGTCGTTCGAGCCGAAGCGGAAAAACTGCTACAGCAATTCCCTCTGCCCCCCGGCTATCAGGTCAAGTTCACCGGTGAATTCGAATTTCAACAGGAATCTGAAGCCTTTCTGAGCAAGGCCTTCCTGGTTGCCCTGCTGGTGATCTTCCTGATCCTCGTGTCGATGTTCAACTCGGTCAGCCAACCATTTATCATCATGACATCGGTGGTCCTGTCTCTGGGCGGGGCCTTTCTCGGGCTGATGCTGTTCGCCCAGCCGTTCGGCATCATCATGACCGGTGTCGGCGTCATTTCCCTGGCCGGCGTCGTCGTCAACAATGCCATCGTTCTGATCGATTACACGAACAAACTACGGCAACGCGGTTATGCCCTGCGCGATGCCGTCGTGTCGGCCGGGGCGACGAGGTTGCGCCCGGTCCTGCTGACCGCGATCACCACCATTCTCGGCCTGATCCCGATGGTTACCGGCATCTCTTTTGATTTTCATTCATTTTCCATGTCATGGGTCAGCGAATCGAGTCAGTGGTGGCGCTCCATGGCGGTGGTGGTCATTTTCGGCCTGATGGTCGCCACCTTTCTGACGCTCATTGTCGTTCCCACTCTCTATTTTCTGTTCGAACAAACCGACGATCGTCTCCAGCAATTCGACCGACGACTCAAGGAGCTTTATTGGAAACCATATCCTTTCCTGGCCGGCGAACCTCTGGTAAAAAAGGATTCGTGATGAAGACATCATTACTGCACCTCGCATTGGCTATGCTGGTCGTCATGCTCCTGACCGTCATGCCGACCAGCGGAACTGCCGAGAATCAGCGTGAGATCAGGCTCTCATTGTCCGAGGTGGTCGAGACGGCATTGCTCAACAACCTCGGCCTCTACCTGAAACAACAGGACGTGCTGGAGGCCGAGGGTGCGGTGCAGATTGCGGCGGGATCGTTTGCCCCGTTGCTGTCTGCTGAAGCCGGCGCCGCAGGCCAGAAAACCACCGCCGTATCGGTGACCGCCGCCGAGGAAGAGCGCACCACCTCCTGGCAGGTCGGCGTCCGGAAACGGTTTACGCCGGGTACCGAAATCGATCTATCGCTGAGCAACAACACGCTCGATACCGATGGTGATCTGCTGCTCTTCGAGCCGGTCTACCGCACCGGTGTCACCATCGGTGTCACTCAGCCGTTGCTGAAGAACCGAGGCAGCGAGGCGCAACTGGCCGATGGCAAGGCGGCACACAGCCTGCTCGCGGCCCGAACGTTTCTCGTCGACGACGAAGCGGCCGATCTTGCCGCCCGGGTGAAAACCGCCTATTGGGACTTGGTTCTGGCCTATCAGAACCTCGATGTTCTTAACCTGTCACTGAAACTTGCCGAAACACTCAGGGATGAAACGGCATCCCGAATCGAGGCGGGAACACTGGCGGATATCGATATTTTTCAGCCCGAGTCCGAAGTCGCCCTGCGCGAGCAGGAATTGATTTCGGGACAACAGGCCATCGGTACCGCCGAAGATCGGCTGAAACTGTTGATCAACAGCGACGACTGGCTGACCCCACTGCGGCCGACCGATCTCCCCGACACCAGGCCGATTGCCTATGACCCGGTGCAGATCCTGGAGCAGGCTCTGGCCGACCGGCCGGATCTGAAGGCTGCCGCGCTGCAGGTTCAGTCTACCAAATGGGAGCTGAAAAAGGCCGAGAACGAGCTTCTCCCCGCTCTTGACCTTTTTGGTTCCGCCGGTTTCGGCGGAACCGCCGACAGTTACAGCCGGGCTATCGACTACTCGTTTGACGGCAGCGATCAGCACTGGCAGGTCGGCCTGCGGTTCTCTCACCCGCTCGACAACACTCTGGCCGAAGGGCGCTATCGCCAAATCAGTGCCCGGCACACCAAAAACCAAAGCACCCTTGAGTTAATCAAACAAGAGGTCAGGCGACAGGCCCGGGCAACCATCCGTGATCTTGAGCTGAGCTTGAAAACCATCGAGGCGGCCAACAAGACTACCCTGGCACGGCAAAAGAGCCTTGAAGCAGAGCAGGCAAAATTCGATGCCGGCCGTGCCACGACGTTTGATGTCTTGGTTGCCCAGCAGGAATATTCCCGGGCACTGTCGGCGGAAAACAGAGCCAGGATCACCTACGCCCAAGCCTTGGCAGCTCTTGATCGTCTGCTCGGTATCATCACTATCCCTCGCTAATCCGGCAGGGGAGGAAGGAACGACAGAGCCGACCGGTCTTCTGTCCGCTGATTCTCGGTTACCTTCTTGTCCTTTGGGCCGTAATCAGCTACAGTTGCGACCACTGCCGGGAGCGCGTCGCTTCAGCGGCATGAAAAGGATCAGCTACGATGGTCAACTCAGAGAGCTGCAGCCCACGTCCCGGTAACAAGGATCTGCCGCAGCCGTCGGCAGCGGCAGAAACATTTGTCGAACTGGCCGGTCGAGGTGCTGCAACACTGACCGATCTGACGACGATTCTGGCGGGCGACCCACAGTTGATCAACAATCTGCTCAGATTTGCCGGCGCCATTGTTCCGGCATCAGTCACACCCATCCGCTCAATTCGTCGGGCCCTGATGATTATTGGCATCACAGATGCTCTCTCCCTGGTGCCGCCGCTGTCGATCATGGCCCGGCAGGATGACGACGAGAACACCTCCCCGGAGTTCTGGGACCGGCCCCTGGCCCGGGCCTTTGCCGCCCGAAACCTGGCCCTGCTGCGCACCGATCTTGATCCCGCCGCTTTTTTTGCCTGCGCCCTTCTCGTCCGATCCGACCGATTCGAAGACACCGTCACCACACAGAACACCATCGCGATGGCACATTGTCGGGAGACCGTGCCATCAACGCACCGGCAGCTAGCCGGCCTGCTGTATTTCGCCGACGCCGTTGCCGAGTCGTTGCAGTTGCACCATTCGGCCCCGTCTTTGGCCGATATTGTCACGGCCGGTCGCCAGATCGGCTTGAATCGACCGGAATGTATCGATCTCTACGACGAAACCTTCCGCCAATGGCGGCGATGGCAACGGACAGCCTGTCTTCCCGCGGCAGACGAATCGTCACGGCTGATCGACACTATCAACGATGCTTCGCTCCCGACAGACCAGCGCGCCGAGTTATCCGAGCCGATCAAGATTCTGATCGCCGATGACGATCCGATGACGCTGCTGGTCCTCCGCCGTCTGCTGGAACAGCCGGGAAAAATCATCCTGACTGCGGAACACGGCGAGCACGCTCTCGCCATGGCTCTGCAGCATCAACCGCAGATGCTGATCACCGATTGGCGGATGCCGGAGCTGAGCGGCATCGAGTTATGCAAAACCCTGCGTGACACCGACAGTACCCGGCATATCTACATCATCATGCTGACCGGTCGGGAATCTGAAGACGAACTACTGGAAGCCTTCGCCGCCGGAGCCGATGATTACATTGTCAAGCCTTTTAAACCAAAGGTTCTGCACGCACGGATCCGCGGTGGCGAACGACTCATCCGATCTCACCAGACCATTATCGCCGACCGGGAAATCATTCGCAGCTATGTCGATCGATTGGCCGCCGCCAATCACACCCTGCAGGATCTGGCCATGACCGATGTGCTCACCGGTCTCCCCAATCGCCGCAGCGCCCTGAGCCGCCTCAAGGAAGTTGTGGCGGAAGCGCAGCGCCATCGAAGCCCTCTCAGCTGCATCATGATAGATATCGACCACTTCAAGCAGATCAACGATCGCTGGGGCCACGATGTCGGTGATCGGGTTCTCAAGAGCATCGCCGACGTCTTGAGTTCATCGGCGCGGGGCTACGATCTGGTGAGCCGCATCGGCGGTGAAGAATTTCTCGTTATTTGCGCTCACAGCGGCCTCGACGAGAGCAGACAGCTGGCCCACCGCCTGCGACAGGCAGCAGCCGACACCGTCATCACATACGACGGGGAGCCGATCACCATCACCATCAGTTGCGGAGTCGCTGCCTGGGATGAGACGATGACCGACGGGGAGGACATGACCAAGACGGCCGACCGGGCGCTTTACCAGGCAAAACGCCTCGGCAGAAACAGGGTCGCGGTTGCCGACGGTCGGCGGCACGACAACTGATCAGGAGCGGGCGGAAACGGTTTCAGGCCGATGTCCAAGGTGCACGGCAAGCCGTTCCGACTCGACTTTCAACTCCTGAAAGATTTCCGCCACACCGTCAAGATCACTATTCTTTCCCTTGCTCTCCAGCACCAACGCCCGGCTGCGAACCGGTTCGGCGCAGAAATGATTAACGGCTCCTTTGAACGCATGGGCCGCATCATCAAGCAATACCGGATCTCCCGCCTCGATCGCCGCATCAATCCGGCTCAACAACAATTCCCGTCGCTGCAGAAAAAGGGCAATCAACTCGGCCAGCAGGGCCTCGTCACCGTCAGCCAATTGCAGCGCCTGGTGCCGATCCCAGACAACATCAACCTGCGACTTTGCCGGACCGCCATCTTTGTCAATGCCGGCTTCGCTCTCTCTGGAGCCGCCCGGCAACCAGGGGCGGAGTCGCTCCACCAGCATCTCCGGCTTGATCGGTTTGGAGATAAAATCATCCATACCTGACTGGAGACAGCGCATCCTAGTGCTTTTCAGGGCATTGGCGGTCATCGCGATAATACGGCTCCGCCGGCGCCGACTCTCTCGCTCCCCGGCCCGGATCAATTCGGTTGCTTCATATCCGCTCATCTCCGGCATCTGGATGTCCATCAAGACGACATCGTAGTCGAATTGCCGGACCAGTTCGATCGCTTCTTTACCGTGCGACGCGGTCTGGACCTTGAGGCCGAAACGTTCGAGGATCGCCTGGGCCACCTTCTGGTTGATCGGCTCATCATCGACCAGCAAAACGGTGCCGGAAAGACGGGCCCGGGTTACCTGTCCGCCCTGCTCGTCAACTCCCTCCACATGTTTGACCGGATCGCACCCGATAAAAGCATCGAGCAGCTGGCAACGACGAACCGGCTGATGGACAACCGCCTGAAACCCTTCCTGCCGGACCTGTTGGCTGTTTACGGCTCCAGAAACAATCGCCACCAATCGCGGCGTGTTGTTCGGACAGTGGTTTCTGATCATTCCGGCAAGGTCGGCACCGCTGATATCCGCCAGCTGATGATCGATCAACACGGCGTCGGGTATGGCAACACCGATCGGATCCTGGAAGAAGCGGGCCTGTAGCTCTTGCCCGCTGTCGCAGCTGGAGACACGGGCGCCGGCAGCCGTCAGGTAGGATTCGAAAATCAGCCGGCTACTTGCATTATCATCGACAATCAGGATCTGGAGACCGCTCAGTTCGGTGTGCATCTTCTGGCGAAACGACTCGCCACTCGTCTTGAACTGCAAAACAAACCAGAACTCGGCACCTTCTCCTTCCTGTGAGCGTGCTCCGATATCTCCCCCTTGAAGCTCGACCAATTGCTTACAGACACTCAGGCCAAGCCCGGTACCGCCGAATTGCCGAGTAATCGAGCCGTCCGCCTGGGTAAATTTTTCGAATAGGCGAGGCATCAGGTGGTCAGGTATGCCAACCCCCGTGTCACTGACAACGAATTGCAGCAATTGCTTCTGATCGACCAGCTCAATGGGCTCAACACGGAGAAAAACCTGTCCCTGCTGGGTGAATTTCACCGCATTGCTCACCAGGTTGGTCAGGATCTGCCGTAACCGTGTCGGATCCCCCTCGACCCGACAGGAAACTTCAGGCGGAACGTAGCAGAGCAGGTCGATGGCGCCATTGCTGACAGCGTCGACATAGAGAGATGCCACTTCTTCGACCAGATCGCAGACATCGAACGGAATCGACTCGAACTCGACCATGCCCGCATCTATCTTGGAAAAATCGAGAATATCGTTAATGATATGCATCAATGCATCGGCGGAGCGTCCGGCCGTTTCGAGAAGACGCCGATATTCGCCAGTCAGTGGTGCATCGTTGAGCAGCGACAACACGCCGATCACCCCGTTCATCGGGGTCCGAATCTCATGGCTCATATTGGCCAGAAATTCAGTCTTTGCCTGGGATGCAGCGAGAGCTTCATCCCGTCGCCGACGCAGTTCCTCGGTGCGCTCTTCAACGATCAATTCAAGATTATGGCGATGTTGATGGAGTTCACTGTCCCGGACCTGGATGGCATCGAGCATGGAATTGAAGTGCTCGATCAAGCCGCCGATCTCGTCCCGGCCGGACTGCTCGACCCGCACCGAATAATCACCGAGTTCGGCGATACGCCGGGCAGTTGCCGCCAGACGGGAAACCGGCTCGGTAATGGAACGCTGCAACCGGCGAGCCGCACGATGGGTGATGATCAGAAACAATCCGACACCGCAAGCCATCATCAACGCCGTGAGAATAACCTGCTTTTGGATCCTGAGCATGCTCGCCACCAAGACGATACCGGCAACCTGATCTCCATTCCGGACAACGGGGCGGTAAAAATGCAGTTTGAAGACCCCATCCGCTCTGATTAGCCGGGCCCCCTGACCGGCCACTACCTCCGGTAACGTCAGGTTGTCCAGTGCTTGGTCGTTACGGGCATATGCTGCCGCAATAACTTGATCTCGACCGACTATCGCGGCAACTTCGATATCTTGATCCACCTCCAGAGCGCCAAGCAGGTCCGCCGTGTGATTCCCTATCTGCAGACCCGGCTGGTCCGGGCCGACACGGCTCATTGCTTCGGCCAGCACTTCGAGGTGATCGGCCATTGCCCCTTGCAGAATGCGGACCTGGAAAAAAACAGCCAGGGCCAGAAAAAGAATGAGTGCCGTCCCGGTGCTGGCCAGGCTGAGCAGGGTCATTTTGCGCTGAATCGGCACATCATTGAGAAATGTCCACTTCACCAGGTCGTCCGCGCTTGGAAGGAATTGACTGCCGCAACACCGGCTGTTTGACGGGAGCACGAAACGCCGACCCGCCGAGAGCACGGTCAGTCTAGCAAATTATTTTCCGGTACCGGGAGATCGTCCACCGCAGATCGGCAGACCGCCACCCGGCAAGACAATGGACACCGCGCTGCTGATGAGGTATGCTGCAGTCTGCTGCCGACAACGATTATTCATCGCCTGCTCAAATGTGCCGGAAACCGGCTCTCAGCGTCTTCATGGAACCAATCAGCCATCGCCTATTCTCTTCCGGCCGTCTCGCTCAGCGAGTTACCCGCGCCGTGCAGGCCCTCGGCGACTGCCAACTCTGCCCGCGCCGCTGCCGGGTCAACAGGCTGGACGACCAGCAGGGGTTCTGCACCACCGGGAGACTGGCCCGCGTGTCCAGCTATGGCCCGCACCATGGAGAAGAACGTCCGCTGTCTGGCGACAACGGTTCGGGCACCATCTTTTTCGCTTCCTGTAATCTGCGCTGCTGCTTTTGCCAGAATTACGAGATCAGCCATGATCGGGAAAACGCCACCGAGGTGGACAATGTGGATCTGGCGGCAATCATGCTTGAACTGCAGCGACAAGGCTGTCATAACATCAACGTCGTCACCCCCAGTCATGTTCTACCACAGCTGCTCGAAGCACTGCCCATCGCCCTGGAGGCAGGACTGCGGATTCCGCTCGTCTATAATTGCAGCGGTTACGAACTCCCGGAATCCCTGGCCCTGCTCAACGGCATTGTCGATATCTACCTGCCCGACTTCAAGTTCTGGCATCGCGCCAGTGCCCAACGCTTCCTGCAGGCAGCCGATTATCCGGAAATCGCCAGGCAGGCGCTGGCCATTATGCATCGCCAGGTCGGCGATCTGGTGATCAATGACCGGGGACGTGCGGTCCGCGGCCTGCTGGTCCGTCATCTGCTGATGCCGGGAGGTATAGACGAAACCGCTGCGATTCTCGAATTTATCGCCGCAGAGATAGGAACGAACACCTCTGTCAACATCATGGACCAGTACCGTCCCTGCGGCACTGCCTTCAGTGAACCGGACCTTGCCGACCCGCTCGCTGCAGATCAATATGCCCAGGCGATGGCACTGGCAAAACGGGCCGGTCTGCAGCGGCTCGACCAACGCGATATCAGCACCTTATTGCGACGCCTCGGCATCATCTCCCCTCCATAACCGGAAGTCACAAGGAACAATGAAAAGCAACGCCACGATTGACAGTTGGTGGAGGACAGGTTTAAACCTGTTGCGCCGTTGATCGACAGTGGCCTGATCGGTTCCTTCTCCACCTGCCCCTTCTGCGGTCTGATCGGTTAGCCGGAGAAACTCGTCACTTCTCCATCAGTTGCCACCGGTCGAGGTGCTGCTTGATAAAAGAGATCACTTCCTGATGTTCTTCATTCCCCTTACCGGCAACGGTCACCGGTTGGCCAAAGGCAAAACGAACCGCTCGCTCCGGCCGAATTCGGCCAAAGTCTTTGAGCCATCGGCCGTTTTCCCAGGCATCGGTAACCAGGGCGATGGGAACGATCGGAACACCGGCTTTGCGGGCCAGCTTAACACCGATCGAGCTGAACTGCTCGGGCTGAAAAGCAGCTCTTGTCGTCTGGGGAAAAATGATAACCGATGTGCCCCCTTCCAGGCGCCGGCCGCCTTCGTCAAGCACCGTTTTCAGATCGTTGCGGGGGTTGGTCCTGCTTACCGCGATGGGGCGGCAGGACTTCATGACATGTTTGAATACCGGCACGTCCAGCAGGCTCTGCTTGATCACAAAAGTGATCGGTCCATAAGGCAGCAACAGCCCCGGCAGCAGCACCGTTTCCATGACGCTCAGATGGTTACCGATAAAGACCACCGGCCACGGCGCCACCTGAACCTGGTCGAGACCGCTCACCTCAACTCTGATACCGACCTGTTCGAGGCGTCGCAGGACCTCGAGGCTGCTGGCCTGCCACGCGGTTTGGTCATAGTCGCCCTTTTTCGCCAGCCGCGCTGCCCGCTGGACAATGCCGAGGAACCCGGCATAAAACCAGAGAGAAGGAAGCAATCTGGGGAGCAACGCGGTGCGTGCCGGCCTGCTGATATAGGTCGCATTGTCTGATGTAATAATTTCCATAAAACCCCCATGACGGGACGTCACAACGAACAATGAAAATCACCATCGTGGTCGGACGGTCTGGCCGGTCCTGCCTCCGGCTGCTGCGCTGCGGCCTGATCGGCTGGCCTCCGAG
>CAZUJZ010000097.1:0-13028 GCA_964620665.1 uncultured Desulfofustis sp. | reverse complement strand
CCGACCACGATGCCGATTTTCATTGTTCGTTGTGACTATCAGTCATGGCGGTTATGTCAGCGCCGGGGGGAGATATGAAAGCGTTTCATCCGGTTCCATACCGTCACCCGGGAAACACCGAGCAGCCTGGCGGCCTGGGACTGATTGCCGTTGCATGTGTCCAGTGCTTCGAGCAGTTCCTGTTTCTCGATTTCCTGCAGGTCGAAAGCGGTCCGTTTGGCGGGGGGCGGTTGTTTTTTCTGACCGGTAATGGTTTCCGGCAGATGATTGGGATGGATCAGTGGATTATGGCAGGTGACGAAGGCATACTCCAGGGCGCTGCGCAGCTCACGCACATTGCCGGGCCAGGTGTGATGCATCAGGAGTTCCATGGTGTCTTCGCGGATACCGGTGATTTCCTTGCCGGTTTTCAGACGCAGTTTCCCGACGAATGATTCGGCGAGCAGCGGGATGTCTTCGAATCGCTCCCGGAGTGGTGGCAGGAAAATCGGGATGACGTTGATCCGAAAATAAAAATCCTGGCGGAATAAGCCCTTGCCGACCAGTGCCGGCAGATCCTGGTTGGTGGCGGAAATGACTCGTACATCGGTGGTGATCGGTGTGCTGGAGCCGACTCGCTCGATGGTTTTCTCTTCAAGAACCCGTAGGAGTTTGGTCTGGGTCGGTAGCGGCAGGTCGCCGATTTCATCGAGGAACAGATCGCCCTGATCGGCCTTTTCGAAGCGGCCGACTCGATCTTTGTAGGCGCCGGTATAGGCTCCCCGGACGTGACCGAACAACTCGCTTTCCAGCAGCGATTCAGTCAGGCTGGCGCAATTGACTTTGACAAATGGTTTGTCCCGTCGGCCGCCGATCTCATGAATGGCGCGGCTGACCAGTTCCTTGCCGGTACCGCTTTCACCGTAGATGATCACCGGGGCGTCGGAATGGGCGGCGTTGTCGATCATATCGTACACCCGGCGCATGGTCGCCGACGAACCGATGATGCCGTGGAATTGGTTCTCGCTTGAGAGTTGCTTGCGGAAAGCTTCGAGCTGGTGTTCCTTTTCGATGATTTCGGTCAGGTCGGTGATGGTTGCCACCGTGCCGATGGTATGGTTCGAGCCGTCGCGCAGCAGAGCGGTATTTTTCAGGGCATGGATCAGTGAGCCGTCTTTGCGCCGGATTCGGCACTGGTGCTGCGTCGCTTCCCGCTGCGGCGTCAGGCAGATGTCGGTGACTTGCTGGTCCTGCTCTTCCTGGCGGCAGATATCGCAGTCCAGAATCCGGCAGGAGTTGCCGATCAATTCCTCCCGGCTATAGCCGGTGATTTCTTCGAAGGCCCGGTTGACTGAAACGATGGCGCCGCCGGTATTTATAATCATGATTCCGTCGCGAATGGTGTTGACCACCGTCTTCCAGAATCCTTCCAGCTCTCGCCCGATCATCAGCCCACCTGTTAATGGTTAACACCTGTTCACGCGCGTGCCTTTAACACTTTAACACCTGATAAACAATGTGCACGGGCACCGACGGGTATTCTAACAAATCATTGGCCGTTGGGAAACACTGGAATATGGTCTGAAGAGACGGTAATCGGCAGAAAACAGTATAAAAAATTATCGCTGACGCTTCTCATCAACAGAACTGATGGAGAGCTGGCCCGGTTGTTGCGTCCGGAAGGGATATGGTTTTCTAAGGAGTACCGAGCAGTGACTGACAAGCCTCATATTATCATGGACCTGCGCAATTTCGTGTCGTGGGTGGCCCTGTTAAAGGTCACCCAGGTGTTTGACGCGATGGCCGTGTCTGATGTGTTGGAAATCCGTGGTGCCGATCTCGATACCAAGCAGGATCTGTTCAAGATCCTGCCCGCATCGACATATGAGGTATTGACGGTGGACAATCAAGAGGAAGCGGGAGGTTTTTTCCAGGTCCGCATCCAGAAACGGACCTGACGAGCACCCCTGCCGCAAGATTCGATAAACCGAAAGGATAAGCAGATGGTTGAAACCAGCATTGCAATCAAAGGAAAGAAACGGTCCTCGTTCAAGGACAAGGTCAAATCCATTATTCCCGGGGGCGGTAATCTCGATCTCTGCCTGACCTGCGGCGCCTGTGCCTCGGGATGCCCTGCATCCGGTCTGGAAAACATGGACCCGCGCAAGTTCCTGCGGATGTGCGCGATGGGCCTCGACGAGGAAGTAACGACCACCCCCTGGGTATGGATGTGCACCATGTGCCAGCGTTGCATCTATGTCTGCCCGATGCAGATCGATATCCCGCAACTCGTCTACAATGCCCGCGCCGCATGGCCGCGAGACGCCCGTCCCAAAGGCATTCGCGACTCCTGCGACATGGCGCTGCGCAACGATTCCGGTTCGGCGATGGGGACCGCACCCGACGATTTCGTCTTCGTTGTCGAGGATGTGCTGGCCGAATACCAGGAGGCGCAACCAGAGTTCAAGGACATGGTGGCGCCGATCGACAAGCCGGGTGCCCATTTTTTCCTCAACCAGAACTCCCGGGAACCAAATACCGAACCCGACGAGCTGGTGCCGCTCTGGAAGATCCTGCACCTGGCCGGGGTCGACTGGACGTATGGCAGCCGCGGTTGGGCGGCCGAGAACTATTGTATGTTTCTGGCCGACGATGACTGCTGGAAACACGTCATCCAGGTGTCGGCGGAGCAGGCGGACCAATTGGGGTGCAAGGTCTTTCTCAACACGGAATGAGGGCACATCACCTTCTCAGTCCGGGCCGGACTGAAAAAGTTCAACATCGACCATCAGTTTGAGGTTGCCTCGATCTATCAATACTATGCCAAATGGATCCGTGAGGGCCGCCTGAAGGTGAACTCGGAGTGGAACCGGGAACGCAAGATCAAGTTCACCATCCAGGATCCGTGTCAGATCGTGCGCAAGAGCTATGGCGATGCGGTTGCCGAGGATCTGCGTTTTGTCGTCAGGTCGGTGGTCGGTGCCGAAAATGTCATCGAGATGACCCCGAACAAATCCAATAACTATTGCTGTGGCGGCGGCGGCGGCTTTCTGCAGTCCGGGTTTACCGAGGGCAGGCATGACTACGGCCTGCTGAAATACGAGCAGATTATTGACACCGGTGCCGATTATTGCATTGCCGGCTGCCATAACTGCCATGCTCAGATCCACGATCTGGCGCATCACCACGGCGCCACCTACAATACCGTGCATATCTGGACCCTGATCTGTCTGTCCCTGGGAATTCTCGGGCCGAACGAGCGCGCCTACCTTGGTGACGACCTCAAGGACGTCGACGTATTTCACCCCGAAACGTCCCTGTACTAGCGATTATCATGCACCCGGGGCAAGAGAATATTCAGTCAGCTCTTATCTGGAGGGAATGAATCACATGAGTTTCTCAAAGCGATTATCAGCACATGAATTTGTCGTTCTGGCCGAGATGCATACTCCGAAAGGGGTCAATATCACCGGGCTGGTCAACGACGCCCGGCGCATCAAGGGCAGGATCGATGCGGTTGTCGTTCCCGACATGGACAACGGCATTATGCGGATGAGCGCCCTGGCCGGCGGTGTGCTCATGCAGCAGCAGGGAGTTGAGGCCATCATTCACATCTATTGCCGGGACCGCAACCGCATGGCATTGCAGGGCGATCTGCTGGCCGCGCACGTGCTCGGCATCCGCAACGTGATGGTGACGCACAGCGAGGAGATGAGCCAGGGGGATCATCGAGAAGCCAAAGCGGTCTTTGATCTCAGCGAGGTCGAACTGGTCCGGGCCGTCCGTGAATTATGTGGCGGGCAGGATCTGAGCGGCTTCGAACTCGACGGTTCACCCGAATTCACCGTCGGCTGTACGATCGCGCCCTATGGAGACGAGCAGACCCTGGCCGGTGAGCTGCAGACTGCCGCCGACAAGGTGGCCGCCGGGGCGAAATTCGTCATTACCCCGCCGGTCTTCGACCTCGAGCAATTTCAGTCGTTTCTGGACCAGGCCAAAGGGCTGGGTGTGCCGATTATTCCGACCGTATTTCTCCTCAAATCCCTGGCCATCGCCCAATACATCGCCCGGAGTGAACCGGGAGCGAAGATATCTGACGAGTTGATCCGGCGGATCCGCAAGTCGTCCGACCGGGAGGCGGAAGGTCTGAAAATCGCCGGCGAGACCGTCGCGGCACTCAAAGACATGGCCCAGGGTGTCATGCTGCAGACGCTAGGCTGGGAACACAAGCTCCCCGATATTCTCGACCATGCCGGCTTGTAAAGGCGGCATGGCAGGCAACGATCGGAGCACCACAGGGCCACGGCCCTTATCCTCACTCTCATGAAAGAAGATGGCCTTGTAGAGCGCGATTACGCCGGATAACCGACCACCGTGATGCACAACGTGCTGAGCGGTACCGGCACAGCGGGTTTCTACGAAGCTGTCCAGGACAGGTACCAATGCAAAATACGAATCTATCGCAGACGAGTAATAGAGTGCTGATTGTCGGCGGCGGTCTGGGCGGCATCCGCACCGCCCTGGATCTGGCCGAAGCGCAGAAAGACGTCATTCTTGTCGATACGGCGGAAAACATCGGCGGCCTGATGACGCAGCTGGATCGGACCTTCCCGACCAATAACTGCGATCTCTGCACGCTGGCGCCCAATCTTTCGGAAAGCGGTCGTCAGGAACATATCACGTTGATGCCGATGACCACACTGCGGGAAGTGACCGGCGAGCAAGGCGATTTCGTTGTTACCTTGGAGACGGCGCCGCGCTATATCAACCTGGACCGTTGCACCGGTTGCGGCGAATGTTTGAAGGCCTTTCCCGAATGTGTTCGCTTTACGCCGGGACTCGACCATCGGGCGCCGACCTGCATGCGCTATCCCCAGGCCACCCCGCAGTCCTTTTCCATCGATCTGGCCGCATGCAACGATATCGAGGCGCTGGTCAAGATCTGTCCGGCCGGGGCTATCGTGCCCGATGATATCGGCAGCAAGGGCGCCGTTTCCTGCGGTGCGATCGTGCTGACGCCGGGGGCTTCACTGTTTGACCCGAGCGGGCTTGACTATCTCGGTTATGGTGAGCAGGCCGATGTCGTCACCTCGCTTGAATACGAGCGGATCCTGTCGGCCTCCGGGCCGACCGGCGGACGCCTGTTGCGGCCGTCAAACGGTCAGCCGCCGAAAAAAGTGGCCTGGATCCAGTGCATCGGTTCCCGCGGTCTGCAAAAAGGGGCCGCGCCGTATTGTTCCGGTGCCTGCTGTATGTTCGCCCTGAAAGAGGCAATCGTCACCCGGGAGCGATTCCAGGATGATACCGAAACGACGATCTTCTACATGGACATGCGCACCTTCGGGAAAGATTACGAACTCTATTATCAGCGGGCGAAAAACGAGTTCGGCGTGCGCTTCATTCACAGTCGGCCGCACAGTATCCTGCGTCCGGAGGGGGCCGAGAACCTGCACCTTTCCTACACCACTGACGATTCGCCGGTGCTGATCAACGAGGAATTCGACATGGTCGTGCTGGCCACCGGTTTTCGCATCGGTGAGGAGGCCCGGCGCCTGGCAGCCGTCTGCGGCATCGAGCTCAACGATGATCATTTTCCCATCCATACCGGGCTGAACCAGGTGGCCACCAGCCGTCCCGGCATCTATGTCGCCGGTACCTTCCAGGCCCCCAAAGATATTCCCGAGACCATGGCCCAGGCCAGCGCCGCCGCCTGTCTGGCCGGTCATGACGTGAGTTCCCCGGAACGCGCGCAGGAGGAGGACCCGGAACCGTTGCCGCCGGAACGTCATCTGGTTGGCGAAGAGCCGCGGGTCGGCATTTTTGTCTGTGACTGCGGCGAGAATATCGGCGGGGTCATCGATGTCGAGGCCCTGGTCGCCCGGGTCGGCGCTTTGCCTCATGTGGCCGTGGCGCAGGCGGCAGGACACGGCTGCAGCCGCGAGTCGATGGAGCATATCCGCACCACCATCGAGCAGCAGGGTATCAACCGGGTGGTTGTCGGCGGCTGCTCACCCCGCACCCACGAAGCAAAGTTCCAGGATCTGTTGCGCCGGGCCGGTCTCAACAAGTATCTGCTCGAGTTTGCCAATATCCGTGACCAGGCCACCTGGGTCCATGCCCATCAGCCAGACAAGGCGACAAAAAAGGCCGAAGAGCTGATCAGGATGGCTCTCGGGGCGGTGCTCAAGGCCCAGCCGCTCGCCGAACACCGGTTGCCGATCAACAAGAATGTGCTGGTCGTCGGTGGCGGTGTCAGCGGTATGACCGCGGCCCTGGAGTTGGCCGAACAGGGGTTCAAGGTCTACCTGGTGGAGCGAAGCGCCCAGCTCGGCGGCCTTGCCTCCCGGATTCACCGAACGCTGGAAGGCGACGATGTCCAGGGCTTTGTCGCCGACCTGGTGACGCGGACGTCTCGTCACGACAATATCGATGTTATCACCTCGGCGATCATTGTCGATCATAGTGGCATGCCCGGCCTGTTCAAGACCGGCATGCAGGTCGGCAAACAGCTGTTCTATCGTCAGGTCGAGCACGGTATCACGATCCTGGCAACCGGCGCTGAGCCGCATCGGCCCGATTCTTTCCTGCTCGGCAAGCACGAGGATGTCAGGACCCAACTGGAGACCCAGCAATTGTTCGAGGAGCAGCCGGAGACCGTTCGCGGCTGGGAAAATGTGGTCATGATCCAGTGCGTCGGGGCGCGAACCGAGGACAACCCCAATTGTTCGCGCATCTGCTGCCAGACTGCGGTGAAAAATGCCTTGCGGATTCTTGAAATCAACCCCGAAGCGCGAGTCTTCGTGCTCTACCGCGATATGCGCACGTATGGTTTTCAAGAAGAATACTACCAGCAGGCCCGGGCCAAGGGTGTGATTTTCGTCCGCTATCATCAAGACCGGCCGCCACAGGTCAGTGAGGTCGACGGCAGGCTGGAAGTCGCCTACCACGATATCATTCTTGGCCGGGAGGTGCAGGTCGGTACCGATTGCCTCTGCTTGAGCACCGGCCTGATCGCCGATCAGGATAACACCGAGGAACTGGCGATGATCTTTAAACTGCCGCGCACTCACGACGGCTATTTCCTGGAAGATCATATCAAGCTGCGGCCGGTCGATCTGCCGGTTCCCGGATTTTTCGTGGCCGGTACCGCCCATGCGCCGAAGACGATCGCCGAGAGCCTGGTACAGGCCCGAGCGGTCGCTGCCCGGGCTCAGACCATGCTGGCCAGCGATTATATCAGCCTCGGTGCGGCGACCGCCCGGGTTGATTCGAAGCTCTGCGCCGCCTGTCTGATCTGCGTACGGGCCTGCCCGTTCGGGGTGCCGTTCATCAATGCCGACGGCTATTCGGAGATCGATCCGGCCAGGTGCCACGGTTGCGGCACCTGCGCCTCGGAATGTCCGGCCAAGGCCATCCAGCTGATGCAGTTCGAGGATGACCGGATTCTCTCGAAACTCGAACAACTTTTTGAAGAGGTGGAAGGATAATGGAATCATTTGAACCCGTCATCGTGGCCTTCTGCTGCCACTATTGCGCATATACGGCCGCAGACATGGCCGGCAGCCAACGGCTGCCCTATCCGTCGAACGTCAAGATTATCCGGGTCCCCTGTTCCGGCAAGGTTGACGCGTTGCATATCGTCAAGGCCTTTGAAAAGGGAGCGGACGGCGTCTATGTCGCGGGTTGTCTGGAGGGCGACTGCCACTTCAAGAACGGCAACGACAAGGCGGCCAGGCGGGTCGACTACGTGAAGAGCTACCTCGAGGAGATCGGCATCGAGAGCGAACGCTTGATGATGGTCCGCATGTCGGCCGGCATGGGTGCCCGGTTCGCCCAGGTGGCCACTGAGATGACCGAGAAGATTCGTCGGCTCGGCCCGAGTCCCATCAAGGCCGCAGCCGCATAAGGCAGCGACGGCGAGCATGTTTGAGCCGACTATACAAGGAGACTGAATCACCATGATTACGGCGGAACGAAAACCTTTGGAAGAGATTATCAATTACGTCAAGCCCTTCAAGCGTATCCTGCTGCTCGGCTGCAACGAGTGTGTCACGGTCTGCGCCGCCGGGGGAAGAAAAGAGGTCGGCCTGCTGGCCTCGGGCCTGCAGATGGCCATGCTCAAGGGCGGTACGAGCATTGAGATCCGCGAGCATACCCTGGAACGCCAGTGTGATCCGGAATATATCGAGGAGCTGGTGCCGATGATCGACGGCGCCGATGCCATTTTGTCGATGGCCTGCGGCTGCGGAGTGCAGCAACTGGCCATGCGCTTCAGGGAGAAACCGGTCTTTCCCGCGGTCAACACCACGTTTATGGGCGGCTCGCAGCGTCAGGGCGTCTGGGACGAGCGCTGTCAGGGCTGCGGTGACTGTTTGCTCGGCATTACCGGCGGCATCTGTCCGATTGCCCGCTGTGCCAAGCAGCTGATGAACGGGCCGTGCGGCGGGTCATGTGACGGCAAGTGTGAAATCGGTGAAGATGTCGACTGCGCCTGGCATCTGATCTGGGAGCGTCTCAAGGCGCTCGGCCTGCAGGATCGCTATCTCGAGATCATGCCGGCCAAGGACTGGCGACCGGCGGGTGGCGCCGGACCACGCAAGATTATCAGGGAGGATTTGGCAGAATGAAAACCGATAGCTATTTGGAAAAAGTACTGGCCGCAGGCCACCTGGCCGTCACTTCGGAATGCGGTCCTCCTCGCGGCGCCACGGCCGCTTCGGTGCAGGACAAGGCAAAATATCTCGATGGCGTGGTCGATGCGGTGAACATCACCGACAACCAGACCGCCATGGTGCGCATGTCCAGTTTCGCCGGTTCGGTACTGGTCCGGCAACAGGGCATGCATCCGCTGCTGCAGATGGTCACCCGGGACCGCAACCGGCTGGCCATGCAGGCCGACATTCTCGGCGCGTACGCGTTCGGCATCAATACCATGCTCTGCCTGTCCGGCGATCACACCCGGTTCGGTGATCATCCGATGGCCATGAACGTTCACGACATCGACTCCATCCAGCTGATCCAGATGGTCAAGACGATGCGGGACGAAGGGAAATTTCAGGGAGGTGCCGAGATCAAGGGTGCCCCGAAAATGTTCATCGGTGCGGCCGCCAACCCGTTTGCCGATCCGTTCGAGTTGCGCGTCCTGCGATTGGCCAAGAAAATTGCCGCCGGCGCCGATTTTATCCAGACCCAGTGCATTTTCAATATCGACAAATTCGAGCGCTGGATGGAGGGGGTGCGCAAAATGGGATTGCACAAGAAGTGCTATATCCTGGCCGGTGTGACACCGATGAAATCGGTCGGGGCCGCACGCTACATGAAGAACAGAGTGCCCGGCATGGACGTGCCGGCCGAGTTGGTCGAGCGCATGGCCTCCGTTGAGAAAGACAAGCAACCGGAGGAGGGGATTGCCATCTGCGTGGAAACCATCGAACGCCTCAAGCAGGTGGACGGTGTCGCCGGTTTCCATATCATGGCCATCGACTGGGAAGAAAAAGTGGAAGAGATCGTCAAGAAAGCCGGGCTTTATCCGAGACCTCAGGTCCAGTAAAGCATCAAGGCCGATAATTATCAGCAGAGGAGTCATTATGAGCGATAAGAAACTCATCCTGGTTGTCGATGATGACATCGATCTGGTCGAGGCCCTGGCCATGAAGCTGGAGAGCCTCAACTACGCCGTGGCCAAGGCCTATGACGGCGTTGAAGGATTCGACAAGATCAAGACCCGGCGGCCGGACCTGGTCGTTCTTGACGTGATGATGCCGCGCAAGGACGGGTATCAGCTCTGTGACGAGCTGAAACAATCCGATGACTACAAGGATATTCCGGTGATTTTGCTGACTGCCGTGACCGATGCCATCAGCTCCACCAATTATACTCACATGGGCGGCAAGACGACGCTGGCGGACGATTTTGTTTCCAAGCCGATCGACTTGGACAAACTGATGGAGATCGTCGAAGACAACCTGCGCTAGCCTCTCTCCGGGTCCCTGGTACAACCGGAGAACCGGATCGCTGTCTGGGACAGATTGCAGATCGTTGGGGAGGGATGGCCATCGAAGCGACGGAAAAAATCAGGATCGGCGGGTTAAAATTCAGTGACGAACAGGCGCTGGTCCGTCTTCCGGAACAACTGGCCGCTGAGGCGGAGTTGCCGGGAGTGCTGTCCGCCCTGATGCAGCAGAAAATCAACGTATCGTTTTTCTGCGCCGACCACACCGCCCCGTCCCGGGCCGGATTCTGCCTGGCCCGGGACGATGTGTCCCGGTGCCGGGCCGTGCTCGAGACGATGCTTTCCGCCGGCGGACCGCAGCTCGATATTGTCGGTGCGGTCGGCACCCTGATCATCTTTCCCCATCAAGGCAAACTGGCGGTGCTCGGCAAATTGCTCGGTGTTTTCGGGCGGTGTCACTTGCCGTTGTTCTCGTTGTGCTCATCGTTGTCCGGGCTGGCGGTCAACACCGGCTATCCGTTGCTGGAAGCGGCTGCCGCGGCAATTCAGAAGGTATTTGTGTTGCCGGACAACCATGCGCCGTTTCGGCCGGAGCCGCCGGCGTGCCTGGGCGACGGTTCGTTGTCGATGCCGCTGACGACACCGGTGGAGACGGCTGCTTCTTATTGGGAGCCGTTGATCAGGATCTACGGGATAACCCGGGTTTCCGGACTGAGTATAACCACCGTGGTCTTCCCTGAAACGGAATTGGAGCCCCTGGGCGAGGCGCTGCAGAGTGCGGAGAGCGGCTTGGGGCGATTCGATCTGGCTCTTCTGCAGCGTATCGACGCCCACCGCTTCCGATTGATGATCTTTGACCGGGGGGGACTGGTGCGTTCCGCTCGGCTCCTGCCGGGAAACACAGATCATGGCAGCGGTGATCTGCTCTCTTTGCACGGGCCGCATTTCCAGGACCGTTACGGTGTCGTTCATGCCGCCGTCAGCTGCCTGCACCGCCATGGGGTGAGTGTCCGGGCGGTCGGCTGTACCGGTTCCAGTATTCAGCTGGCCGTTCCGGCCCGGATTGGCGATGTGGCGGCGCGGGCGTTGACGGACGTCTTTATCGTGCCGAAGGTATGAGCACATCTCCCGGGGCAGTTCTGTCGACCCGACAGATAACACAGCGGGACGCAGGTTTATCCGGAAATGATCGATCGGTGCAGCCATGACCATTCATCCTGAAGAAATGCGCTGGCGACTGAGGGTCTTTGACTCGCTGTCGTTTCCGACCCGCGTGCTGCGGCCCGATGGTACCATCGTCGCCGTCAACGACGTTTTTTTGCAGGTCAACAGGGACCTGACTGAAAACATCGTCGGCAGCACCTGTATCGAGGCCAATCGCCGGCATTTCCCCAACCAGACGTTTCCCTGCATGAACAAACGGGAGTGCCCGTTGTGCCGTGCCGTGGACAGCAGGACCGGTCAGTCGGTGCTGCTCCACACCGTTGACGAGCACGGTGAGGAGCGCTGGGAGGACCGGGTTTTTTCACCGATTCTCGATGATGACGGCCAGGTCGGCTATGTGATCGAGAGCATCCGCGACGTGACCAGCGTCAAGCGGTTGGAAAAACTCTACAGCGACATGCGGGAGTTGATCGACAAGGTGGTGCAGAGCTCGGTCAGCGGGATCATCGCCGCCAACCGCTCCGGTGATATCATCCTGGCCAACAAGGCGGCCGAGGAGCTGTTCGGTTATTCCTCCGATGAGGTCGGCGAGGTCTCCATCAAAGATTTCTATCCCGAAGGAGTCGCCCGGGAGATCATGAAAAAACTGCGCGACGAGCGGCTCGGCGGCAGGGGCAAGTTGCCCATAACCCGGGTCGACATCGTCAACAAGGCCGGTACCCGGATTCCGGTGGAAATGACGGCGGCCATTATCTACGAGAACGGTGAAGAGCTCGCCTCTGCCGGTATTTTCAACGACCTGCGCGAAAAGCTGGCGGTGGAGCGGAAACTGCAGGAGGCCCAGGCCAAGATCGGTCAGACTGAAAAAATGGCGTCCCTCGGACGGCTTGCCGCCGGAGTTGCCCACGAGATCAACAACCCGCTGACCAGCATTCTGCTCTACGGTTCGATGATGCGCGAAAAGCTGGAGACAGATCATCCGCTGAGCCAGAATCTCGACTATATCCTCGAGGATGCCGATCGCTGCCGGGAGATCGTCAAGAACCTGCTCGCCTATAGCCGGCAGTCGAGTGCCTCGAAAGAAGTCTTCGCTTTCAACAGCCTGGTTACCGACAGCCTGCGGCTGATTCATGATCAGCGGTTGTTCATGAACGTCGAGGTGGTCAAGGTGCTGACCGAAGAGGAAGTGCTGGTACGGGCCGATAAGAACCAGATCTGCCAGGTGGTTATCAACCTGATCATGAACGCTGTCGACGCGATGGAAGAAAAAGGGGTTTTGACTCTGGCCACTGGCAAAGACGAGGCTGCCGGAACGGCGGTATTGACCGTGACCGATACCGGCTGCGGCATCGCGCAGGAGAACATCTCCAAGATATTCGACCCGTTTTTCACCACCAAGGATCTGGGCAAGGGAACCGGTCTCGGCCTGAGCATGGCCTACGGGGTCATGGAGGAAAACCAGGGACTTATCTACGTCAAAGAGACTGGCCCCGACGGAACCAGTTTCGCACTGGAATTGCCGTTTGTCATCGTGTCCAGCAATGAGATTTACGAATCGATCGGCTAACCCCCATGAACAGGAGCAGCCCATGAAAGAAGCAGTACCGGTAGTCGAAGAGCCCGGACGTTCGAAAATTCTTGTCGTGGACGATGAACCCCGAATCCGCGATGCCTGCCGGATGGTGCTCAGTGAGGAAGGGTTTGAAGTCGCCTTGGCCGCCGATGGCAACGAAGGGATGCAGATGATCCGCGAGGAGCACTTCGATGTGATCCTCGTCGATCTGATGATGCCGGTGCTCTCCGGTTTCGAGGTGCTCTCCTACGTCCGGGAATCCCATCCCGATTCGGTGGTCATTGTCATTACCGGTTATGCGACGCTGGAACATTCGATCAACGCGATGAAACGGGGCGCGTTCGACTTCATCCCGAAACC
>CAZUJZ010000096.1:0-13121 GCA_964620665.1 uncultured Desulfofustis sp. | reverse complement strand
AGCCGGGCCTCCGCGATGCAGCCTCCGGCAGAACCGACCAGCCTGAGGGGAGCTGGTTTTCATATAAAAAAACGGTGAGGCAAGGATTCTAAGCTTTTCTTCGGTAATTGTCACGGCTGTACTGCGGCGATGGCCGTGGCGGCAATGTGCAGAAAGCCTCCCGGTGCGACGCCCATCGCGACAATGACGATCAGCAATGCGATCGCGACGGCGGAGCGCAGCGGACCTGGGTGGAGTAATTGGCCTGCTTTCTCGGGATCGGTACAATAGGCCATGCGCACCACCGACAGATAGTAGAAGAGGGCGATCGCGGTATTGACCGCGGCGAGGATGACCGGGACGATCAGGCCGTGCTTGAAGGCGTTGACCAGCAGCATGAATTTGCCGGTAAAACCGACGAACGGTGGGATTCCGGCCAGGGCGAAAAGACCGATAGCCAAGGTCAGGGCAAGCAGCGGCGAGCGTTGATGCAAGCCGGCGAGGTCGGCGATTGCCAGATTCTGCCCATCTGCGGCAACGGTGCAGATAACCAGGAAACAGGCGAGGTTCATCGCCGCGTAACCGGTGACGTAATAGAGCGAGGTTGCATAACCGTCGACCCCAAAGGTGAGCAGACCGAATAGCACGAAGCCGGCATGGGAGATGGCCGAGTAGCCGAGCATTCGTTTGAGATCCGTCTGCACCAGCGCGCAGAGATTACCGTAGAACATTGAACCGATGGAGCAGACCAGCAGGATTGAAACCAGATTGTCACTGTCGCCGGCGGCCAGGGAAACGATCCTGATAAGCAGCGCCGTCGCGGCAATTTTCGGCACAGCGGCGATAAAGGAGGTGGTTTCGTTGGCCGCTCCCTCGTAGACATCGGGGACCCAGAAATGAAAGGGGAAAAGAGCCAGTTTGTAGAAAAAGCCGGCCAGAACCATCAAAATCGCCACCAGCGCTGCCGGCTCGCTCGTCATCAGCGCCAGTGCGTCAATAATGTCGACCAGATAGGTCGATCCGGTCAGGCCGAACAGGTAGCTCATACCGAAAAGCATGAAGCCGGTGGTCATCACGCCAAAGAGCAGGTACTTGATGCCCGATTCCATATGAAAGACCGTGTTCCCGCTGTGGCTGCGCATCGGTACCATGATATAGACGGCAAAACTCGACAATTCCAGCGCGACGAAAATGGCCAGCAGCTCGACGCTGGAGACGAGCATCATCAGCCCGAGTACGCCGACCAGCAGAAACAGGTAATATTCGGCCTGGACATTGTGTTTGACGCCCGGCGCGGTGCCGGAGAAGAGCAGCACGATCAGGGTCGCCGCAGCGATCAGGAGCTTGAAGATCTGTGAGAAGCGATCGATCCGGTAGGATTCATAAAAGAGGCTGCCGTCCAGTCCGAGGCCGACGATGGTTGCCAGCAGTACTGCAGCGCCGATCCCGACGGCGAGGCGGTGCACCAGCGAGGCGGCCGGTTTGCCGAGGCTAACCAGAAACATGACGAGAGCGGACAGCAGCACGATCAGTTCGGGGAGAAAGAGCATGGTAAAATTCCTTCCTTAGTCGATATCCTGTTTCATACGCCTTATGGCAGCAGCCAGGAAACGGCGGACAGCGTCTGGGCCTGATGGGCCTGCAAGTTGGCCAGTAGATCCGAGACGCTTTGATCCATCAATGCAAGAAACGGGGCCGGGCCGAGACCGATCCACAGGACAAACAGCAGAAACGGGGCCAGGGTGACGATCTCGCGACGATTGAGATCGCTGATCCAGGACTGATCCGGGTTATCCGTTCCTCCCCAGATGATTTTTTGCAACATTCTCAGCATGTAGGCAGCGGCCAGCACGGCGCCTGGAATGGCCGCCAGGGCGAGGACAATATCATACTCGAAGGTACCGGCCAGGATCATGAACTCGCCGATAAAGCCGTTGGTGCCGGGGAAGCCGAACGAGGCGAGCGAGAAGAAGGCGAGGAAGGTGACAAAGACCGGCATGAAGGCGCCGACGCCGGCGGCACTGCGCAACTCCCGGCTGTGTGTACGCTCGTAGATCATACCGACGCAGAGAAACAGTGCACCGGTGGTCACGCCGTGGTTGATCATCTGCAAAAGGGCTCCCTCGATGCCCTGCTTGTTGAGCAAAAAGATGCCGAGGGTCACGAAGCCCATGTGACCGACCGATGAGTAGGCGATCAGTTTTTTCATGTCCTGCTGGGCCAGTGCGGTGAAACCGCCGTAGATGATGCCGGCGATCGACAGCCAGAGCACGTACGGCATCATCAACACGGTGGCATCGGGGACGATCGGCAAAGCGAAGCGGAGAAACCCATACGTTCCCATCTTCAGCAGGATCGAGGCCAGGATGACCGAGCCGGCGGTGGGTGCTTCGACATGGGCGGCCGGCAGCCAGGTGTGGAACGGAAACATCGGTACCTTGATGGCAAAGGCCAGGAAAAAGGCGATAAAGACCAGGATCTGGGCGGTGCTGCCGTAGGGCTGCCACATCATGTCCGGGATATAGAAGGAGTAGCCGTTCTGTCGATAGAGCCAGATGATGGCCACCAGCAGCAGAATAGAGCCGGCCAGCGTGTAGAGAAAGAACTTGATCGAGGCATAGATCTTCCTCGGTCCGCCCCAGATCCCGATGATCAGATACATCGGGATCAGCATCGCCTCCCAGAGCACGTAGAAGAGGACAAAATCAAGGGCGACGAAGACGCCGATCATCGCCGTCTCCATGACCAGCAGGCAGATCATGAAGGCCTTGACCCGAACCGTGATATAGGACCAGGACGCGAGTACGCAGAACGGCATGATCAGTGCGGTCATCAGCACGAGCAGAATGGAGATGCCATCGACCCCGACGGTATAATTGATGTTCAGGGCGTCAATCCAGGGATGGGTCTCGCCGAATTGAAAGGCTGCGGTACTCCGGTCAAACCCGGCCAGCAGGACCAGGGAGAGCAGGCCGACCAGGGAAGTGACGACCAGCGAGACAAGGCGGCAGGCGCCGTCGCTCGTGAGCAGCAACAGCAACAGCGCGCCGGCCAGCGGTAGAAAGATCAGCGTGCTGAGCAGCGGAAATCCCGGGTTTAACAGAAGTTGATCCATCTCGTTGAGTCCTTGATCTTGTATTAAAGCCAGATATAGACGAACAACAACAGCGCGACGAAAGAAACCGTATAGCCGAGTGTCAGCTGGATCTGACCGCGTTGCAGCACGCGGGCCAGCACCCTGCCGAATGACCGTACGCCGCGGGCTGAACCGTCGAGCAGGCCGTCGATGGCGTGCCAGTCGAACCAGGACCAGAAGCGGGCGGTGGTCATCAGGGAGAACAGGCCGACGACGCGATAGGCTTCGCCCCAGGCGGTGTCAAACCACTGGATCGGGTTTTTGGCCAGCCAGAGAACGACCCGGCCGCCGCGCCGGTAAAACCAGTCCAGGTCGAGATAGGTGGCGGCCCGGGCGCCGATCTTGTTTTTCAGCAGGAGAAAGGCGACACCGGTCAGGGCCAGGATCTGCAGGGTCTCGCTGAGATGATAGGAGCTGTAGGGATGGTAGTCAGCAACGATATCCTGGTGGGGCAGCAGGCCGTAGAGCAGCGGGTACCAGGCGCCGATGATAAAACAGAGCAGCGCGGCGACGAGCATGGCCAGTTGCATGTTCCACGGTGGATCGGCGGCTTTTTCGAACGATGCGGCGTCGCTGCGATAGTCACCGAAAAAGATCAGCCAGGGCAACCGCAGACCGGCGACGAGGAAGGTGCCGGCCGAGACCATGGTCAGCAGGAACCCGGCCCAGAGTAGATGCTGCTCGTAGCTGGCGGCAATGATCATCGATTTGGAGACGAACCCGGAAAACAGCGGAAAGGCCGAGACCGAAACCCCGCCGACAATGACGAAGAGCAGGGTCAGCGGCATTTTTTTGTAGAGCCCGCCGAGTTCCGTGAAGCGTTGTCGGCCGGTTGCCTGGATGACCGCGCCGGCGCCCATGAACAGCAACCCCTTGTAGAGGATATGGGCAAACGCGTGGGCGGTGGTGCCGTTGATGGCCAGGGCGGTGCCGATGCCGACACCGGCCACCATGTAGCCGACCTGGCTGATAATCTCCCAGCCGAGCAGGCGGCGGATATCGTTTTCCAGCAATGCGTAAATGATGCCGACCACGGCCATGATCACCCCGAGGATGATCAGGATGTCAAAGCCGGCGCAGGCGCGGGCCAGGGTGTAGATCGCCGTCTTCGTGGTAAAGGCGCACATGAAGACCGAGCCGGTGATGCTCGCCTTGCTGTAGGCGTCGGGCAGCCAGGAGTGAAACGGGATGACCGCGGCGTTGAGCATCAGGCCGCCCATGATCAGCCAGGTGGAAAGCCTGGCGTTGTCGTAATCGAGCAGTTCGAACGCGATCGAGCCGGTGGCCTGGTAGTTGAGGACAAAGCCCATCAGCAGCAGCAGGCCGCCGAAGGTATGGACGAGCAGGTAGCGAAATCCGGCCGCCGGCGCGTCGGGGTCCTCCCTGTTCGACCAGATGAGAAACGTTGAAGCAAAGGCCATCATCTCCCAGAACAGAAACAGGCTCAGATAATCGCCGCTGTAGATGGCGCCGAGTGAACCGGCGACGTAGAACCAGGCGGCGACCTGCTGCCAGACGTTTTTGACATGCAGGCCGTAGATGGTACCGATAATGGCCATCAAGGCCATGATGAAGGCAAAGGCATTGGACAGGCTGTCGATGCGACCAAAGGTCAGCTGCCAGTCGAGGAAGTGCACTATGCCGTAGGTTCCCTGGTGAAAGCCGAGCCAGACCACATTGATAAACGTCAGGATCGGGACCAGTACGAGAAACGGCCGGCGGAACGGTTCTTTGATCAGCGGCAGCGCGAGGGCGCCGATGATCAACATCAGTGCCGGATGGAAAAAGCCGCTAGTTGTCATAGTAGTCTTCCTCTCTGGCAATGCCGGCACCACCGAACCAGCGGGCCGCAAAGATCAGCACGATGCAGGCGAACAGGCCGAACAGGCTCCAGAAACCGGGCACCGTGCGTTCCAGCCAGGTATGGGCATGCGAGGTGTCCACCGTCAGGCTCCAGACGATGACACCAAATACCACTACATAGAACAGATAGCGCAACAGAGAGCGTCGCTCCAGCAGGGAATCGATCAAGGAAATCATCCGGTCACCGCCTTGACGAAGGACATCATGAAGTTCGGGAAAATACCGATCACCACCGAGACGAAACAGGCGATCAGGATCGGGATCAGCATGGTCAGCGGCGCCTCTTTGACGCCCGCATAGGCGCCGGCTGTCGCCGGTTTGCCGAAAAAGGCGCGATACGTTACCGGCAGGAAGTAGGCGGCGTTGAGCAGGGTCGAGGCGAGCAGCAGCAGCAGGATGCCGATCTGGTGCGCCTGCAGGGAGCCGACCAGCAATTGCCATTTGCTAATAAAACCGGCCACCGGCGGCACCCCGATCATCGACAGCGAGGCAATGAAAAAAGCGCCGAAGGTATACGGCATGACTTTACCGAGCCCTTCCATGTCGGAGATATCCTTGCGGTGCGCGGCCACGTAGATGGCGCCGGCGCAGAAGAACAACGTGATCTTGGCAAAGGCGTGGTTGACGATGTGGATCAACCCGCCCTGGATCGCCGCCGGGGTGAGCAGCGCGACGCCGAGGATGATGTAGCTGAGCTGGCTGACCGTCGAGTAGGCCAGCCGCGCTTTGAGGTTGTCCTTGGACAGCGCGATGATCGAGGCGACGATAATGGTGAAGCCGACGAAATAGGCGGTCGGTATGCCGAGGTTGAGGGCCGCCATCAGGTCAACCCCGAAGACATAGAGCATCACCCGGGTGGTGCAGAAGACGCCGACCTTGACCACGGCCACGGCATGGAGCAGCGCGGAGACCGGCGTCGGGGCCACCATGGCGCCGGGCAGCCAGTGATGAAAGGGCATTACGCCGTTCTTGGCAAAACCGAACAGGCAGAAGACGTAGAGCATGATCACCAGCGGTTTGCTTGCCTCCGGTCCGAAGATGCCGCTCTGGATATCGGTGGCAAAGTCAAGAGTGCCGGTCAGCACGTAAATCAGGATCATCGCCGGCAGCAAAAAGGCCTTGGCGGTAGCGGTCAGGTAGACCAGGTATTTACGACCGCCCTCGTAGCCTTCCCGGTCCTGGTGATGGGCGACCAGCGGGTAGGTGCAGATCGAGACGATCTCGTAGAACAGGTACATGGTGAACAGGTTGTCGGCAAAGGCAACGCCGATCGCCCCGAAGATGGAAAGCGCAAAACAGGCGTTGAAGCGGGTCTGGGCATGTTCTTTAAGGCCGCGCATGTAGCCGAGCGAATAGAAGACGGCAATCGTCCACAGCGACGAGGCGACCAGCGCGAAGATCATCGACATCGCATCGGCCCGCAGGGTCACGGTCAGGTTCGGCAGCAACTCGAAGAGTTGGAAATACAGGGTCTTGCCGGCGAAGATCGCCGGCACCATGGACGCAACGACGGCGAGCAGCAGCAGCGAGGAAATCGACGAGATGGCTTCCCGGACATTTTCCTCGGCGCCCTTGAACATCACACCGATGGCGCCGATCAGCGGAATGACCAGGGCCAGCAGCAGCTTCGAGGTGACTATGGTGGTTGCATCCATACCGGTGTTATCCTTTCAGGTTGACCAGGTCTTCGGTATCGACCGTCTTGTAATGCCGATAGACACCAATGGCGATGCTCAGACCGATGGCGGCCTCGGCGGCGGCCACGGCCATGATGAACAGCGTGAAAATTTGGCCGACCGACGGGTCGGGAGCGATAAAGCGGTTAAAGGCCATGAAGTTGATCGACACCCCGGCCAGCATCAACTCGGCCGCGATCAGCATGCCGATCAGGGTGCGTCGGGTTATCAGGCCGTAGACCCCGAGGCCGAAAAGCATGGCGCCGAAGACCAGATAGGTAGTCAGGTACTGGTGAATTGCCAGGATCGTCATGAGCGAGACCTCCCGCCGCGGGCGATAACGATGGCCCCGATGATGGCGACCAGCAGGACCAGCGAGATGAGTTCGAAGACCATCGAATAGGTGGTCAGCAGATGGATGCCGATATCTCTGACCGTACCGCCGGCGGCCTTGTCGAAGGGACGCCATTCGGTGCGCAGGGCCAGGCCGGCCATACCACCGAAGACCAGTGCGGCGACGAGGAAGCCGAGCGGGCCGGAGAGCATGTTGACCGGACCGCTTTTCTTCCTCTGTTCCGGTGCGGCCAGCATGATGGCAAACGAGATGGTGACGCAGATCGCCCCGACATAGATGAGAATCTGCATCATCGCCATGAACGGTGAGTTGAGAAAATAGTAAAAGCCGGCCACCCCGGTAAAGCAGACAACCACGCCGGCCAGGGCACGGACGAGGCGGTCGGCGGTCGCGGCGATAAAGCCGCCGGTCAGGGTGAGGGCGATCATCACCAGGAAGATCAGGCCGACCAGACCGTCGGCGGTCAGCAGGTCGGGCGCGGCGTTTACGGTTGCAGCCGGGTTCATTGATTCTGCTCCTTCAGCCGGGCCAGCAGGTCGAAGATGAAATCCTCTTTTCGGGTGCTGGCCAGATTGTATTCGTTGGAGAAACGGACTGCGTTGAAGTTGCACGATTCGACGCAGGATCCGCAGAGCGAGCAGGTGGTGAAATCGAGGGTATAGCCGGTCAGCACCTTCTTCTTGCTGCCTTCCGGTTTTTCACTGGTGATGGTGATGCAATTCGACGGGCAGGCACGTTCGCAGAGGCCGCAGACCACGCAGTTCGGGGCTCCTTCCTCGTCGCCGATCAGTTCGATATGACCGCGAAAGCGGCGGTACATCGGTACCGATTCGTGCGGGTAGGACAGCGTGACCGGTCGTTGGGGAAATTCCTTGATGGTCACCCACATGCCGTCCAACAGACTCTTGGCGCCCAAGAACAGATCGGAAAAATAACCGCCCATGATCAGAATACCTTCAGCAGGGCTGCGGTGAGCAGCAGGTTGAACAGGGAAATGGGAATCAGGTACTTCCACGACAGGTTAAGCAGGCCGTAGATGGTGGTTCGGGGGAACGTCCAGCGGATCCAGATAAAGACGAAGATGATCAGGTAGATCTTCAACAGGAACCAGCCGACATTGTGAGTCAGCGGGAAAAAGCCGAGATCGCCGAAGGGGCAGGACCAACCGCCGAGAAACAGAACGGTGGTCAGGCAGGCACCGATGACGATATTGGCGTATTCACCCATGAAAAACAGACCGAATCCCATGCTCGAATATTCGGTATGAAAGCCGGCCACCAGCTCGCTTTCCGCCTCGCCAAGGTCGAACGGGGCGCGGTTGGTCTCGGCAACCGAGCAGACGAAGAGCACCAAAAAGGAGATCGGCATCAGCAGGTTGAAACCGACGTCATCCTGGAACGGCCAGATATGCCAGGCCCAGATGCCGTCAAGCTGTCGGACGGCGATATCGGTCAGATTGAGCGAGCCGCTGATCATGACCACGGTGATGGCGGTGATCATCAGCGGGATCTCATAGGCGACCGCCTGGGAGACGGCCCGGATCGAGGAAATCATCGAATACTTGTTGCGCGAACTCCAGCCCGCCACCAGCAGCGACATGCTGCCGAGCGCGGCGAAGGCGAAGATCAGCAGCACACCGACGTCGATCGGGTGGGCGATGATGTTGTCGCTGAACGGGATGGTCACGAAGCTGACCAGGGCCGGGAACATGGCCAGTACCGGTGCGGTAATGAACACCGCCTTGTCGACGCCGCCGGGGATAAGCAGCTGTTTGGTCATCAGCTTGACGCCGTCGATCGGCGGCTGCAGCAGGCCCCACAGGCCGTTTTCCATCGGTCCGGGGCGGCGCTGAAACAGGCCGGCGCCCTTGCGCTCGGCCCAGACCAGATAGGCGGCATTGAGGCCGACAAAGGAGATGGCGATAACGACTGCCAGGATGACATTGAACAGGGTAAGACTCATAGCGGTCCCCATTTATCGATCGATTTCGGGAATAACCAGGTCGAGACTGCCCATAAACGCCAGGGCGTCGGCGATCAGCATGCCGCGGCAGGCTTCGTCGAACAGATGCATGTTCGAATAAGTCGGCGATCTGAGCTTGAGCCGGTAGGCATTCTTGGTGCCGTCGCTGACCAGCCTGATGCCGAAATTGCCGCGGGCCGCCTCTACGGCGGCGTAATAATCGCCGGCCGGCGGCTTGATTATTTTCGGTTTTTTCTCCGGGTTGACCGGTCCGTCGGGCAGCCGGTCCAACGCCTGTTCGATGATGCGCAGCGATTGCTCGATTTCCTCCATGCGCACCAGGTAACGGGCGTAGGAATCGCCGTCGTTGAAGACCGGGACATCGAAGTCGAACCGGTCGTAAATCGAGTACGGCTCGTTGCGCCGTACGTCATAATTGATTCCGGACCCCCGGGCTACCGGGCCGGTGGCCCCGTAACGCTGACACATATCCCGGTCGACCAGGCCGTGACCTTGGAGTCGTTTCATCAGGATGATGTTGCCGGTAACCAACTTCTGGTACATCTTCAGCTCTTTGCGCATACGGGTGATAAAAGCGCGGGTACCGGTGATGAACGCGTCGTCGATGTCGTTGTAGAGGCCGCCGAAACGAAAATAGCAATAGGTGAGCCGGGAACCGGTGACCGATTCGAGCAGGTCGAGGATCTGCTCGCGATCGTCGAAGCAGTACATCAGCGGGGTGAAGCCGCCGAGATCGAGGACATAGGCGCCGAGCCAGACCAGGTGGGAGGAGATGCGGTTGAGTTCGACGGTGATGACCCGGATGTACTCCGCCCGCTCCGGCACCTCGATGCCGCAGGCCCGCTCGACCACCAGCGCGTACCCGTGATTGAAGGCCATCGCGGAGAGATAGTCGAGCCGGCCCATATTCGGCATGTATTGCGCGTAAGTCCGGTTTTCGGCCATCTTTTCGTGCATCCGGTGAATATAGCCGAGCACCGTCTCGGCATGATAGATATACTCCCCGTCCATGGTCATCTTGACCCGCAGGACGCCGTGGGTGGCCGGATGCTGGGGACCGACGTTGAGAACGAAGGTTTCGTCCTGCTGCAGTTCGATCGGCTGGCTCATGCGTGAAAATCCTTCAGGAGAGGGTGAAAATCGGCATCTTCAGGCAGCAGGAGCGGGATCAGGTGGGGGTGCCCGTCAAAGACGATACCGAAAAAATCGTGAGTCTCCCGCTCGTGCCAGTTGGCGCCGGTATAAATCGGGGTGATGGTCGGCAGGTGCGGCTGGTCTCTGGCAATCCTGGTCCTGATCGCCACCCGGCAGAGCTCGAAATCATAGCGACTGAAATCGTAGACCACCTCGAGTTGCTTTTCGGCCGGCCAGTCGACCCCGGTGATCGCTTCGAGGAAATAGCCGACCTCGAACATGATCCGGGCCGCTTCGGGCAGCTGTTCGGGGGCCAGCTGGACATCGAGATGGAAGCCGCGTGCGGCGTAATCATGTTCGACGATACCGTTGCGCCTTGGCGGGGCCTGGCTCGTTTCCGTTTCTTCGCTTTGCGTCTCCGCAACCGGAAGGTCAGTTTCCTCCGCGGGAAACAGCCGGCTCAAAGCCGTTTTGGTGGTATCCTGAATGCTCATCGGTGCGTGGTTTCCTTACAGGCTGAGGCTGCGCTCAGATGTCGCGCCATTGCGGTTTGACCTTCGGCCAGCGGCGCCAGCCGGTGATCTTGTACTCCAGTTCGATGATGCCTTCGATCAGCGCCTCCGGTCGCGGCGGGCAACCCGGAACAAAGACATCGACCGGCAGGAATTGATCGACGCCCTCGACAATACCGTATTGCCCGGGATAGACAAACGGCCCGCCGGATATTGCACAATTGCCCAGGGCAATGACCCATTTCGGTTCCGGCATCTGGTCATAGAGAACCTTGATTCCGGGAACCATTTTTTTCGAGATGGTGCCGGCGACGATCATCAGATCGCTCTGACGCGGCGATGGGCGAAACACCTCGGCGCCGAAGCGGGAGAGATCGAACCGGGCGGCGCCGGTACCCATCATCTCGATAGCGCAGCAGGCGATACCGAAGGTCAGCGGCCACAGCGAATTGGCCCGGCACAGGTCGATCAGTTTGTCGGCCAGTGCAAATTGGACAAAGGATGATGGTACCGTATCTAAGGACGGCGATAAGTCTTGCGTTCCCACGTGAATACTCCCTTAACCCAGGCATAAACGACGGCACACGACAGAATGCCGACAAAGAGAAGAACTTCGATCAAGTCGCGAAGGACGAACATCTCGTCGTTGTAAGCAAGCGCTACCGGAAACAGGAACAGGACATCGACATCGAAGGCGAGAAAGATCAGCGCGTAGAGATAAAAGACGATGCCGTAGCGGATCCAACTGTCGCCGATCGGATCCATGCCGCATTCGATGTACTGGTCACGGGCGCCGCTGACCTGTCTGGTCTTGCGCGGCATGAATAGGTAGACAATGAGAATCGGTCCGAGGGCGAATACCAGGCCCCCGAGGATAAAGGCGGTAATCCAGAGGATGTCGTCCCGGTATTGGAAAACCGAATAGTCCATGCACATCCCTCCTTGATTGAATCTCAACCAACGGCGGAGCAAGCTGTAACCTGTCCTCCGTTAACGACTATCAGGTGTATGGCAGTCGGAATCAGTAATGAGCGATCGCCAGAAATGGAGGCATAATAAAAAAGGTTTATTGCTCTGTCAAATTTATTTTAATATCTTCGGGTTGTTTTGAACGATTCCGATTTTAATAGGAAATTCAGCTCCCCCGGCCGGCCTTCCGGCCATGATGATGGTGTTCATTGTTCGTCGTGACTCCCCGTCACGGGGCGTTCAACACAGGAGCTAGCTGGAAACAACAGATGTTCAAGGCGGTCATCGGCTGCTTGAAACAGGGTGTAACAAAATGTTTTTTTCCGGTAAAAGGCGATTGTTCCGAAAACTATTTATGAAAGAACATATAATGTGATATGATTCCCGGTGCATTGTCAGGAATTGCGATGTAAACTATCAAAAAAAATGAACATGGAATAGAGCATGTCCATCACTCTGAGACAACTAGAGATTTTTATAGCGGTTGCCGAGACGGCCCAAGTTACGAAAGCGAGCAAGAAGCTCTTTGTTACCCAGTCCGCAGTCAGCATGGCCCTGGCCGAGTTGGAGAACCAATTGGGCGGCTCTCTGTTCGACCGGCACGGTCGCAGCTTGATTCTCAACGCGCGCGGCCGCTATTTGCTGCCGCAGGCCAAGGATATCGTCGCTCAGGTCTCCAATATCGAAAGCATCATGTCGGAGCGCAACGACACCTTGAGCGGTTCCATCAATATCGCTGCAAGCTCTTCGCTCGGCAACTATATTCTTCCCTATCTGATCGGGGCCTTCAAGAAATCCCATCCGAAGGTGATGGTTACCATGCTCGTCTACAACACCAAGATCGTTGAGGGAATGGTGCTCGACGGGACGGTTGATATCGGTTTTGTCGAGGGGATGGTAAAAAACGGTGATCTGAAAATCAGGCCGTGGTTCAAGGATGAACTCGTCGTACTCACCGCGCCGTCGGATCCGTTGGCCAACAATGATGTGTTCAATGTTGCCAAGGATATGAAAGACTGCAAATGGGTGATGCGCGAAAAAGGTTCGGGAACTGCTGCCATCTTTCATGAAAAGATGAAGGATTATCTCGAAGAGATCACCGTCGTTTTCGAGACCGGCCATCCCGAATCAGTCAAGCGTGCCGTCGAGGCCGGGGTCGGCATCGCCTGCCTATCGGCATTGACCGTCTGCCGCGAAGTGGAAAACGGCTGGCTCAAAACGCTCAAAGTGGAAGGCGTCGACATGAAGCGGCAATTGCATATCATCAGCCGCAAGGACCGGCCGGTCAACGATGCGCTTGTCGAGTTTCTGGTCTTCTGCGATGTGATGTCGGCTTGCGAGGAAGAAAACGTCTGTCTCTCGTCACCGTGGAAACTGCAGTCCCTGCTGGCCCGCCATTCGGCCGGCAAAAAGCGCTGAAAAGCGCACTTCTCCCATCCTACATCGATTTTTTTCTGTCGAGCCTTTTGCAAAACTTAGATTTTCGTTCAAAATCAAGGCATGCGAAAAATTTT
>CAZUJZ010000095.1:0-13159 GCA_964620665.1 uncultured Desulfofustis sp. | reverse complement strand
CAATGCCGAAGAACTACTACATCATCCTGGGAATCTCCACCGACTCGTCGCAGCAGGAAATCAAATCGGCCTATCGCCGGTTGGCCAAAGCCTTTCATCCCGATATCTACAAGGAGAAACATTCACCCTTTCCGGTCATCCAGGAGGCCTACGCCGTCTTGAGCGATCCGCAACGCCGCCAGGACTATGACCGGCAGCTGCAGCCGCGGACGACCGGCCGGCGGCAGCGGATGGCAGAGCCGTTGTCGGCGACAGAGCGGGATGACGTGGAGTTCGAGCGCCTCTTTGCCGATACCGGTCACCGGCAGCATACTGCCGGCCGGAACCGGGCCGCCCCGCTCACACTCGATGTTGCGCTGACGGCTCGTCAAGCCGCCTCCGGCGGCCAGCTTCGCCTGCTGCTGCCGGCCCGATGGCTTTGCCCGGAATGCGGCGGCTGCGGACCCGGGGGTTTTTTCTCCTGCTGGCGATGCGGGAGCGCCGGGGCAATCGACGGCGAGATTCCGGTGGTCATTTCATTCCCGGCGGGAATCGGCGAAGGGCACACGACGACCTATTCTCTGGAACACCTCGGCGCCCGTTATGCTGCCGTGACGATCCGGTTCAGGATCGACTGAGCTTCATTACCGGTCAAACAAAGGGCGAACCGTGCGCACAACTCGTCACGGCCGCAGCGTTTCGGGATGAGATGTCCCCCTTCGCGCAGCACGAAATCGGCGGAGAGGTTATGCGTCCGGCGGCAGATCAGTCGCTTCTGCCCCAGAACGCTTTGATGGTTCGGTAATGCTCGGTCAGCAAGGCGGCGGCATCGCGGCTGCGCTGCTGTTGAAGGGCGGCAACGATCGGTGGGTGAAGTTCATAGATGGCTTGCAGCGGCATGGCCGCTTCGACGAGCGTGCCGACCACCTGGGCCTGGATTTTCAGAGAGTCCCATACCGAAACCATGGTGGTGTTGCCTAAATATTCGACAATGGCCCGGTGGAACCGGTTGTCGGCCTTGGTCAGCACCTGGATCTCCCGCTGCTCGACGGCTGTCTGCATATCATCGAGGCACTGGTGCAGCACCGTGAGCAACGGCGCATGCGCCTCCTCCAGGCCGGCGACGGCAAAGACTTCAACGGCCTCGCGGACCTGGTAGGCTTCTTCCAGTTCCCGGCGGTTGAAGTTTTTGACCATCGCCCCGACATGGGGGATATGATCCACATAGCCAAGGGTTTCCAGACAGCGGATGGCCTCCCGGACCGGGGCCTGACTGGTGCCCAGCTCTTTTGCGACCTGCAGTTCCTTGATGCGGTCTCCCGGCACCAGCGTCCCTTCGACGATGCGCTCGATCAGGATCTTCTTGACCTGGTCTTTCAGGCTTTTGCGCACTACCTTTGCCGTGGCCATATCACCTCCGTCAGCATATTATCGATAATATAGAACAGCGAGGCACAAGATGCAAGGGGTCGATCGCCGGCCAAATCGGGGTAACCGCACCGGCCGGGGAGGATCTCGTTGCATCGGCGCTGCGGCTGGATTATAACCTGCCTCTACGACAATTCATGACTCCAATCGGGGAGGGCTTGACCGGTTCTTTCCGTTGGCCCACGCCTCTGCTGCTTCGTGACGAATTGGCCTTCTTCCGGCAGCAGAGGCGCTTTTCCGGCCAACCGGCAGACGATAACCGGCAAGAAGCCGCAGCCGAACAACCCCGTTTTGTATCGAAGAAACCGTGGAGGCAGCAATGGACCCGAAAAACAAACTCCCGGACCGGCGAGACGCTCCAGTCTCGGACGACACCGTGCTCAAAATCGCCAAGGAAATCGCCGTCAAGTTCATTGAAGTCGGCCGTTTGACCCCGGCCACCTTCGACGAGACCTTCAAGGCCATCCACTCCACCATCGCCGAAACGGTGAACAAAGGTGACTGAGGCGGCAAGCCTGCTCGACCCGGCGCTGAACCGTCTGCCGGATACGGTAGAGTCGATCCATTTAATGGGTATCGGCGGCACCGCGATGGCCGCTTTAGCCGGCATGTTGACCGAACAGGGCTATCAGGTCAGCGGTTCGGATAATCCGCTCTATCCGCCGATGTCCGATCTGCTCGACAAGCTCGGCATCCCGGTGGGCTCCGGCTACCGGCCCGACAATCTCAGCCATCGCCCGGATCTGGTCGTCGTCGGCAACGTGATCAGCCGAGACAATCCGGAAGCCCGGGCACTCGCCGAAGCCGGCCTGCCCTACCTGTCCATGCCGCAAGCCATCGCTTCATTGTTTCTCGCCTCCCGGCGCCCGCTGGTGATCGCCGGCACCCACGGTAAAACGACCACCGCTTCCCTGCTTGCCGCCGCGCTGCACACCGCGGGCAGCGATCCCGGCTTCATGATCGGCGGCATCGTTCAGGACTTCGGATCCAACTATCGGCTGGGCAACGGGGAGTTTTTCGTGGTCGAAGGCGACGAATACGACACCGCTTTTTTCGACAAGGGTTCAAAGTTCCTCCACTACCGGCCCGAAGTAGCGGTAATCACCTCGATCGAATTCGATCATGCCGATATCTTCGCCGACCTCGAGGCCATCAAGCACTCATTTCGCCGCTTTGTCTCCCTGTTGCCGCCGCACGGACTGCTGGTGGCCAACCTCGATGACCCGGTAGTCGCCGATATCGCCGCCCCGGCCCGCTGCCCGGTGCAGAGCTACGGCCGGCAAGCGGGTCGTGACTGGCGGATCGGCTCCATCGATCAGCGGCCGGGCCGAACCAGCTTCGAACTCTACCGCCGGGACGACCTGTTTGCCGACGTGATTATCCGCCAACCGGGTCTGCACAATTGCCTGAATGCGACCGCCGCAGTGGCGGTGATGAACCATCTCGGCTTCGACCGCGCCGCCCTGCTCGCCGGCTGCAGCGCCTTCACCGGGGTCAGGCGACGCCAGGAGATTCGCGGCGTCATCGACGATATCATCGTCATCGACGATTTTGCCCATCACCCGACAGCCGTGCGGGAGACCCTGAACGCATTGCGGCAGGCCTACGCCGGCCGCCGTCTGATTGCGGTTTTCGAACCGCGCTCCAACTCCTCGCGCCGCTCGCTCTTTCAACGTGAATATGCGGGCTCATTTGGGGCGGCCGACCTGTCGATCATCAAGGAACCGCCGATCCTCAAGGAAACCGACCGGCTGGACCGGCTCTCCGCGGCCCGCCTGGCCGAAGATATCGGCCGGAGCGGCGGCGAGGCCGTTGCCTGTGCCGACACCGAGGCAATCTTGACCAGACTCGAGACGATCGCCCGGCCGGGCGACGTGATTGCGCTTCTATCGAACGGCGGTTTCGACGATATTCATCGAAGATTGCTGGCCGTACTGACCGAGCGTTGACTAAGGGGGGCGGCCCGACATCGTTGCCGCCTGTTCGGGAGATCAATCCGGGCGACACACAGAGCCATCTTCAACAAGAATGAGCTTCCGGGAGGCTGGTCGGTTCTGCCGGAGGCTGCATCGCGCAGGTCCGGCTGGACGGAGAAAAAGGCCCGAAGGGCTGCGGACAGGAAGTCAGCGGAGATAGGGCTGCAAGGTATCGCGCAGCGTCACGAAGAGTCGTTCCAGCTCGCTGTCGCCCTGCTGCCTCTTGCCTTTCTTTTCGATCTCGTAGGCAAGATCGGCACAATCGTGGAGGCCGAGATTGAGCAGGGCGCCCTTGATGGTGTGCCCGGCTTTACCGAGTCTCTCGAGATCTCCGCCGTGAAAGGCTTCCTCGAGTTTTGCCAGGTGCTCGGCCAAAGAGGAGATAAAACCGGGAATCATACCGTCGATCTGTTCGGCGGGAAGATTGAACTGGTTGAGCAGATACGTCCTGATCCGCTCCTGTCGGAATCTGTCGGTCATGGCTCATTCGATAAGGTTCAGGTCACGCAACGTGGCGATCAGCTTGACGCGATCGATCGGTTTGGTCAGATAGGCTTCGCAACGCCCTTCGGTAAACGCCTTCACGATACTCTGCGAATCGGTCAGCATCGTCGTCATGATGACCTTGGTGGCATCACGGCCGGAAAGACCGCGTTGCCGCTCCAGCGTCCTGATTTCGGTAAGAACCTCCTGCCCGTCCATCTCGGGCATCATGATATCGAGGCAGACCAGATCGTAGCGTTCATCGCTGTCGAACGACCGGTGCAGTGCATCCATGGCTTCCCGGCCGTCGACCGCGACATGACAGACCCCGTAGGCGGCCATCATTTCGATCAGCAGGACACGACTGATAAATTCGTCTTCAACGACCAGCATCTTCAACATGAAAAACCACCCCGTGGCAGATCAAACGCGCCGCAGCGGGCCAAAAGGCCTGTTGCGCCTGCGGCGCCTTTTCCGTATGGTATACCAATCATCTCCCAAAGCAAACAAAAAGCTCACCAATTCAGACTTTTTGGTGCCATCGCCGGCATGAAAACAACCACTGCTCTCCACGCCGCCGTCCTGCAGGCAATCACCCGCCACCGGCTGGTCGTGGGGCCCGCACACCTGGTCGTCGGCGTTTCCGGCGGCAGCGATTCGGTGGCGCTGCTCCTCCTGCTCGCCGACCTGCTGCCCGACTGCCGGTTGACGGCCGTCTATGTCGACCACGGTCTGCGCCCGGAGGAAACACCACACGAGCACCAGCTGGTAGAGCACCTGTGCCACCAGCTGGCGGTGGGCTGTCGTATCATCGCTGTCGATGTGGCGCGGGAGCGGCAGCACAGCGGCGAGTCTCTCGAGGCGTGTGGTCGGCGGCTTCGCTACCGGGCCCTGGAGCAGGTGCGCAGAGCGTGCGGCGCCGAGTCGATCGCCGTCGGCCATACCAGCGACGATCAGGCGGAGGAAGTGTTGATCAGGCTGATCAGGGGCACCGGTTTACAGGGGCTGGCCGGCATGGCCTGGAAAAGCGGCCGCATCATTCGGCCACTGCTCGGCATCAGCAAGCAGGAACTCGCCAGCTATCTGCAATCACGCGGCATCTCCTCCGCCCTGGACAGCAGCAATCTCTGCACGCGGTTCCTGCGCAACCGGGTGCGTCTTGAGCTGCTGCCGCTGTTGGAACGCAGCTACAACAGCGCGATCAGGAAAAACCTGCGCACCACGGCGACGATCTGTGCCGGCGACGACGACTATCTGCAAGGCATCGTCGACAGCCACTATACCGAGCTGGTCGCCGGAACACCTGCCGACGGACTGACACTGTCGCTGGCACCCTTTGGCGATCTCCACCGGGCCCTGCAACGGCGGCTGCTGGAAAAAATCTGCTGGCAGAGCGGCAGCAGACCGAGCTTTCGGCACATCGAAGATCTGCTGCAGTGCATTATATCGGGGAAAAACGGCGCCCACCTCGATCTGCCCGGCTCCGTTAGTGCCCGGAAAGTCGGGCAGACCATGGTCTTTTCGGCGAGCACCACGCATCCGCGAAGCGCGCACCGTGACCGGTTCGGCCCGCCGCTGACCCTTGACGGTCCGGGGGTCTATCCGCTCCCCGGCCACGCCGCCTCGATCGAAATAGCACTGGTGACACAGCGGCGGGCGGCCGGCGCCACAGCGCTGCTCATCGATGCCGATCTTGCCCCGTTTCCACTGGTCCTCCGGGCCCCGGCCGCCGGCGAGCGGTTCGTGCCGCTCGGGGCGCCGGGCAGCAAAAAAGTGAGCCGCCTGCTCAGCGATCGCAAGATCCCGCGCCACCGGCGGCACCGCTATCCGGTCCTCGTCTGCGGCCAGGACATCGTCGCCATTCCCGGACTGGCCATTGGTGATCGGGTCAGGATAACCGAGCAGACCACCCGCATGCTGGCCATCGCCTGGCACGACGAGGCGCCGGAGGCGGCACGGCGGCGCTGAAGACCGAATCAGCCCTTCTTGCGCAGGACCCGCTTGTCGCCGATCCTGATGGTCAGCTTGATCCGGTCCAGGTATTCGAGGATAGGGATGGAGAACTTTCTGGTCAGGCCGCTCAGTTCCTTGAATCCGGGCGCGTCGATCTCTCCGTGTTCTTTGAGATGGGCTGTCACCTTCTGCTGCAGGTCCTGCAACTGGGCGGCATCGAAGTACAACACCTCGCTGACCTTCATCAGCGTGCCATCCTTGAGCAGCAGATCGATCACCCCCTTGACCAGTTCGGCCGGATAGTGGGCAAAGTGCTCGTAGGTCTCCTTGACGGTCGGGGTCATCAGGCCCCGCTGGCGGTACCAGGCCTGCAGATCGGCACGCAACTGCTTCTCGTCGGCCTTCAGCGCCACCTGGTGGCCGGCCAGGCGGATCACCGATTCTTCCTGCACCACCACGTTCTTGCGCAACAACTCGTTTAAACAATAGTTGAATACTTTCGGGTTGACGGAGTGCTTGAAACCGGAGCGCACTTCTTCCTTGGACAGGCCGTTTTTCAGCGGATGGGACTGGTGGTAGGCGGTCAGCGAGGAGACGATGGTCGCCATCACCTCGTCCGCCGCTTCCTTTGCCAGATAACGTTGGGCGGCCGAATCAACGACAACGATGCGTTTGGCCGACAGCGGCACGCCGAGCAGTTTCGTCAGCTGCTTGCCGAAGATCCCGAGCCGCACCGCCAATTGGTCAAACGTCAGGCCGATGGTCCAGGCCTCTTTCAAAAAGAGCAACAGCTTTTCCTCGACACTGCCGTGCTGCAGGAGCTGAAACACCGATTCGTTATAGGCGCGGTCTTTTTCCGCCAGTCGCTTGCGTTTTTTCGGCGCCTGGCAGCCGAGCACTTCGCCGCCGCCGATGGTCACCACCGGTGAATAGCTGCGGATAACATAGCGATCGCCCGGCCAGACCGCGACCGGCTCCTCCAGCAGAAGCTGCACCGGCAGCTCCTCGCCGGGCTTGATTTCATCGGCGGTCAGCAGAGAAATCCGGCCGGTCAACTCGGCGGTACCGAGATGGACCCGCACCCGGCTGCGATGCTTGAGCGGTTTTTGATTGGCCGGCAGGTAAAACAGGAAGCAATCGAGCATGAAGTTTGCCTCGAGACACCCCGGGGTGGCCAGTACCATACCCCGATTGATCTCCTCCAGCTCGGTGCCCTGAAGGTTGATCGCGGTGCGATGCCCCGCCTCGACCACCTCCACCGCCCGCGAATGCACCTGGATGCCGCGCACCTTGGCGCTGCGCTCTCCGGGATAGAGACGCAATTCGTCGCCGAGAGCGGTACGGCCGGAAATCGACGTACCGGTAACCACGGCGCCAAATCCCTTCATCGCGAAAACCCGATCGATGGGCAGCCGAAACGGCCCGAAGGCCTCGGTGAACTGGTGCTGCCGGACGAAGCGATCGACAATGTCGACCACCTGGTCAAGCCCTTCGCCACTGATCGATGAGACCGTGACGATCGGCGCCCCTTCGAGAAAACTGCCGCTGCAGAAATCGCCGACCTCCTCGATGACCATCTCCAGCCAGTCCTCGTCGACCAGGTCCTTTTTCGTGATCACCACGAACCCTTCGCTGACCCCGAGCAGCCGGCAGATATCGAAGTGCTCCCGCGTCTGCGGCATAATCCCTTCGTCGGCGGCGATGACAAAAGCCAGCAGATCCATGCCGGTGACCCCGGCCACCATGTTTTTGACAAACCGTTCGTGACCGGGCACATCGACGATGCCGATCCGGTGCCCGCAGGGCAGATCGAGATAAGCGAAACCGAGTTCGATGGTGATGCCCCGCTTCTTCTCCTCTTTCAGCCGGTCGGTCTCGATACCGGTCAGCGCACGAATGAAACTGGTTTTGCCATGGTCAACATGGCCGGCGGTCCCGAGAACGATTTCGCGCATGGAAAAGCGGTTATCTGAGGTAGGGGTTGGAGCGGTGTTCTTCCTCGATGGTCGAACGGCTGCCGCCGTAGCCGTGACCTGGCCAGACAACTGTCTCGGGCGGCAGGACGAGCAATTTTTCGATGATGGAAGCGATCAGTTCATTGTGCGAGCCGCCGGGAAAATCGGTCCGCCCGATACCGCCGACAAAGAGGGTGTCGCCGGTCAGCAGATCGGGCGGGTTATACAGGCACATGCCGCCGGGGGTGTGGCCCGGCGTGTGGATAACCTGCAAGGACTGCTCACCGATGGTGATCACATCACCGTCGGTGACGCGCAGATCGGCCGGCGGCGACTCCTCGAGACCGAGCATCGAAAAATAATTCTTGATGTTGGGCTGATTGAAGAAATCGTCGTCGGCCGCATGCATGATGATCCGGGCGCCGGTCGCCTCTTTGATCCGGCGGTTTCCGCAGACATGATCGGGGTGGCCGTGGGTGGCGATAATCGACACGACCTCGAGTCCCGCCCGGTCGACCGCGGCCAGTACCCGTTCCTCGTCGCCGCCGGGATCGACAATGGCCGCTTTGCCGGTTTTCTCGCAACTGAGTACATAGCAGCAGACCCCCATCATCCCGACAATATGCTGTTCCACTTTCATAGTAGTCCGATCATCATCGGGGAACTTTCAGGCTCCCCATTGGTTTGCAGGTTGGTTCCCTTCACAGTGTGGCATCTATCATGCCATCTCCGGCAAAAAAAGAAAAGCCCCTCACGAGCCTTTCTGCGAACCACACCCGCCCGATGAACAACCACACGCCGCGGCTGCACCGGCCATCTTCAACGGGGACGGGGCCGACACCGGCGGCAGACGGCGCTCGACGGCAGCGACGACCTCGGTGAACGCCTGCACCGCCGGACTGTCCGTGGCCGTAGAAAGATACGGCACGCCGTCATCACCCGCGGCAACAACCTTCGGGTCCATCGGCACCCGGCCGAGAAACGGCAGATCGAATTCGCGGGCTACTTCCTCGCCGCCGCCGGACTTGAAGATATCGACGGTCTCATTGCAGTGCGGGCAGACAAACCCGGACATGTTCTCGATCACACCGACGATCTCAACATTGACCGAGCGGCAGAAATTTATCGATTTGCGGACATCGGCCAGGGCCACTTTCTGCGGGGTCGTCACCACAATCGCCTTGACCAGCGGAATCGTCTGGGCCACCGTCAACGGCTCGTCGCCGGTGCCCGGCGGGGCATCGATGATCAGGTAATCGAGCTCGCCCCAATCCATGTCGGCGATAAACTGTCGAATCGCTTGAATTTTAAGAGGGCCGCGCCAGATAATCGCTTCATCTCGATCGCGCATCATGTATTCCAGTGACACGACCTTGAGATTGTCGTTGTAGCGCAACGGCGGCACCAGGGCATCGGGAGCGGACGGCGCTTCGAGGGTTCCCTGCAGGTTGAGCATCCGTACGACATCGGGGCCATGGATATCGACATCCATCAAGCCGACCTGATAGCCCTGCTGGGCCAGGCTGAGAGCCAGATTTACGGAAACGGTGGATTTGCCGACGCCGCCCTTGCCGCTCATCACCAGGATCTTGTTTTTGATCTTTCCCAGCGACCGGGTGATGGCATTGTCCTGCTGGGCAAGTGCCGCCTGCTGCGATTCCTTGGTTGCCTTGGTAGCACACGAGCCGCTACTATCACATGATTGAGACATGCTGCTTCCTCCTGAAACAAAGAATAGTGTATGAGTGCCGATTCTACCTGAAACGGCGACTCTACATTAATGCCGCTCACCTGAAAAGCAACTCATTTTGTGTAAATGCAAACCTGATCGCCACCTTCGCCCAGCCCCACCACAACGACGGGGAGCGCTCTTTTTGTTGCGTTCTGCGCGCCAAGCCCTTACTATACGATGTTCACTCGATATCGAAAGAGATGATCGGCCCGTCTGTCCGGTGTGTCCACCGCCGGAACAGAGGTGGCCGGCAACCAACCTCTACAGGATAACAGGTATGCTCGGCTGGTTTCGCAAGAAAAAAAAGGACGCCGTCCCCGACACCCCCGACGATGGTGGGACAGGACGGCAACCGGTTGACGGAGCCGGAGAGAAGCCGGAAAAAGCCGAACCGGCCGCGCCGGAACCCACCGCACCGCCGGTCGAGTCTCCCGCTGCTCCCAGCCCGCCGGAAGAACCAGAAAAATCGTCGCCATCCATCTTCAAAAAATTGTCGGAGCGCTTGGTTAGAACCAGGGAATCGTTTACCCAGCGCATCGACGAGTTGTTTCTCGGCAGAAAGCAGATTGACGCCGCCCTGTTCGACGAGCTCGAGGAAATCCTCGTCACCGCCGATCTCGGCATCGCCACCACGATGGAACTGCTGGAAACCGCACGCAAGCAGGTCAAGCGCGACAATCTCTCCGACCCGCAGCACCTCAAGCATATTATCAAAGACGCCCTGAAGTCCTATCTCACCGCCACCAACCGCCCCGCCGAACTGGTCATGCCGGAGCAGGGGCCGTTCGTGATCATGGTCGTCGGCGTGAACGGGGTCGGCAAAACCACCACGATCGGCAAAATCGGCGCCAAATTCAGAGCCTCCGGCAGATCCGTGCTGCTGGTCGCCGCCGACACCTTTCGGGCAGCGGCCATCTCTCAACTGAAGATCTGGGGCGAACGCAACGGCGCCCGGGTCATCGCCCAGCACGAGGGTGCCGATCCCTCCTCGGTGGTCTTCGACGCGATGGCCACGGCCGTCAGCAAAGGCTACGACGTGGTCCTGATCGACACCGCCGGCCGCCTGCACACCCGCGCCAACCTGATGGAGGAATTGAAAAAAATCAAACGGGTCATCACCAAACAATTGGCCGACGCACCCCATGAGGTGCTGCTGGTAATCGACGCGACCACCGGGCAAAACGGCATCTCCCAGGCCACCTTGTTCAATGAGGCGATCGGGGTAACCGGGATCGCGCTCACCAAACTGGACGGTACCGCCAAAGGCGGCATCGTCGCCAATATCACCCGGGAGCTGCAACTGCCGATCCGCTTCATCGGCGTCGGCGAGCAGATCGACGACTTGCGCGACTTCGACGCCGATGAGTTTATCGAGGCGTTGTTTGTTGCCGAAAGCGACAGCGACCATCCTTCCCGTCAACACCACATTCCTGAGTCATGATGCGTTACCAACAACGGCAACCGCCCGGCTGCGGCGGCTGCCTGCTGATCCTGCTGCTCATCGTTTTCGTCACCGGCGGCGCCCCGGCGCTGATCGACCTGCTCGGCTTTCTCCTTTTCTCCGGCTTTTTTGCGGTGCTGTTCTTCATCGCCCTGTTCTGGGGTTTTTCTTACTGGGCGCGAAACCGCATCGCCACCTACGAAGCGTCGCAGACCGAAAGTCACAATCGCTTCGTCTGGCTGCTGGTCCGCATTTTGGTCAAGATTGCCCAACTCGACGGGCATGTCTCCCGGGACGAAGTTCAGACTATTCAGCGCTTCTTTCAGGTCAACCTGCGCTACAACCAGACCCAGATGGCCTGGGTCAAGAACCTGATCAAGGAGGCGACCGGCGCCACCGACTCCCTCGAGATGCTGCTCCAGGAGTTTCGCTCCACCTTCGCCTACGAGCCGCGCCTGATCCTGCTCGAGTTGATCTATCAGATCATCTTCACCAAGGACCCGCCACCGGACAACGAATTGCAGACCGCCCGGCGTATTGCCACCTTTCTCGGAATCGCCGACTATGACCTGCGCACCATCGAGGCAAAATACACCTATCGCCGGCAGCAGCAGGCCACCGCCGCCCGGGAAAGCGACAGCCACTATTACGCGGTGCTCGGTCTCGAACCGGGTGCCGACCTCGAGACCATCAAGAAGGCCTATCGCCGGCTCAGCATGAAATACCATCCCGACAAGGTGTCTCACCTCGGAGATGAATTCCGCAATGTAGCGGAAGAAAAGATGAAGGAAATCAACAGCGCGTACGACTATTTCAAGAGAAAATTCGCCTGACCGGGAGGCGCCCGCGACACCCGTCGCCACATGGACGCCGCCAGACAACCAATGAGGGAATCATGGCCATATCCGAAAAAATGAAGCAGTTCTCCATCCAATCCTCGTGGATTCGAAAGATGTTCGAAGAGGGCGCCAAACTCAAGATCCAATATGGTGCCGACCAGGTCTGCGATTTCAGTCTCGGCAATCCCGATGTGCCGCCGCCGCCGCAGTTTCGTGAGATCCTGCAGGAAACCGCCCGAAACACCACGCCCGGCCAGCACAGCTACATGCCCAACGGCGGCCTGCCCTGGGTGAGGGAGGCGATCGCCGCCCGGATGTCGGCCGAACAGGGCGTCACCATCGATCACGGCGACCTGCTGATGGCCTGCGGCGCCGCCGGCGCCCTCAATGTGGTGATGAAGGCCCTGCTCAACCCCGGCGAGGAAGTCATCGTCCTGGCGCCCTATTTCGTCGAATACGGCTTTTATGTCGACAATCACGGGGGTACCGCCGTAGTCGTGCAGACCGACGGGGAGTTCAACCTCGACCTGTCGGCCATCGACACGGCCATCACCGAGAAGACCCGGGCGGTAATCATCAACTCGCCGAACAACCCCACCGGTCAGGTCTATCCCGCCGCGGCGATCAGCGCCCTGGGAGAACTGCTCGAAGAGGCCGGCAACCGCTTCGGCTCGACCATCTACCTGATCTCCGATGAGCCGTATCGCAAGATCGTCTTCGATGGCTGCCGGGTCCCGCCGATTTTTCAGCTGGTCCGCAACAGCATCGTGCTGTCCTCCTTCTCCAAGGACCTGTCCCTGCCCGGCGAGCGGATCGGCTATCTGGCCGTCCACCCGCAGGCCGACGACAAAGCGGCGCTGCTCGATGCGATGACCCTGGCCACCAGGATCCTCGGCTTTGTCAATGCTCCCGCTTTCATGCAGCGGGTGGTCGCCGAATTGCAGAATGTCTCCATCGACACGTCTATTTACGCCCGGCGGCGGGAACTGTTCTGCTCGATGCTGGCGGATATCGGCTACGAGTTTCTCGCCCCCAAGGGCGCCTTTTACCTCTTCCCGAAAACGCCGATCGACGATGATGTCCGCTTCTGTGCGCTGCTGCAGGAGGAAAGAATTCTTGCCGTACCGGGACGGGGCTTCGGTTCGCCCGGCCATATGCGGCTCGCCTTCTGCACCGACGACCAGGTCATCACCCGCTCGGCAGCCGGCTTCAAGGCGGCCTTCGACCGGGCTCGCGGTTGAGACGGAACGTCTCCAAGCAATGGCAGGCACGTTTTTGGCGGTAAGCTGGACTACCGGGCTGGTCGACTGTACCTCCGGCTGCTGCGCTGCGGCCTGATCGGCTGGCCTCCGAGGCCGGCAGACAGGCCATCC